>LADQ01000010.1 GCA_000961635.1 Hoeflea sp. BRH_c9 | reverse complement strand
GTGGCGGTGACGCTTGCGGCCGACCACCGCACCAGCGACGGCCGGCGCGGCGCCCGCTTCCTCACCGAGATCGACCAGCTTTTGCAATCCCCGGAGGCCCTATGACTTACGAGACGCTCTACGCCCTGTTCATCGAGGAACTCGTCAATATTGCTCCCGACCTCGATCCCGCGACAATCAGGAAGGACGACCAGTTGCAGGATGATCTGGAGCTTGATTCCATGGATGTTCTGAACCTCGTGGCGGCGTTGCACGAAAGGTTGGGGGTGGATATCCCCGAGGATGATTATGTCCTGATCGAAACGCCGGCCAAGGCCGCAACCTATCTGTCAACCAGACTGAAATGAGCCGGACAGGCCCGTGATCAGCGGTGAACGCAACGCGAGCTTGCGCCCGGCCTGCCAGGGTGATCGGCTGGGCAGTCGTGGGTGGGCTCAAGCTTGAGGCGGTTGGCCTTGGTCTTCAGGACGTCACTTCGCGAGCTTGATCTCACGCGCTATATGATCGCCTTCTCAATGAACGGGTCATTGCGCGCGATCCGGTCGAAATGGAACGGGCGCAGGTCCAGGCTGCGGTATTCGCCATAGGTCAGCCACTCGGCGGTGCCGCGTCCCATCGCCGGCGATTGCTGCAGGCCATGGCCGGAAAATCCGTTGAGGAAGATGAAGTTTTCGACCTCGTCATGCGGGCCCATGATCGCGTTGTGATCGAAAAAGTTCATGGCATAGTGCCCGGTCCATTCGCGGATCACCCGGATCGCCTCGAATTGCGGGATGCGGGTGGCGATCGCCGGCCAGATGTGATCCTCCCACAACGACAGGTCCATCGAAAAATCATCGAAATCGACGCCCGGGTCGATGTCGGAATGGCCGCCCGCCATGTAGGTGGTCTTGCCATCCTGCCGCATGTGCACGCCCGAGGGATCAATCGTCAGCGGCAATTCGCGATCGAGCGGCTGTTCGGCGGTGAACACCCAAGTGTAGCGCTTGCGCGGCTCGACCGGAATGTCGATGCCGGCCATCCGGCTGGTCCGCGCCGCCCGCGGTCCGGTGCAATTGACCACTTGTCCGCAGCCAATCACCTCGCCCGAGGCGAGCGTCACGCTCTCGATCCGGGAGCCGGCGCCGTTTCGGGTCATGGCCACGACTTCGTTGGCGATATACTCGACGCCGCGTTCCTTCGATTGCCGGCGCCACCAGTCAAACATAGTGAAGCCGTCGAAGTATCCCTCGTCGACCGTGTTGATGCTGCCCAGCACGATATCCTCGACATTGTAGAAGGGGTAGGCGGCCTTGATCTCGTCCGCCGTCATCAACCGAGTGCCCGCGCCGGCCTTGACCTGAACTTTGTGGGCTTCGCGCAGGACATTGGCGAACGCGTCGGTGTCGGCCAGATACATGTAGCCGTAATTCTGTATCTTCATTTCGGGCACGCGCTCGTCGCCACCCATGTAGGCGCGCATGTTCTGGAAGAAATCGGCCGCATATTGCGAGATCCGCACATTCAGCTCGCTGGAAAACTGCTGGCGGATGCAGGAATTGGTGTGTCCGGTTGACGAGAATTCATAGCTCGGGTCGCGTTCGACAACCAGAACCGAGCCCTTGAAATCGGGATTGTCCGACAGGAACCACGCGGTCGAGGCACCCATGATCGCGCCGCCCACGATCACCACGTCATAGGAGGATCTGGCTGGCGCTTGCTGTTTGAGAGCGATGCTCATGGATCGTTTTCCTCTTTTCCTGTCGTCGTTATGGTATTCGCCAGCGCGCCGCCTGGCCGGACTGAACTGTCTTTTGCGGGGCGTAAGAACCGGAAACGGACGCCGGATGCCGCCGCTTCGCGGTCCGCTGTCGTGCCATACAATGCGCATTCGGGAAAAGCCATCGCCAGATTTCCGGCATGCACGCGAATGTCATTTAGCAGGTGCTTCCCCGTCACTCCGCCACTCCCGACGACCGCCTCGCCACGGTCTGAATCGAGCCGGATCAGTAATCATAGATGTGTTCGAGCGTCAGGCCCTGGGCCTTGATCTCGTCAAGCGCAGGTCCCAGTTCCGGCACCGCAACGCCGATCAGCCAGCGGGCGCCGCCATCATGGCCGTCACGCGGGATCCGGGAGAGAATCTCACCCCGCTTCAGCGTCTTGAGATCCGGATCATCCCACCCGACAGCCGACAGCATGATCTCGTCATTGCCGGCGATTTCGGTGATCGTCCCGCCGGCCGCAAGGATGGCCTGGAGGATATGGGTGAATTTGCGGTAGCGCGGCGTTTCGATGATCAGCCCGCCCTCCGTTGATCCCGCCACATCGACGCCCTCGATCGATCCGAGCGCCGCCGCGTCAAGGCCGCTGACCACGCTCCTTATCCGAAGCGCGGCAACGCCGGAGGCTTCAACCGCCGACGCGATCACGCCGGCGTAAGCGGACTTGGCGCTGAACTCGCCGCCGAGCGCCAGCCGCCGCTCCCACGAGCGCGCCAATGATGTGACCGGCTCCGCCCACAATCGGGTCTTCGCGGCCTCGAAATCATATTTGTACCAGGGCACCTGCTGCAGGAATGTGGCGTAGTCCGCCGCCATCTCGGCGGCATAAAGATCCTGCGGCGTTTTTTCCGACCCGCGCAGCAAGGCGAACAGCCGGCCGATGGTTTCCTCATAGGCCGCCTTCATCATCAGTTCGAGCGTGAAGCTCGCGCCGATGACATGGATCGTGGCGCGGGTGTTGAAATCGCCGCCGCCGTGGCGGTTGGCCTGCTGGTTCAAGGCGCAGAAGGAGCGCCAGAAACCGGCAATGCTCGAACTGTAATCGAAGGCGTGCTCGTCCTGGGTTTCCAGGGTTTTGGCCAGGCCCTCATAGGCATAGACGATATGCCATTCGGGATAGGTCAGGTAGCTGTTGGCTTCGGCGCGCTGAAAATCCGGATCGGTGATCAACGGCTGATAGTCCTGCGCCTCCGGGTCAGCGCGGCAGAAGCTTTCGACATAGGCCACCGGCGACAACAGCGCCGCCAGGCCAAGCACCAGCGCCAGCAACGTCCATTTGATCACCCGCCAGAGCCGGCTCATGCCCGGTTGTTCCGCTCGACCAGAAGTGCTGCGAGAACCGCAATGCCGCCGAGCGCGATATGCGGCAGATTGGCGAGGATCTTGAAGCCGAAATCAAGGTCGACCACACCGTAATTGATGATCCCCAGATCGAGATAACCCGACCCGGTGGCGAGACCGAGCAGCCCGTCGCCGAGATAGAGAATGCCGAAATACAACAGGAACGTCCGCGCCGCCCCGCGCCCGAGCCAGGCGGCCACAGTCGCCCAGAGCGCCGAGACGAGATGCAGCAGGTCGTCATAGATGTCGAGCGCGAAGATGCCGAAGGCGCGGCCTTCGCTGTCGGTCAGGCCGGGGATGTAGTTGAGGCTTGCCGCGCCGAGCAGCACCACGGCGTAAACAGCCGATATCGAACGTAATGTGATCATGATGAAAATCCTGGTCTCAATGTCGTGCCCCTGCTCTCAAAGCTTCGCCATGTAGCGGTCCCACAGCGCATTGCGGAACACAAGGCCGGGATCGGCCAGGCGCTTGCGTTCGGCAAACTCCGCCGCGCGTTTGTAACCGCGCTGGAATTGCGCGTCGCTGGCGTGCAGCCGGTAGGGCAGATAATAGGCGCCGCCGATCTCCAGCGTCCGTTCGATCAGCGCCTGGGTCATCCGCGCCATGTCGGCTTCGCCGCGAACCGATATTTCCTGCGAAAACAGCATGACGGCGGCGATCCTTGGTTCGGTGGCGTAGGTGAGCACGCTGTCGGTGTCGGTCGCCACATAGCGCAGCGTGATGTTGAGCAATTCCTGATAGGACGACGGAATCACATCCTGGCAGGCGGCAATGAACTCGTGGAACCGGGAAGGGGCGACGAAATACTCGTGCAGGATGTCGGTTCGCGCCGGGTCGCCGTCATCAAGCGTTGCCACCGGTTCGTTGATCAGGCTGTTGCGGGTGACGCCGCCAGCGCTGACACGCGGTCCGAGTTGGGTCTCGATGAACCATCTCCGCCGCTTGGCCCGGTCCGATCCCAATTGGGCGCGGAAAATGTCGCGCGAGACCTTGCTCATGAAGCCCGAGCCGGAAGCGGGCGGCAGATCGGCCTGATCCGCGGCAGGCCGGTAGGTGATCATCAGCGCCTTGTCGAAAAAACCGTCAATGGTGACGTCGAGCCGCCCATAGGCCATGCTGATCGATGGGTCGGCGGCAAGGGTCGCGGCGAATTTCGGACCGAATTCCGCACCGCTGACAAGCTCGAATGCCGGCTCCAGAAGCTGGTTTTTCACCATCTCGACCTCGAGATCGAGGATTATGCCGTTGAGCCCGTAGCCGCCCATAGCGAGGCTGAACTGGTCGGCATTTTCCGTGCGCGAGCAGGTGATCACCTCGCCATCGGCCCGCATCAGCCTGATCGAGCGCACGGTGCTGCCAAAGGCGCTGTGCGGCACAGGCCAGCCATGGGCGTTGACCGCGAATGTGCTGGCGACCCCGAAATCATTGTTGGACTGCATCACTTTTGGCGAGAAACCGATCTTGTCCAGTTCTGCGATCACCTGGCTCCAGCGAACGCCCGCCGCCGCGCGAAAGGTGCCTGCCGTGGTGTCGGCCTCAAGTGCGCTCTGCTCGAACGTCACCACGGTTCCGTCGCGCGGCAGGCTTTGCCCGCCCATCGAATGACGCGCCGCACTTGCCGAGAATGCCCGCCCGGCTGAATGCGCGTCCGACAATTCAGCCCTGAGCGCGGTCAAGAGCTTGCCTTCCGGGGCTTCCGAGAGTGTCAGATGCCGCGCCACCGGCGTGGGATTGAGCAGGCTGGCGTCATTGAGGATCGTGCCGGTTTCCCGGGCCTGGGGATCGGGGAAAGCCAGTCCGGCGGGAATTGTCTGGCGATCCCAATATCCGTAGATGCCCGCGCCAGCGACAGCGCCCGCACCGGCGAGCAGGGATCTCCGCGTGATCTTGTTCATGGATAGTCCCGCGATGTGCGGCCGGAAATTGACGCCGGCCGGGATTTGCTGTTGGGCCGGGTCCGCCCCCGGACCGGTCACACCAAACATTATCGCGCGCCGCCAAATTGGCCAAGCGTGAACTGGAGGTGGCCGGTGCAGAATTTGTCTGGCGCGGACTGCGGCAAAGACTGGTGGAACTGGGCACCTGAAATCATGATAATGGGCAAGGCACTGACAAGATGTAACCGGCTTCGGCCCGGAACGGGATGATTGACCTTGGCAAGGACCTTGAAGGCTGCACACCGGACCCGATCGCCCGCGATGAATGTCACCACCCATGTGGCAATGCTGCTGGCGATCCTGTCTGGCTGGTTTCTGGCGCTCGCCGCCTCAGCGCGGTTCCTGCCGATGTCCAGTGAGTTTCTGGCGATCGGTCCAGAACACAGGATCGTCGAAAATCTCGGGCCGGAGGCGCGGATCCTGCGCACCGGGAGCCACATGGTCGTGGTCAACATGACGGGTGGAGAGGCAGGCAAATCGCTCTATGCCGACGGCGCCTGGATTGTGCTGCCGGCGCTGGCCAACGGATGCCTGGCGTTCAGGAAACGGTAACGGTATTGGCCGGCTTGCGGGCATGAAAGGCTGATGCCGCATCTTGACGCAGAACCTGCGAAGTCCTTGCGAGCGGTGCAGCGAACGTATACTGATCCAAGACATCGCAGGTCAGGCCAAGGGCGCAATCGCGACATGATCGGGATACGACGGACAATGAGCGGAACGGGACTGGTGCGCATGCTCTGCGCGCTGTCGCTGCTGCTTGTCGCCTTCGCCCACAAGCCGCTCGCCCTGAATGACGCCGCTCGGGTGATTTCGAGTGTCGATCTCGCATCCTACGTTCTTCCCGATGGCACGCTGCCTGATCTCTGCCTGACCGGCGAAGAAAACGACCCCCGCCATGCCGCGGCCAATCATTGCGAAGCCTGCCGCATTGTCTCCTCGGTTGATCTGCCGTCCCCCTTGGGCGGCTATGTGATCACCCGCTGGTTTGCCGCAGCTGAGCTTGCGCTCCCCCGGGACGCCAGGCTGGCCTATTCGGCCCTGCGGCACGGCGCTTCCCCGCGCGGTCCCCCTTCCTTCACAGCCTGAATTTCTTGCCTGGCTGGCGCGACCTTGCGCTTGCCGTGGCTCCTGGACTGATCGCCGGCCAATGCGCCTGCGTCGCCAATTTCCCCTTTGTTCGGCCTGGAATCGTCGAATGACGCCCTCTCCCAGGCTTGATTGATCCCGCGTCCATCAGGGCGCTTTGCACAGAAAGCTAACATCATGAAACGCATCGCTCTTCTTCTCTCCGCCGCCATTCTTGGCCTCTCGGCCGCAGCGGCTTCCGCCCATGACTTCAAGCTCGGCTCGCTCGAGATCGAGCATCCCTACGCCCGCGCCACGCCGCCCAACGCCCCGGTTTCCGGCGGCTACATGACCATCCGCAACACTGGCGCGGAAGCCGACCGGCTGATCGCCGGCGAGGCCACATTCGCCGACCGGGTCGAAATTCATGAAATGGCCATGGATGGCGAGGTCATGAAGATGCGCCAGCTGGCCGATGGCCTGGAAATTCCCGCCGGCGGCGAAGTGGTGCTCAAGCCGGGCGGCTATCACGTCATGTTCATCGGCATCGACAGCCAGTTCAAGGTTGGCGAAATCCGCAAGGCAAAGCTCACCTTCGAGAAGGCCGGCGCCATCGAGCTTGAGTTTCAGGTCGAGGACATCAGGGCCATGCAGAACAACATGAAGATGGACGGAACCGGCAAGATGAACCATGGCACAATGAAGCAGGGCGGTTGACCCATGTCGCCAAGCTCCGCCAGACCACGGTTTGGATTGAAAACCGGGATAGGGGCGGCGATCGCCGCCCTGTTCCTGCTCTCGCTCGGTTTCCTGGGCTGGCAATATGCGGTCCAGGGCACCGACAGATCATTGACCGCCGGCATGAAGCTCGGGACCACGTTCACGCTGGTCGACCACAATGGCGCGCCGATCACCCAGGCCGCATTCGAGGGGCGTCCGACGCTGCTCTATTTCGGCTTCACCCGCTGCCCGGAAGTCTGTCCGACCACGTTGTATGAAATGGCCGGTTGGCTGGAAGCGCTGGGCGAGGAAGGCCGCGAGCTGCAGGCGTTCTTCATCTCGGTCGACCCGGAACGCGACACGCCGGAGATCATGAAAGGCTATTCGGAAGCCTTTACCGACAGGGTGACAGGCATCACCGGTGATCCAGATGAAATCGCCAAAGTGGTCGCCGCCTGGCATGTCTACGCGGCCCAGGTTCCCACCGAAGACGGCGATTACACCATGGATCACACGGCCTCGGTGTTTCTCATCGACCGGCATGGCACATTCAAGGGCACCATTGCCTATGGCGAAAATCCGGAGACGGCGATCGCCAAGCTGAAAAGGCTGGCCGGGGGCAGCTGATTAAGTTCATTCAGCCGCCGCCCGGTCGCCGACAAGGCTGCCGTCCTGCAATGCGTCGCCGGGATAGAGGATCACCTGATCGCCCTCCGACAGGCCAGACAGGATCTGTGCGCGCCGGTCGGTCATGTGGCCGATTTCGACCGGGGTCACCCGCGCCGTTTCATTCTCGACCCTGAACACCGCCCAGTCTCCGCCATCGCGGTAAAGCGCGCTGACGGGGATCTGCAAGGCGGCGTCGGAAGACCAGGTGATGAGATTGGCGATCACCCGGAACCCATGGCCGAGATCGTCCGGTGGCGGGGCGGTGAGAGCGATGATGGCGTTGACCCGTTGTTCGGCGATGCCCAGGGCGGAAACCTTGGTGAAGGCTGACGGTTCGATGCGTTCGACCCGCGCCTGCAAAACCTCCGGGCCGCCCCAGTCAGTAATCAGCACCGGGCTGCCCGGACGCACCTTCACTGCATCGGCGGACAGCAGGTCGACCGTGATCTCGAGATCGGATGGATCGCCGACTTCGGCGATCATCTGGCCCACGCTGACGGCTTGCTCGCTCTTGGCGTTGAGCGAGAGGATGGTGCCGGCAATCGGTGAGACGATCTCGACGCAGCATTCGCCGTTGGCGGCGGCGGTCCGCGTCTGCCCTGGTTGCGCCAGCCGGGCCTCGGC
>LADQ01000009.1 GCA_000961635.1 Hoeflea sp. BRH_c9 | reverse complement strand
GTGACGATGTGGCGGGTCTTCGCGATCAGCCGGCCGCGGCTGGCCGCCACCAGCTCGCGCGCATCGGCAAGCGGAATGGGGTATTCGAATTCGTCGCGGGTCATGCCGGAAGAGCCGGATTTCAGCGTCAGCCGCGCCTCGGCGCCGTCACTGATGCGCACCCGCACCGAGGTGTCGCCGTCGATGGCGACATAGGCCTGGACAATGCTCTTCGACGTCGCGGCGGCGGCGCGCCAGGCGTTGCTGTCGACAATGAATTTGCGCTCAATTTCCTTGGCCATGCGGCATCTTTGCCCGAAAGGAGCGGGCCACGCAACCAAAGCCGGACCTGTTCCTAGGCGCGGCGAAAGAGTCGCACCGGTTTGGCCGTCCCGCGCGCGATCACCCCCTTGGCCTCGAGGTCCAACTGCACCGCCTTGAGCCACCAGCCGGCCTTTTCTCCACCCGGGAAGTGCTCTTCAGACAGATGCTTGAGCAGCGCGTCTTTCGCTTCAGCGACAGTGATCCCCGGCGGGCCATCGGGTAGCACGGGCAGCAGCGCCTCGCGCATGGCCATGTATCTGGCGCGGTTGACCCGTTGGGTGTGGTGCGGCGAGGTGATGCTTTCGATTTCGATCCTGTCCGCACTGTCAGACATTGAGTTCTCCCTCGACGGAAAATTTCGGGCTGCGGAACCCCATCCGGATCCATGCGCCCAGAACCCGGGCGTAAAAGGTCAGCGAATGCTGTTTCAGGTTCGGCACATCATCGGGCAGGGCGGAGGGGTCATCGAGATCGCCCGTCATGGTGCGCAATTCAAGTTTTGGCCGCGCGTTATCTGGCCAGAGCCCGGCATAGAGGCTGAGCCAGTGGCCACCGGTGAATTCCAGGAACACCGGCGTGTTGCAGCAAGTGGCGACGACGCGTCGTGTCGCAGCTTTTGGCGACAGGCGAAATTCCCTCAAATGCTCGGAGCCGGAGACAATCTCGACGCGGTCCTTGCGCTGCATGACGACCGGCGTGGCGCCCTTGCCATCGACGATTTTCGGAGAACCGGGCAGGGTTTCGAGGATCTTTCCGGCCTCGCGGCAACTCGTGCACAGACACTCGACGCTGGCGATCGGTGGCCCGTCAAGGCGCAATCGCACCTTGCCGCAGGCGCAGCCCACTTCTTGATAATCGCTCATGATGCTCTCCTTGTCTCGATATTGATTAGACTGGACAGTCCAGTTTGATTTGTCAAGATCAAGTGCTATGCTCGGGGCTTCGCAACCGCAAAGGCCGGGACATGTCGAATGGTGCAGCCACACGGGTCCGGCGCAGCCGGGAGAAAATCCTGGCGGCGGCGGAACAGGTGTTCTTGCACTCGGGATTTCTCGGCGCCAACATGGATGCGATCGCGGAGACGGCCTCGGTCTCCAAGCAGACGGTCTATGCCCGTTTCCAGTCCAAGGAAGCGCTGTTTCTGGAGGTAATCGCGGCGATGACCGGCGGTGCGGCGCGCGCAATCGGCGAACACACCGAGGACGCGCTCGATGATAGCCCTGTGCGGGACTATCTGACCGCGGTCGCGCTTGACCAGCTCAGCATCGTCATGACGCCGCGGCTGATGCAACTGCGCCGCATGGTCATCGGCGAGGCCGAAAGATTTCCCGAGCTCGGCCGCTCGCTCTACGAAAACGGGCCGCTGGTCTCGATCCGGCGGATCGCCCGGGCGCTCGGCCATTACATCTCGATCGGCCAGATCCGTGAGTGCGATCCGCATCTCGCCGCCACCCAGTTCAACTGGATGGTCATGGGCGCGCCGACAAACGCCGCCATGCTGTTGGGCGACAGCGGCATCCCTTCTCAGTCTGAGCTGCATGCCCATGCGCTCGAAGCGGTGCGGATCTTTCTGTCCGCCTACGGCGTGCCCTCGACGTAGCGTGGTGACCCAGCCGCTTTTCCCGGATCACGCCCTTTGCTCAGGCCTTTCGCCGGATTGTCCCGGCAAGCTCCGTCGCCTCGGCCAGCGTGTTGGAGATGGTGCCGTATTTGAGGATGTTGCGATGTAAAAGGTCGAGCCGCTGATCGGTTTCGTCGGTCTCCACCACAATCTCGTAATCGATGCGCACCATCTTCGGCGGACTGTCCTGGCGCTGGCCGTGGAGGCTCACCTCGATGCCGCGCAGGTCGAAGTCCAGCATCGGCGCCACCCGCTCGGCGCCTTTCAGCATGCAGGCGGCGAGGCTCGCCAGCAGCATCTCGGCCGGATTGAAGGCGTCATCCCGGCCCGCCATGTCGGTGTCGAGCAGGATTTTCGCGTCCTTTGTTGCGGCTTCCGATCCATGGCTGTCGATGCGGCGGGCGGTGACATGGTACTCCAGCATCATTCCCACTCCATTTCTTCGAATGTCGCCTGGGCGTTGCTGCCGGCGAGGCTGTCGAACTGCTCCAGATAGGCCCAGGCCGACTGGTCGATTGCGGGGGCTTCCATGATGTCGCCGCCCGCTTCGATCAGCGCGCCGATCCGGGTGCGCAGGTTCACCAGATAATCATAGGTGTCGCGCCGCGCCGTCGCCAGATCGGTGGCCTTGCCATGGCCCGGCACGATATGGGCCGGATCGAACGCCGCCATGGCGTCGAACACCTCGATCCAGCTCTTGATGTTGCGCGCCGGCCCGTTGCCGAGGATGCGGTCGACATAGACGATGTCGCCGGTGAACATCACGTCGCGGTCTTCGAGCCAGACGAAGGCATCGCCCGGCGTGTGCGCGGAGCCGCGATGCATGATCTGAAAGCTGAGGCCGCCGACATCGAGCGTGTAATCGCTCTTAAAACTGATGTCGGCATGGGATGGCTCGGTTCCCGCGAGCCCGTCGCCGAGCAATTGCGCCAGCGCACTCATCTGCATCGAGCCGCGGGCCTTTTGGTCCGCCACGGCCGCCTCGGACGCGATCACACTGGCGCCCTGCGCCTGCCAATAGCCGTTGCCCAGCCAGCGGTGATCCTGTCCGCCGGTGTTGATCACAAAGATCACCGGTTGGTCGGTGAGGCCGCGGATGGCGTCATGCAGCATTTTCGCGCCTTTATGGGACCCGCCGGGATCGATCAGCACCGCGCCTGCGTCAGTCACGACGAGGCCGAAGGTGGCGTTGTTGGCGAGATTTTCTGGACTGCGCTGCTCGGTCTCGCCGACAATGGCCCAGACACCGTCGGTGACGGGTTGAATCTCAAGCGGCTGGGCATGGGCGAGGGTGGGAATGGCCAGAACCGCGGCGGCGGCGATGATGCGGATCATGCGCTGAGCCAGCCTTCGAGCCTGGCCGCATCGGGCAGGCCGCCGGCATGGACCAGCTTGCCGTCGACCGAAATGCCCGGCGTCGACATTACGCCCGCCATGGCCATGGATCTGGCGTCGGTGATTTTCTCCACCTCGACCTCGACGCCGAGTTTGGCGGCGGCGTCCTTGATCATTTTTTCGGTGGTTTCGCACCGGGCGCAGCCGGGGCCGTAGACCTTGACGGTTTTCATGGAAGTGTCCTTTCAGAGGATGGCGTTGAACAGGAAGCCGGTGGCGAGAATCCCGCTGGCGACGACCGCGATGAAGATCGCGATCAGCCGGAACTTCAGCACCTGCTTGAGAATGATCATTTCGGGCAGCGACAGCGCGATCACCGACATCATGAAGGCCAGTGTCGTGCCCAGCGCCGCGCCCTTGCCGAGCAGGGCCTCGACGATGGGGATGACGCCGGCCGCATTGGTGTACATCGGCACGCCCACGGCCACTGCGGCCGGCACCGACCACCAGGCCTCGCCGCCCATGATCTGCAGCATCATCGCTTCGGGAACATAGCCGTGGATCGCCGCCCCGATGCCGATGCCGATCAGCACCCAGATCCAGACCTTGCCGACGATCTCACGGACCTGTTCTAGCCCGAGCTTCAGCCGGTCCACCAGGGTGAATTGTTCTTCCGGCAAGTCTCCCACGGGGCCAGCGTTCAACTCGCGCACCCAGTCCTGCAGATAGCGCTCAAGCCCCATCCGTCCCAGCACGAAGCCCGCAACGGTGGCGATGGTGAAGCCGAAGACAAGGTAGATCGTGGCGATTTCCCAGCCGACGAGACCGTAAAGCAGACCGAGGCCCACCGGCCCGACCATCGGCCCGGCGATCAGGAAGGAGAAGGTCACGCCCAGCGGAATGCCAGCCGAGACGAAGCCGATGAACAGCGGCACCGAAGAGCAGGAACAGAAGGGCGTCAGCACGCCCAGAAGCGAGGCCAGCGGGTAGCCCCAGATTTCGCGCTTGCCGGCCAGGATCGCGCGGGTCTTTTCCGGGCTGAACCAGCTGCGCAATACGCCGGTGACAAAGACGATGCCGGTCAGCAGCAGCAGCACCTTCGGCACGTCGTAGACGAAAAAGGCAATGGCCTCGCCGGTATGGCTGTCACGCGCCACCGGGAACAGCGATGTGACCCACTCAGAGAACGGGATCAACTGGCCATAGACAAGGTAGAGCGCCACTGCCGCCGCAGGCACACCCAGATACCAGAGCCAGTCCTGTGTCCCGCGATGGGGGTCATGCGCCTCGATGGTCATGCGACCTTCCTTTCGGATTTTGTTTCCGCGGCCAGCACCGCGTCGATCACGCTTGCCAGTTCCGGCGCAAGGTGCGGATTGCGGCGATAGCGCACCCATTGGGCGTCGCGCCGGTCAAGAACAAGATCGGCCTCGCGCAGAACCTTCATGTGCCGCGACATCCGGCTCTGGCTGGCGCCAAGGCGGGCCATCAATTCGCAGACGCAATGCTCACCCCCGTCCCAGACAAGGGCGAGCGCGGCGCGGCGGGTCGGATCGGAAAGGGCTGTCAGTATTTCCTGCATGCAAGGATAAATATGCGGTTTGACGCATATGCGCCTTGATCCATATCAACGCGCCATTCGGCGTGATCAGACCATGCCCGGGAATTCGGCCATTCCCCGGACGCCCGCTACCTGAACATCGGCGGTCGAGCGTCCACCCATGTTCCGTCATTCTTTCCCGATTCCGCCACCGCGAACACCGCCGCCATCGAGCGCAATCCGTCCTCGGCGCGGGGGTAGAGATCGGCGGCGGGGTCGATTTCCCGGCCGTCCTTCTCAGCGCGGATGGCTTCGGCCAGATCGCGGTAGATATTGGCAAACGCCAGCGGCATGCCTTCGGCGTGGCCGATGGTGACGCGGGAGGTGCGGTCGGCCTCGGGCGAGAGATTTGCCTCGCCGCGCTCGATGGTCTGCAGCCGTCCGCCCAGCGGCATATAGTAGAGCTGGTTGGGCTGTTCCTGCGCCCAGCGCAATCCGCCCTTTTCGCCAAACAGCTGCAGCGTCAGCCCGTGCTGGCGGCCAATGGCGATCGACGAGGTCCACAGCCGCCCCACCGCGCCGCCGTCCATGCGGAAATTGACCATGGCGTCGTCTTCCAGCACCCGGCTTGGAATGCAGGAGACGGTGTCGGCGGAGAGTTTTGTCACCTCCTGGCCGGTAACGAAGCTTGCCATGTGCAGCGCGTGAATGCCGCAATCGGCGAACTGCGCCGAAACGCCGGCCTGGGCCGGATCATAGCGCCAGCGCACCCGCGGATTGTCGGCGTCCGCCGCGTCGGCATGATGGCCATGGGCGAATTCGGCCTTGACCAGCCGGATCGCGCCGAGATCGCCGTGCGCCACCATCGCCTTCATGTGTCTGACCAGCGAATAGCCGGTATAGCCGTAATTGACCGCGCAGATTTTCCCCGTCGCACGCGCGGTGCGGACAATGTCCTCGCCTTCAGCCACCGTCATGGTCATCGGCTTTTCGCACAGCACATGGAAACCGGCTTCGAGAAAAGCCTTGGTGATCTCGTAATGGGTGGCGTTGGGGGTGGCGACGGTGACCAGATCGACGCGGTCGTCGCGGCCGCGCTCGCCGTCCAGCATCTCGCGCCAGTCGCCATAGGCGCGGGCTGGGTCAAGCCCCAGCCTCTGGCCATAATCGCGTCCCGCCTCGGGCCGGTGGTCAAGTGCTGCGGCGGTAAACTCGAATTCACCGTCAAGACCGGCGCCGAGCCGGTGCGCCGGCCCGATCTGGCTGCCTTCGCCGCCGCCGATCATGCCCCATTTGAGTTTTGTCATGCCGTCACCTCAGTTGAACCCGATGGACCGCCAATTGCCCCGGTTGGCGCGCGTCGCCCACCGGGTCCGGATCGGACAACGGGCCCCAATCCCGCTCCACCGCATCGGAATTGCCCTTGCAGCCTCCGGCGAGCATGCCGGTGTCGCGCACAATCGCGCCCAGCATCAAATCGGGTTTGTTACCGGTTGCAATTTGTATCTGCGGAAATGGAGTTTCGCAAAGGGCATTTGGGAACCGGACTTATCGCTCCGGGGCTCCGCTCAAGCAGCGCATCGCACTGGCGCGCGGCTCGAAGTTCTGCAAGTTCAACATCGGCCGCAAGCCAGGCAGCCAAGCCGTCAGGCCGCCTTCATCGGCTGCACCTGTTCGCCACTGATGCTCTTGCCGACCGCCTGGAACGCCCATTTCTTGATCTGCTCTTCAAGTTCTTCATTGCGGCGGCGCAGCGCCTCGATTTCGCCGTCGACCTTGTCGCGTTCGATCTGGTGGATCGCGTCAAGCTGGGCCTGCAGTTCCTTGTTGCGGGCTTTCAGCGTCTCATTGTCCTGGCCGCTGAGCGAATCCAGCTGATCCTGCAGCGCGATGATCTGCGACGTCACCTTGGCGAGAGAGTCCGACAGTCCGGCGATCCGCGCCGCCTGCGCCTCGATGTCGGCGTCGGGCTTGGGCGACAGCACCATGCCGGCGATGGAAAGAATGGCGAACAGCGGCACCAGCACGATGGCCAGTCCGCCCAGCGTCTCCTTCAGGCCCAGATGGGCGAGATCGAACATCGCGGCAAAAAACAGGGTGCCCAAAACCGCGGCTGAAAGAGCGAGACTCTTCGCCACCATGGCCATCATGCCGCCGGAGTTCTTTTTCGGGGCCTTGCCCTTGTCTGTCTTTTGAACTGCCACAACAAACTCCTGGATTGATAACCGCTTGGCGCCCGGAACACCGGCCGGGCATCCGCTCAGATGGCGCTCAAGCACCGTGAAATTCTGTTTTTGAACATCCGGGATCAGTCGGGATCAAACCGGCGGGGCGAGCGCGCATCATGCTTTCCGGTCAGGAATCTCGCCAGTCCAACCCTAATCACCGGGCTTTAAGGAAAGGTGAAAACCGGAGACGAAACCTGATTGCCGGGAACTCAAGGATAGGTTCGTTCGGTGATCGGCGTCGTTTCGACCAGTTCGCAAATCGCCGCGACCAGAACCGCTTCCGCCGGGTTCAGGCTCCGGCGCGGATTGGTGACAAAGAATATGTCGACGGCGGGCAGACCGGAAAAGGGCGGCAGCGGCCACAGCAGCCCGGCGTCGACATCGCGGGTGGCGACGTGCACCGGCAGCGC
>LADQ01000152.1 GCA_000961635.1 Hoeflea sp. BRH_c9 | reverse complement strand
CGGCGGCGCAAGCGAACCGCCGGAATGGGGCCGCTGGTTCCGCACCGTCGGCGTCGGCGAGACTGTCGGCGACGTGGTGATGCGCGGCGCCGGCGACGAACCGCTGCTGATCCTCAACCGCTTTGGCGAGGGCCGGATCGCAATGCTGCTGTCCGACCATGGCTGGCTTTGGGCGCGCGGCTTCGAAGGCGGCGGACCGCATGTGGCGCTCTACCGGCGCATTGCGCACTGGCTGATGAAGGAACCATCGCTGGAGGAAGAGGCATTGCGTGCGTCCGCCACCGGCCGGACCCTGGTGGTCGAGCGCCAGACCATGGGCGAGACCACCGGCCCCGCCACCATCAAGCTGCCCTCGGGCGAATTGCGCGACGTCGTTCTCACGCCCGCCGCCGATGGCCTGTTCAGGGCCGAGTTGACGCTGGATGAACCCGGTCTGGTGGAAGTCACCTCGGGTGACCTGCGGGCGCTGGCCCATGTCGGCGCGGTTGACGCGCCCGAGTTCCGCGCCACGGTTTCCACCACGGAATTGATCGCCCCGATCTCGGAGGACAGCGGCGGCCTGACCACGCGGGTCAATGCCGATGCGTCCAATCTGCCGCAAATCCTTCCGACACGGGCGGCGACCGTCAATGCCGGCAATCGCATGGGCCTGCGCGCCAGCAATGAAAGCGTGCTCAAGGGCGTCCGCTCGCTGCCGCTGTTCGGCGGACTGCTCGGCCTGGCCCTGATGATTCTGGCGCTGGGCGCCACCTGGTTCCGCGAGGGACGCTGAAGCGGATCACAGCTCGGGCATGAACGCATCCCGGCGATCCGCCCCTCGGCTTAACCTGCGAAACCTGTTGCTCAACTGGCCTTGGAAAGCACTTCCCCGGCACTGAAATAGCTCATCTGATCCTCGGCCCAGGCCTTGATGCCGTAGCGTTTGACCGTGTCGCGCAACATCGCCATCCGGTGCCGGCGCTCGTCTTCGGGCATCGCCAGCGCCTGCTCGATCGCGGTGTCCATCGACCGGTGCGAGAACGGATTGGTGATCACCGCCGAAGACAGCTCCACCGAAGCGCCGGCGAATTCCGACAGCACCAGCACGCCGTCGCCATCGGTGCGGGCGGCGGCATATTCCTTGCAGACCAGGTTCATCCCGTCAGCCAGCGGCGTGATCCAGCAGACATCGGCCAGTTGGTAATAGGCAATCAAATCCTTGAACGGCACGGCGGTCGAAATCAGCGCCACCGGCTGCCATTCGAACGAGCCGAAAGTGCCGTTGATGCGGCCGGCCACCTGTTCGATTTCGCCCTGGATTTCCTCGTACGCCGCCATGCTGCGGTTGGCGCCGACCGAGACATGCATCAGCCGCACATTGCCATGCAGTTCGGGATGGGTTTGCAACAGCCGTTCATAGCTCTCCAGTTGCTGGACGCCGCCCTTGGTGTAATCGGTGCGTCCGACCGACAGGATCAGCTTGCAGTCGCCCAGTTCCGCCCGGATGGCCCTGGCGTTGTCACGGGTCTGCTCTGACCCGGCCTGCTCCTGGATATAATCCCAGTCGATGCCGACGGGCGCACTGGAGATGCGGATGGTGCGTCCCTGGTACTGTACCGATTCCGGCACCCGCCGGTCGGACAGGGCGGTGCCCTCCCAGATGAAATCAGGATTGACGTCCTTGCGGACGACAGGGCCGACTTCCAGCAGGCTTTGGGCGACATGAACGAAATTCACCGCATAGCGCGGGATGTGAAATCCGACCACGTCGCAGGACAACAGGCTGTCGACGATCTCGCGCCGCCAGGGCAGCACGTTGAACATGTCGGCGGCGGGGAACGGCGTGTGGTGGAAGAACGAGATCTTCACGTCCGGCCTGAGCTTGCGCAGATAGCCGGGCACCAGCCACAGATTGTAGTCATGCACCCAGACCACGGCGCCGGGCGCGGCTTCCGCGGCGGCGGCCTCGGCAAAGGCCCAGTTCACCTCGCGGAATGTCGGCCAGTCCACGGGATCGTAATTGTAGCGTTCCTTGAAGGAATGCAGGATCGGCCAGAACGCTTCCTTTGAGGTGATGTGATAGAAGCTCGACACCTGGTCAGGCGTCAGAGGCAGCCTTGTGACCGAATATTTGCCATAACTGTCCTCGATCTCGATGACGCGCTCGAAATCCGGATTGGCGGCGTCCTCGGCTAGCTTCCAGGCAATCCAGGCGCCTTTGTCAACGCGGCCGAAAAACCCCTTCAGCGTCGGCACGATGCCGTTCGGGCTTTTGTTTTCCCGAAGCACGGTCTTGCCGTTTTCTTCAACCTCTTCATAAGGTTGACGATGATAGACGATGACGAGATCGCTAGCCATTACTCAGTATCCTTCCGGTAGGTCGTGCATGCCGAAGGCGCGGATTGCCTCCAATATGCCTGCAGCACCATGCGCGTGCGCCATGTGCAGGTGCTCAAGATCAGCAACGCGGCTGACCAGCTCTGGCTCAGAATTGCCGACCGCGACGGCGGGCAACCCGCATTCCAGCATAGACAGGTCGTTGAGCGTGTCGCCGGCGCACAGCACGCGGCCCGGCTCAATCGCCAGATGGTCCACCAGCCTGAGCAGGGACGGTCCCTTGCTGACGCCATCCGGCAGAATGTCGAAAAAGCGGTTGTCCGAGATCAGCGGTTGAAAGCCCATCTCCAGCACAATGTCCCAGGCGGACGGATCGAAGCTCTGGGCATCAATATCATAGCTGACGCGATAGCGGAAATCTGTTGGCTGCAGCGTCAGGCCGGGATGGCCGTCAAGCCTGGCGCGCACCCTGTCGCCGGCATTGCCCCACCGCTCGGCGATTTCGGCTTCAAGATGCTCGATCGGAACAATGCCGTTTTCCGGAGAGACCGTGGCGATGGTGGTGCCGACATCGCCCACCGCAAAGTCCGGCCACGGCACGCCGCGATCCCGGCACAGATCGCCGATGAATTGCGGATCCCTGCCGGTCACGAAGATCAGTCCGACCGTTTCGCGGTTGGCTTCGATCCAGCCATACAGGCGACGCCGGTCCTCTTCGCTGCCGCCGAGAAAGGTGCCGTCCAGATCGGTGGCGAGGACGAATTTGCGTGTGCTCAATCCGTCGACATATGCCGGGGCTGATATCATTGGATTGCCTCTGCTGCGATGGCGACGGGGTGATCAATCGAGATGGCCAGGCCCCGGCGTTCGCCTTCGATGGGCCGGGACCAGACTTCGGCAAATGTTTCGCGTACATCGGCGCCCTGATGCAGGATCCGGAACACGCTTTCGCAGATCGGCAGCTTGATCTTCATCCGGCGGGCCAGGTCCATGACCGAGACCGAGTTCACCTCGCCCTCGACAACCACCGGCTTGCCCTCAAAACATTGCTCGCGCGGGGTGCCCTTGCCGAGCTGGACGCCGAGCGACATGTTGCGCGAAGTTTCCGACGAACAGGTGAGGATCAGATCGCCCGCGCCAGCCAGCCCGGTGACAGTCTCGCGGCGGCCGCCAAGCACATCGGCCAGCGTCTTCATCTCGTCCATGCCGCGAACGATCAGGGCCGCCCGTGTATTTTCGGCATAGCCGGCGCCGGTGATCATGCCGCAGGCAATGGCGATGACATTCTTGATCGCGCCGCTGACTTCGACGCCGACCAGATCATCGGTGATATAGGGGCGGAAGAATTCGGAGCCGAGCGAAAGCGCCAGCCGCGTCGCCGGGCTCGACGCGGTGTCAAGCCTGTCGGAATAGGAAAACTGGAAGGCGACGGTGGCCGCGGTGAGATGGCCGAGCGCAGTTTCGGTGGCGAATGTCGGGCCGGACAAGGCGCCGATCTGGTGGCCACCGAGAATTTGCGCCGCCACTTCGCTCAACAGATATCCGGTGCCGGCCTCGATACCCTTGGCGCACAGCGCGACCGGAACACCCTCGCCCAGATGCGGGCGCATCTGAAGACAGATGTCGCGCAAGGTCCGCGACGGCGTGACCAGCAGCACCGCTTCCGCGCCATCAAGCGCCTCGGCCATGTCCGTGGTTGCCTGGATCCCGTCCGGCAGCTCAATACCAGGAAGGTATTTTGGATTTTCGCGGCTTGTGTTGATGGCCATAACCGTGGCCGGATCCCGTCCCCAGATCGCGGTCTCCCGGCCGGCGCGGCGCGCCACGGAAGCAAGTGCGGTCCCCCATGAGCCTGCGCCGATAACGCAGACTTTGGCGTATGGAACAGGACAAGCGGAGAGGTCGTTGTCTTGTGTACCTAGATAAGTCATATAGCTCTATGTAGGGCTTTTATTGCTGCAGTGCAACCAATTGCCCAATTCAAGCCAGCGGCGGACCAGCCCAAACGCGGATCGTCGGCCGCTTTTGCACAGCTTCAAATCACCGGTTTGAACCGCTTCCGGCCGCTGCCAATGAGGCTTTATCCGCGGTCGCGATGATGGATCTCGCCTTCGAGCGCCATCGCCTCCACCTCTCCAAAACAGGCGGCCAGCAGCCGGTGCGGATCGAATGGACCGGGCATGGTGAGCGCGCCCGGCTTTGTCCGGGCAAAGCCCAGTGGCGCATAATAGGGCGGATCGCCGACCAGGATCACGGCCTGACTTCCGGCTTTTTCCGCAGCGGCAAGCGCGATGCGAACCAGTTCCCGACCAATTCCGCGGTTCTTGTGCGAAGGCCGCACCGCCAGCGGGCCGAGCAGATGTCCGGCTGTGGCGCCTGCGAAAATCGGCGTCAACCGCACCGAGGCGATGGTTTCGCCACGATCCGCCGCGATGAAGGAAAGCCTGCGGTCATGCGGCCCCTGCTCGCGCACGCGTTCGGACGAGCGCACGAACCGGCCGGGGCCAAAGGCTTCTTCGTTGATCAGATTGATGGCCGCGTCATGAGACGCGTCTTCGGTGAGAAAGACAAGATCCTGGCAGGGCATGGAGTGGTTTCCGGATGAGAGCGATAGACGTGACTCGGCGCGCGCAGGGCGCGGTGGCGGTCTGTCAGCGTCGTCGCAAGGCCGTGGCGGGCATCCGGTTTTCCTTTTAGAGCGCCGTGCGTCCATTTGGACGCACAAAGGACGCTCTAGCACTTTGAACCCAGAGCATCCTGCATTCAGACGGAACCGCCTGAATGCAGGATGCTCTGGTGCATCGGCCATAGCAAAGCGTGGCTCTGTCGTCCAATGCAAAACGCACCGTTCACCCCCATTCTCTTCGCTTTTTTCGATTCCAGCCTTATGTCTGACCTCAAAGGAGAATGTTCATGGGAATGCTTGTGGAAGGCGTCTGGAAAGACGTCTGGTATGACACGAAATCAACCGACGGCCATTTCAAGCGCTCGGAATCGGCGTTTCGCAACTGGGTGACCGCTGACGGCGCGCCCGGACCGTCGGGCGAAGGCGGCTTTGCAGCCGAAGCCGGACGCTACCATCTCTACGTCTCGCTCGCCTGCCCCTGGGCGCACCGGACGCTGATCTTCCGCAAGCTCAAGGGCCTTGAACAGGCCATTTCCGTGTCCATCGTCGACCCCTATATGGGCAAGAACGGCTGGGAATTTCATGATCGCGACGGCGGCACGAAGGATCATCTGGGCGGAAAGGATTATCTCTGGCAGGTCTATGTCGCGGCCAAGTCCGATTACTCCGGGCGGGTGACCGTGCCGGTGCTGTGGGACAAAAAGACCGGGACCGTGGTGTCGAACGAATCCTCGGAAATCATCCGGATGTTCAATTCGGCCTTCGAAGGCATTGCCAAACCCGCGCCGGATTACTATCCGCGAGCGTTGCGCGAGGAGATCGATGAGATCAACGCCATCGTCTATGACAAGATCAACAACGGCGTTTACAAGGCGGGCTTCGCCACCAGGCAGAAGGCCTATGAGGAGCATGTCACCGAATTGTTTGACGCGCTCGACACGATCGAACGCCGCCTGACCGGCACTCGCTACCTGACCGGAGATACGATCACCGAGGCGGATTGGCGGCTGTTCACCACGCTGGTGCGGTTCGATCCGGTCTATGTCGGCCATTTCAAGTGCAACATCCGCCGCATCCAGGATTATCCGGCGCTGTCGGGCTATCTGCGCGAGCTCTACCAGGTGCCGGGCGTCGCCGGGACGGTGAACATGGATCACATCAAGAACCATTATTACGGCAGCCACGACACCATCAATCCGACCGGGATCGTGCCGGTCGGTCCGGAGATTGACCTGATGGCGCCGCATGGCCGCGACCGGCTCGACAAGGCTGCCTGACATAGAGAAAGGCGGGCCTCCAGGCCGTCTTCAAACGCGAAAGGCGCCTCCCGGACCGGGGAGCGCCTTTTGCTTTGATGGCCCGTGGACGATTGAACTGATCAGGTCCTGATCTTGTAGCCGGTCTTGAACGTCCACCAGATGATGCCGAGGCAGACGAACATGAACAGCGCGATCATCGCCAGGCTCAGCCCGATATTGATGTCCGCGGCGCCGAAGAAGGCCCAGCGGAAGCCGGAGATCAGATAGACCACCGGATTGAACAACGTCACCGTCTGCCACAGCGGCGGCAGCATCGAGATCGAATAGAAACTGCCGCCCAGAAACACCAGCGGCGTGATCACCAGCAGCGGCACCATCTGCAACTGCTCGAAATTCTTCGACCAGACGCCGATGATGAAGCCGAACAGGCTGAACGAGACGCAAGTCAACAGCAGGAACGCCAGCATCGCCACCGGATGCAGGATGTGAAAATCGACGAAGAAGGTCGCCGTCGCCAGGATCACAAGCCCGATCAGGGCCGATTTGGTCGCCGCCGCGCCGACATAGCCGAGCACGATCTCGACAAATGACACCGGCGCGGTGTGCAACTCGTAGATCGAGCCCAGGAATTTCGGGAAATAGATCCCGAACGACGCGTTGGAAATGCTCTGGGTCAGCACCGACAGCATGATCAGCCCCGGCACGATGAAGGCGCCGTAGCTGACGCCGTCGATCTGTTCGATGCGGGAGCCGATGGCCGCGCCGAAGACGATGAAATAAAGCGAGGTCGACAGCACCGGCGAGATCAGGCTCTGCGACAGCGTCCGGAAGAACCGCGCCATCTCGAACGAGTAGATGGATTTGACTGCCTGGAAATTCATGACTTGTCCTCGACGAGGCCGACGAAAATATCTTCGAGCGAGCTTTGCCTGGTCTCGACATCGCGCAGGATCAGGCCGGCCTTGCTCAGATCGGCGAACAGGGCGGCTATGCCGGTGCGTTCGCCATTGGCCTCATAGGAATAGGTGAGCGTCTGGTCATCCGCGGTGTAGTCGAGATTGTAAGACGCGAGCGATTGGGGAATGCTGGCGAGCTGCTGCATCAGCTCGATCCGCATCTGCCGCTTGCCCATGCGCTGCATCAGCGTGGCCTTTTTCTCCACCAGCAGAAGCTCGCCATTGTGGATGACCCCGACCCGGTCGGCAATCTCCTCCGCCTCCTCGATGTAATGGGTGGTCAGAATGATGGTGACGCCATCGGCCTTGAGCTGGCGCACCACATCCCACATCTCCTTGCGCAATTCGACGTCGACGCCGGCGGTCGGCTCGTCGAGGAACAGCACGCGCGGCTCATGGCACAGCGCCTTGGCGATCAGCACACGCCGCTTCATGCCGCCCGACAGCTCCATGGTCTTGGTGTCGCGCTTGTCCCACAGCGACAGCTTTTCAAGAATGCTCTTCGCCAGCGCGTCATCCTGGCGCTTGCCGAACAGGCCACGGGTGAAGCGCAGGGCGTCGTTGACAGTCTGAAACGGCTCCAGCGCGATTTCCTGCGGCACCAGCCCGATCAGCGAACGGGCCTCACGGAAATCATCGACAACGTCAAAGCCGCCGACCTTGGCCGCCCCGGATGTGGCGTTGACCAGGCCGCAAATGATCGAGATCAGCGTGGTCTTGCCGGCGCCATTGGGCCCCAGCAGCGCCAGGATCTCGCCTTCCTCGATATCGAGATCGACATTCTTCAGCGCCTGAAAGCCGCTGGCATATTGTTTGGAAAGATTCTGGATCGAGACAATTGGAGACATGATCTACTTTTCGCAAAAAACGGGACGCCCGGTTGCCGGATATGGTCAATGCAACAAACGCAGGTCAAAATTTCAAAGCTGCAGTTGGTGGGATTTAAGCAGGAACTCCCAGCGTTCAAGGGCCGCACCGGCTGTGAGGCGAATTAGGCGGAGGAATAGCCGCTCCTGCCGCCAGAAACTGTCAGCATCATAAGTAAGTATTCACTTACCAAATATCGCTGATTGGCGTCTCGCCCGCGAGCTCGGCAAGCCGCCTGCGCGTAGCCGCGGTAACGCCTTCGGGCAGCGCGTCGAGCGCGAAGAACCCCGCTTCGACGATCTCGCGGTCGGCCGCTTTCGGCTCGATCTGGCGAACCTCGCAGCGGTAGAAGGCGACATGGTCGCGGCGGCTGGTGCGGCTGTTGAAATAGACCGCCACCAGCGCCGCCTCGCCGGTGAGCTCGAGATTGCCCTCCTCGCTGAGCTCCTTGATCAGCGCTGCGCCCAGCGTTTCACCGCGTTCGACGCCGCCGCCCGGCATGTGCCAGCCCGGCACATAGGAATGGCGCACCAGAAACACCCGGCCCTCCCGGTCAAAACAGGCGGCGCGCACGCCCAGCGTCATCGGCCGCGAGAACGCAAACCAGATATGGATGATCCGGGTGACCAGCCGCGCGCGATGCGACCGCAATTCCGGCGGGCGGCCGCCAAAGCCGTCATCAATCGATGACGCCGGTTGCGGCCCGGGTTGTGGGTCGCTATGGCTTAATCCATGTTTCGATTGGCCCATATTTCCGATCCTCATCTTGGCCCCTTGCCGCAAATGTCGCTGCGCGAACTCGCGTCCAAGCGCATTACCGGTTATGTGAACTGGCATCGCAACCGCCGCAAGCAGCTTTTTGGCGACACTCTCGAGAATGTGCTGGCCGGCCTGCGTGACGCCGCGCCCGATCATGTCGCCATCACCGGCGATCTGGTCAATCTGGCCACGAGGACCGAAATCGAGGCGGCGCGGCTCTGGCTTGAAACCGGGTTCGAGCCCGCGGACGCCACCCTGGTGCCCGGCAATCATGACGCCTATGTGCCCGGCGCGCTGTCCCGCGCCAAGACGGCCTGGCGGCCGTGGCTGGTCTCCGACACCGACGATCCAGAGGCGCCGCTGTTTCCCAGCTACCGGCGTCGCGGCCCGGTGGCGCTGATCGGCATCTCGTCGGCCAACGCCACGCTTCCCTTCGCCGCCACCGGAGATTTCCGGCGAAAACAGGCGCGCGCCGCCGGCAAACTGCTCGACCGGGCGCGCCAGGACGGCCTGTTCCGTGTTGTCCTCATTCATCATCCGCCGGTGCGCGGCGCGGCGAGTTGGCACAAGCGGCTGCGCGGCATCGGCCGGTTTGGCAAGATGCTCAAGCAGCATGGCGCCGAGCTGGTGCTGCACGGGCACACCCATCTCGACACGCTCTATCATTTGAAAGGCCGCGACGGCCCGGTTCCGGTGGTGGGAATCGCCTCCGCCAGCCACGGCCCCGGCGGCAACCGGCCGGCCGCCGGGTTCAACCTGTTCGACATTGATGGCGAGCCGGGCAACTGGCAACTCGTTCACCGCCGCATGCGCATGACAGGCGAAGGTCCCGAATTTGCCGAAACTCAGGAAGGCCTGATCGGGGTCAGTTGATCATCGCCGAAATCCGGTCCCAGAACGCCACCACCAGCGCCGCCGAGCCGG
>LADQ01000002.1 GCA_000961635.1 Hoeflea sp. BRH_c9 | reverse complement strand
GGCCAGTGCGGCGGTCTCGACCATGCCGACGACACCGCCGGCGGGGCCGGAGAGAATGGCGTCCTTGCCGCGAAACATGTCGGCGGCGGTCAGACCGCCCGACGACATCATGAATTGCAGCGTCGGGCCGGGCTGCCCGGACGGCGTGGCGCCGAGTTCGGCCGCGACCCGGTCGACATAGCGTCTCAGGATCGGCGAGAGGTAGGCGTCGACCACCGTGGTGTCGCCGCGGCCGACGAGCTTGGCGAGCGGCGAGACCTGATGGCTGACCGAGATCTGGCTGAAGCCGGCGCGCACGCAAGCCGCCTCGACCAGAGTCTCGTGGATCGGGTTGTTCCAGGCATGCATCAGCACGATCGCCACCGCGTCGATGCCGTCGGCGCGGGCCTTGCTGAGTTCGATTTCCAGCGGATCGATGTCGGGGGTGCGCTGCACCCGGCCGACGGCGGTCATGCGTTCCTCAACCTCGATGACGCGCTCATAAAGCTGCTCGGGGAGGATGATTTCCTTGGCGAAGATGTCCGGCCGGGCCTGGTAGGCAATGCGGAGCGCATCGCGAAAGCCCTTGGTGATGACCAGAACCGTGCGGTCGCCCTTGCGCTCGAGCAGCGCATTGGTGGCGACCGTGGTGCCCATTTTGACATGGCCGATGCGGCTGGCGGGAATGGCGTCACTTGCGCTGACGCCAAGCAGATCGCGGATGCCCTGGATGGCGGCGTCGGGATAGGCCTCCGGGTTTTCCGACAGAAGCTTGCGCTGGTGCAGCGCGCCATCCGGAGCCCGGCCGACCACATCGGTGAAAGTGCCGCCGCGGTCGATCCAGAAATCCCAGGTCCCGGTCAAGGTCTCGATCAAGGTGGCGGTCATCTTCATTCCTTTGGCGGGCAGCCCGTGTCCGGCGTTGCCATGGACACGGATAATGGTCCGCGTATAATGACCATTGTCGGCATAACGTCAACAATTTATCTATAAAATGTGAGTGAAACTGACATGACCGCACAGAAACCAACGAGCGCCGAAGGCATCGGACCGATCGTTTCGGCCTCGCATCTGGCCGATGGCGGCCTGCCGGCGCTGTCGGAAATGGAATTCGCCCTGGTCATCCTGAGCAATGCCTATCAGCGCTGGATCACCCGCTGCACGGCGGCCGCGGGCGGCGAGGGCCTGTCCAGCGTCGAGGTGCAGATCCTGCATGCGGTCAATCACCGTGAGCGCGACAAGAGCCAGTCCGAACTGTGCATGATGTTCAACATTGAAGACACCCATGTGGTGGCCTATGCGCTGAAAAAACTCGAGGCGCTGGGGCTGGTCGAGCCCGGCCGGCGCGGCAAGGAACGAACGGCGCGGATCACGAAGGAAGGCGCCGAGCTGTGCCTGCGCTACCGCGCCTTGCGGGAAAAGCTGCTGGTTGAATCGACCAGGTCACTGGGGCTCGATGAGAGCCGGATCAGCGAGATCGCGGCGCTGATGCGGGTGATGTCGGGACAATATGACCAGGCCTCGCGGGCAGCGGCCAGCTATTGACCGCCCGCCCCCTGCGTGACTATCGTCACCCCGTTTTCAGACACCCAACGGGAGAACGCGCATGGACTATGTCCGGCTTGGAAAAACTGGCCTCAAGGTTTCGCGGCTCTGTCTGGGGTGCATGAGTTTCGGAACGCCGGGCGGGCCGACGCATCCCTGGGTGATCACGGAAGAGGCGGCGCAGCCGTTCTTCCGCAAGGCGGTGGAAGGCGGCATCAATTTCTTCGACACCGCCAACCACTACAATTACGGCGATTCGGAAAAGATCACCGGCAAGGCGCTGAAGACCTATGCGCGGCGCGACGAAATCGTCGTGGCGACCAAGGTCGGCCTGCGGATGAGCGATGACCGGCCCAATGATCGCGGCCTGTCGCGCAAGCACATATTCGACCAGATCGACCAGTCGCTGACGCGGCTCGATATGGATTATGTCGATGTGCTCTATATCCACCGGCTCGATCCCGACACCGAATTCGAGGAGACGCTCGACTCTCTGGAAGCCATCATCCAGGCCGGCAAGGTGCGTTATGTCGCCGCGTCCTCGATGTGGGCCTGGCAGTTCGCCAAACTGCGGGAGATGCAGAAGGCGCGGGGCTACCAGCCCTTCGCCGCCATGCAGAATTTCTACAATCTGATCTACCGCGAGGAAGAGCGCGAGATGATGGCCTATTGCGAGAGCGAGGGCGTCGGCGTGATGCCCTGGTCGCCGATCGCGCGCGGGTTCCTGGCCGGCAACCGGCCGAAACAGGGCGAGGCGACCAACCGCGCGGCGACCGACAAGATGGCGATCGGCTATTTCGGGTCCACTCAGGATTACGCCATCCTGTCGAAGGTGGAAAAGGTCGCCGACAAGCTCGGCGTCAAGCCGGCGCAGGTGGCCTATGCCTGGGTGCTGTCCAAATCCTTCGTCACCGCGCCGATCGTCGGCGTCACCAAATTGAGCCAACTCGACGAGGCGATCGCAGCCCTTGATGTCAAGCTCGACCCGGCCTCAATCCGCTTGCTGGAATCGGCCTACAAGCCACGCGCCGCGATGGGGCACAGCTAGAGAGCATCATATCAATCGTACGATGCTCTACCCCACCTTGGCCTTGCGGCCGCACCAGACCACAAAGCCCACCGCGATGGCGAAGCCGAGCATCACCGGGGTGACGGTTTCGCCCAGAAGCAGGGCGGAGAGGCCGAGCGTGACGAAGCTCTGCAGCAGCTGCACCTGGCCGACGCGGGCGATGCCGCCGATCGCCATACCCCAGTTCCAGAAAATGAAGCCCGCGAACATCGAGCCGAGCGACAGATAGGCCAGCGCCGTCAGCGCGTGCGGTCCGGGGTCGCCGATGCCTGTGTCCCAGGTGAACAAAGTGCCCGCCAACGAAAGCGGCGCGGTGATCACCAGCGCCCAGCTGATCACTTCCCAGCCGGGACGGCTGCGGGCGAGCTTGCCTGAAATGACATAGCCGCAGGCCGCCGACAAAGCGGCGCAGCCAAGCCAGAGATCGCCGATGCCGGGTTCGATGTCGGCGCCCGACAGCGAGAAGATCAGCACCAGGAGGGCGCCGGTAATACTCCAGGCCCAGAACGCCGGGCCGGGGCGTTCGCCGCCGAACAGGGCGGCGAAGGTGGCGGTCATCAGCGGCAGCACGCCGAGCACGACGCCGCCATGGGAGGCGGGCACGGTCTGCATGGCGACACTGGAGAAGCCGGGAAACCCGTAGATCAGCAAGACGCCGGCGATCAGCAGCGAAAGCGCGTGCTGGCGCGGGAACGGCTTTCTCAGAATGATCAGCGTGGCGCTGGCCACGAAAGCCGCGATCAGCGCGCGCGCGAATGTGATGAAGGCGGGCGAGAAGCCTTCGAGCGCGATCCGGGTCGCGGGCAGGGTGGCGCCGAAGATGACGACGCCGATGAAGCCGAGCGCCAGTCCGGCCAGCGGATGGGCGGCGGGGCGGGGCTTCGACAGGGGCGGTGCAACTTGCGTATCGGTCATGGGTCAAGCCATAGCGGCGCACAACGGCCCTGGTCCAGCGAATTCCCGCGATGGCTCGGATCGTTCGCGGTGATGGATTGATCGCGAAATTGTGCGCTGCAGAACACTCGATTTTTCCATTCAAATCGCTTAAGAACAAATCATGTCCATGTTCTCCCGCCTGTTCGACGCGATTGGCGATACAGCGTCCACTGCATTTTCCAGCGTTGTCGAGGCCGTGCGCACGGTGTTCGAGGGCGATCCGGAAACGCGGCGCCAGGTGGCGTTTTCCGTCGCCGTGATTGCGCTGTCGGCCAAGATGGCCAAGGCCGACGGCATCGTGGCGCCCGAGGAGGTCCGCGCCTTCGAGGAGATTTTCGCGATTCCCGAGGCCGAGGCCCAGAATGTGGCGCGGCTCTACAATCTCGCCAAGCAGGATGTCGCCGGCTATGAGGCCTATGCGCAGCGGGTGGCGGGCATGTGCGGTTCGGGCCAGGCCAATTGCGCCATGCTCGAGGATGTGCTCGACGGGCTGTTCCACATCGCCAAGGCGGACGGGCTGATCCATCACAAGGAACTCGAATTCATCGCCAATGTGGCCGATATTTTCCACGTCGATGAGGTCCATTTCGACCGCATCCTGGCGCGGCATGTCCATCCTGACGGCATTGATCCCTATGCTGTGCTGGGCCTGCCCGACACCACCCCCTTTGACGAGGTCAAGAAGCGCTACCGGGCGCTGGCCGCCGACAGCCATCCCGACCGGCTGCGCGCCCGCGGCGTGCCCGAGGCGTTCCTGTCGATTGCCAATGACCGGATGGCGGCGCTCAACGACGCCTATTCGGTGATCGAGAAAGCCCGCGCCGCGGCATGAGCGGGTTTGCGCCGGATTTTGCCGCTGCGAAGGTGCGCCCGTCGCCCAATCATGGCGCGCGCCGGGACGGCCGCAAGCCCGACATGCTGATCCTGCATTACACCGGCATGCCGACGGCGCAGGCCGCGCTTGAGTGGCTGTGTTCGGAAGCAAGCCAGGTGTCGTCGCATTATTTTGTCGATGAGGCGGGGCTGGTGACGCAAATGGTGCCCGAGAGCGAACGGGCCTGGCACGCCGGGCAGAGCCACTGGAACGGCGAGACCGACATCAATTCCGCCTCGATCGGCATCGAGATCGCCAATCCGGGCCACGCCGGCGGCTCGCCGCCGTTTCCGGAGGCCCAGATCGAGGCCGTGACCGCGCTCTGCCGCGACATCATCGAGCGCAATGCAATCCCCGCCGAGCGGGTGCTGGCGCATTCCGACATCGCTCCGATGCGCAAGCAGGACCCGGGCGAGGGCTTTCCCTGGGACCGGTTGCACCGGGCTGGGATAGGCCATTGGGTCGAACCGCTGCCGGTTGGCGGCGGCCGGTTTTTCCAGGAGGGCGACACGGGTCAACCGGTGGAGGCGCTGCAGACCATGCTGGCGCTCTATGGCTACCATGTGCGCGCCGATGGCCGCTATGACGCCGGGACGACAGCGGCGATCCGCGCCTTCCAGCGGCATTTCCGGCCCGGGCTGGTCGATGGCATCGCCGATGCATCGACCATCGGCACCTTGCACAAGCTGCTCTCGGCGCTGCCCGTGGCCGCCTGATCGCCGCCGCCGGTGACGCCGCCAATCCGGCCCGGGCAGGGGGTTGCATGATGGCGCAGTGTTACAGACTGACACGTAAGTTCATTGCGGCGCAGCATTTTTTGGTTGCCAGGCCTTAAATCCGCCGGGCTCGGCCCTGATTGAGACCGCTCCAACGCACCGATCGGGAAATGGCGGAAGCCTTTCGCGTTCCGTGTCGAACAGTCACGCGCCTCGGGATGCCCCGTCCCCGTCGATGAACGGGTGGGCAAGGCGCTATCGGAGTAAATCAGCAACATGCATCTCATCTTTAAGGCTGCCGCGGCGGCCCTGTTTGGTCTTGCCCTCTCGGGTTGCGAAACCACTTCTGGCGAGACCACGGGCTCCATTTCCAGTGGCAAGATCAAGGGATCGGAACTGAGTTTCGGTTATGCCTCCCGGCCTTACGCGGACTTGATTTCCAGCCACGCCAAGAGCCAGGGCGTGCCTGAATCGCTTGCCCATGCGGTGATATCGGTCGAGAGCAATTACCGCGCCAATGCGCGCGGATCGGCGGGCGAGATCGGGCTGATGCAGATCAAGCCGGCAACCGCGCGGATGATGGGATACCGGGGATCGGCCAAGGGGCTCTACAATCCCGAGACCAACATCAAATACGGCATGCTGTATCTGGCCAAGGCGCATCAGCTCGGCGGCGGCACCACCTGCGGCACCATTCTCAAATACAATGCCGGCCACGGCGCCAAGCGCATGAATCCTGTGTCCCAGCGCTATTGCGGCAAGGTCACGCAGTTGATGAAATAGCCAACGCGGTCCGCGTTCGGCGTGTCCGGCGCGGTCGATCAGCGCCGGACGACAGCGCCGCGCATCCAATCGGATGCGCAAAGGACGCTGTGGAACTTTGAAATGATGCAGGCGTTCCGGCCGGACCGGGGCCGTCACAGTGAAATTGCAGGTGGCGTCGCGGTCGGGCAGATGGATGATGCCGGTCGCCGGTATTGTTCTGGCCATATCGGCCCGGGTGGTCTAAGGAGGGCGCGCCAGTCGGCCGGGCAGCCGCGCCTTGCAACGTCGAAAGACAGCAGGGCGAGGAAAGTCCGGGCTCCACGGATAAACGGTGCCGGATAACGTCCGGCGGGGGCGACCCTAGGGAAAGTGCCACAGAAAGCAAACCGCCCCGCCACCTGATTGCCGGCCCCTGCAAGCAGGTTTGGCCGGAGATGAGGCGGCGGGGTAAGGGTGAAAGGGTGGGGTAAGAGCCCACCGCGCGACCGGCAACGGAAGCGGCACGGTAAACCCCACCGGGAGCAAGACCGAATAGGGATGACGCAGGGCGCAAGCCCGGCCCTTTTTCCGGGGTTGATCATCCGGGTAGGTTGCTTGAGGCGCGCGGCAACGCGTGTCCCAGAGGAATGGCTGCCACGTTTTCGTCGTCAGACGGAGGCCATACAGAACCCGGCTTACAGGCCGGCTGGCACTTAAATTTTCCGGCCCGATGCGGGCCAAGGGTTCGTCCTGACTGCCCGCCTTGACCGCCTGCTGGATAGCCAGGGCGGGCGCAATCGCGCCATCCGGGCGGGAACCAATCATCCACTGTAGCGTTGAGCGCCTGACGGGAAGAGACAGTCCCGTGCCCCGCCGGGATCAGACCATTCGCGGCCCTGCATTCATGCACGCGGAACCCCACCGCACCATTGTATTGAAAAGGAAATGCGCCATGAAAACTCTCTCCGACGCCTTTGAGCACACGCTGCAGGACATCTATTATGCAGAAAACGCGCTGATCAAGGCGCTTCCGAAGGTTCACGACGCCGTCACCGGCAAGAAGCTCAAGGATACGATCGCCGAGCATCTCGAAGAAACCAAGGGTCAGGTCAAGACACTGGACAAGGTCTTCAAGTCGATCGGCAAGACAGCTTCGGGCGAAAAATGCGACGCCATCGAAGGCTTGATCAAGGAAACCGACGGCATCATCAAGGAAGCCAGCGGCGTGGCCAGGAACGCCGCCCTGATCGCCGCCGCCCAGGCCGTCGAGCATTACGAAATTGCCCGCTACGGTACCTTGCGCGAATGGGCCAAGGTGCTTGGCCACGACGAAGCGCATGATTTGCTGTCGGGCATTCTCGACCAGGAAAAGGCCGCCAACAGCAAGCTGACCAACCTCGCGGTCTCGACGGTCAACCAGGAATAGGGCGCACCCCAAACGGCACTGTCAACCCTCAGGCAGGAGGGAAGGTTCAAGACCATCCCTCCTGCCTGGCCCGTCTTGGATGTCTGCGCGAACGCGGCTATACATGCCGCAATCGAACCTGCCGGTTTGCTGCGCCAGATGTTGAATATCCGCCATGACCCATGATGACGAAGACGAGCCAGCCGGATCCGAAGCCTGCTTCGCGCACAGGCTCGTCAATGGCCATGTCGTCGATCCGCAGACCTGGAAGGATGTGTCGGTGTTCCGCAAGGCGGAACGGGCGCGGCTCTATGCGCTGCGCAAACAGCTCGCGCCCGACGATCGCGCCGAGATGGCGCAGCGGGTCTCGGCACAACTCGACGATTTGCTTGGCGACATTTCAGGCCGCACCATCGCCGTTTACTGGCCGATCCGTGGCGAACTCAATTTGCGGCACTGGATGGAAGCGGCGTCACATCGCGGCGCGCGAATTGCCCTGCCGGTGGTGATCGGCAAGGACCAGCCGGTCGAATTCCACCGTTGGACGCCGGACTGCGCCATGGCCAAGGGCATCTGGAACATCCCGGTGCCGGCGGACGCGCAGCCGGTGCAGCCCGATGTGGTGATCGTGCCGCTTCTGGGCGTTGACGCGCAAGGCTACCGGCTGGGAAATGGCGGCGGCTATTACGACCGCACGCTGGTACGGCTCCCGGGTGATCTCCTCACCATCGGGGTCGGCCAGCCCTTTGCCCGGATCAAGACCATCTTCCCGATGCCTTGGGACATTGCGATGAAGACAATTGTGCTCGGAGACGGAACGGTCACCAGCCACACTTAGGAGCGCCCGGGCGTCCCACGGGGACGCCGGGTACCAAATCTCAGGCAAAGTCGACGAATTTGCTGAACGGCATTTCCCTCAGCCGTGTTCCAGTCGCGGCGAAAATCGCGCCGGCAAGCGCTGCGGCCGCCGGCGGAACCGGCGGCTCGCCGATGCCGAGGACCCGGTCGCCGTTTTCAAGCCCGCGGACTTCGATTTGAGGGCACTGGTCCATGCGCATGCCCTCGAATGCGTCGAAATTGCTCTGGTCGGCGACGCCGTCGGTATAGGTGATCTCGCAATTCATGGCGTGGCCGAGGCCGAAGATGACGCCGCCCTTGACCAGATTGTCGAAATTGACCGGATCGACGACGGTGCCGACTTCGGCGGCGACCCAGACCTTGTCGATCCTGATGCCATCTTCGGTGCTGGTCACCTCGACCACCTCGGCGCAGTGGACGCCGAAGGACTGGGTCAGGGCGACGCCGCGGCCGCGGCCATTGCCGAGCACGCCGTCCCAGCCCGACATCTCGGCCACGGCTTCGAGCACCTTGCGGGCTTCGGGGTCGCTGCACAGTCTGAGGCGTTCCTCAAGGGGATCGGCGCCTGCGGCATGGATCAGTTCATCAAGTCCCGCATTGTAGAAAAATCCGTTGGATGACGCTCCCACCGAACGCCAGGAACTGATCGGCGCCAGTTCCGGCGCGCGGTAGCCGGTGATCCTTTGATTGGGAATGGCGAAGGGCTGATCCCAGGCGCCGGCGACGATCTGGCTGTCGGGGCCTGGCATCGACAGGCCCTGACGGCCCATCTGCGAGACAACGACCGAAGGCATGGCGATGCCGAGATCATAGGCCTCGACTTTGCCGTCGCGGACCGTGCCGCGCATCCGCGCCATGGCGATCTGGCGGGGAAAATCATGGGTCATGTCCTGTTCGCGCGAATAGGTCAACTTGACCGGCGTGCCCTTCATCTGGACGGCGATCTCGGCGGCCTGTTTGACCACCTCGTCCTCCAGCCGATGGCCGAAGCTGCCGCCCATATAGAGCACATGCACGGTGACCTGGTCCGGCTCGATGCCGGCGATCTTGCCGACATTGCTCTGGATGAAACGCGGAACCTGCGTGCCGGTCCAGACTTCCGCCGCACCGTCGTCGATGCGGACGATGGCGCTGATCGGCTCCATCGGCGCATGCGCCAGATAGGGCGCGCGGTACTCGGCGCTGATCAGATTGCCGGTTTGGGCGATTGCGATCTCGACATCGCCGTCGTCGCGCTTGCGGCTGTCCTGCGCGGCGTCGGTGAAGCTGTCGGCCAGCGCCTGCCAGTGCTCGTCCATGCTGGCCGGGAACGGCGCCGGGCCCCATTCCGCTTCGACCATCCCGGCGGCCTGAAAGGCGCGCCAGGTGTTGTCCGCGATGGCGGCAACGCCGCCGGTGATCCTGACCACGTCCCTGACGCCGCGCATTTTCAGCGCGTCGGCGGCGTCAAAGCTGACGATCGGGCCGGTCTGCGCCGGATTGAGCTTGACCGCCGCATGCACCATGCCCTCGACCTTGTGGTCGATGCCGTAGTTGAGCGTGCCGGTGGATTTGGCGACGATATCGACGCGCCGCATCGGCTTGCCGATCAGCCGCCATTCCGACGGCGGGCGCAGTGCAACGTCC
>LADQ01000107.1 GCA_000961635.1 Hoeflea sp. BRH_c9 | reverse complement strand
CGGAAGGGGATAGAGAGGCGCTATACAGCTCCTGTCAGGCCATGACCCAGAGCTGGAACAACAGTCCCGAAGCGAAGGCGCCTGCCAGCGACAGCCCGATGTAGAGCGCGAAGACCTGCGGCCGGGCCAGCGCCCAGACCGCCATCGCCGCGGGAATCGAGGTCACTCCACCGGCCACGAGAAACGCCATGCCGGCGCCAGGCGCCATGCCCCGCTCGATCAGCCCGCTCACCAGAGGCAGCGCGGCATAGCCATTCAGATAGGCCGGCACGCCCACCAGCGTCGCCATCACGATGGGCATGAGCCCTTCGCCGCCCAGCGCCGCCGTCACCGTCTCGGCCGGGATCCAGGCCAGCATCAGGCTTTCGAGCAGGAAGGCCAGCGTCAGCCATTTTGCCAAAAACAGCGTCGTGGTCAGCGCCGTCATGCCGAACTTCGCGCGGCGCCCGGCATCTTCCCAGAACCGCCAGACGACGGGTTTGGGCGCGCGGATTTTTGACCCGCCGCAGCCGCCATTGCCGATCCCATCGCGCAGCGGATCGGACAGAGCGCCGCCGCGCGCCATGAGATGGACCACCAGCCCGCCGAACAGACCCAGACCGACGGCAGCCAGCGTCTTGGCGATGGCGAATTCCATGTTCAGCACACCGGCGGTCAGCACGAACATCGACGGATCCATGATCGGCGACGCCAGCCAGAAGGCCATCACAGCGGACAACGGAACCCCCATCGCCAGAAGCGCCGCAATCAGCGGGATCACCCCGCAGGAGCAAAATGGCGATACCCCGCCCGCCAGCGCGGCCAGGACGATCATCAGCAGCGGCGCGCCTGTGAAAGCCTTGGCGATCAGATTGTCCGCTCCTGTGGCGCCCGCCCAGGCGGCAATGGCGATCGACAGGACAAGGAACGGCGCGGTGTTCACCAGCGCACCGCCTGCAAACAGCGCGCTTTCGGCTGCCTGGGTCGGGTCGAACACCGCAAGCACTGCAAGAATAAATGCCGAGGCAAGCCAGACGCGCTGATCCCGCCATAGATGCCGCAGATTGGCCCATGGGCCGGGTGTGGAATGGGTTGCGACAGACATAACTAAACCTCCGGATTTATGGTTGTATTAGGGGCAAAAAAACGGGCCGGGCGCATCAAGCGGCATCCTCCGTCGCCTGCACGCGGACGCCCGAACAACATTCAGAGGTCAGAAAAGACAGCACCCCGCGCATGGCCGGATAGTCGACCCGGTTGAACACTTCGCGCCCCTGCTTCTCCTGCACGACCAGTCCCGCGTCCACCAGGATGGAGAGATGATGCGCCAAGGTCGACGGCGCGAGCGCCAGATGATCGGCGATGTCGCCCACCCGCAGCCCCTTATCCCCCGCCCTGACAAGCAGGCGAAAGATCGACAGTCGGGCGTCATGGCCAAGTGCGGCAAGCGCGCGGGCGTGGGGTGTGGATGTTGTCATCGGATCAATATAACCATAATTCTAGTTTTGTAAATATTTTTGATCAACCAGCCTTACGCCCCGCCCTGTTGCCCTATCAGATACGGTTTTACCTGGCACGGCCCAAGCCCACTCAGCGCGCGCCGGCGGGACCCCTTGTTTGCAACGGTACGTTCGCTGCGCTAGGCTTGCGTCGTAATCGGAACATCATTCACCGTTTGCGACACAGCAACAGCCTGCCACGGTCGGCAGTCTGATGTGCTAGAATAAGTATCGGCGCCCAACAAGCCGGTCGGACACAAGGCGGGGAGAACCAATGTACAAGAAAATAATGGTGCCTGTGGATCTTGCGCACGCTGACAAGCTGACGCTCGCATTGGACACGGCCGCAAATCTTTCCAAACTCTATCACGCGCCAGTGACTTATGTCGGAGTGACATCGGCCGTGCCCGGACCACTCGGGCACAATCCGGCGGAATACGATCAGAAACTTGCGGGCTTTGTTGCCGGGCAGGCCAAGACCCATGGCATCGAAACCCATGGCAGGACCTTGGTCAGTCATGATCCGGCGGTCGATCTCGATGACGCGCTGATCAAGGCGGCGCGCGAAACCGCAAGCGACCTCATCGTCATGGCGACGCATATTCCCAATGTCGCCGATCATTTCTGGCCATCGAACGGCGGTCGGCTGGCGACCCATACGGATGCATCGGTTTTTCTCGTCCGCGGCTGAGCCCGGACCGGCGCCACTTGCAATAACCATAACATAAGCGGGAGAACACGCCATGAGCGACACCAGCGGACAGGGAATTCCGACGCCGGAAGGCCCGGCCAACCTGATCGAAACCGAATACGAGGTTGGACAAGACAATATTTCGATGTCGGTGGGGCCGTTCGGCCTCGACATCCACAATCCGGTATTCGCGATCTCCGGACTGACCATCGTCGCCTTTGTCTTCGTCACGCTGGCATTTCAGGAAAGCACCGGCGCGGCGTTCGGCGATCTGCGCGACTGGCTGACCGGGACCTTCGACTGGTTTTTCCTCACGGCAGCCAACATCTTCGTGCTGCTCTGCCTGTTCCTGATCGTCTCGCCCTACGGCAAGGTCCGGATCGGCGGCAAGGATGCGACACCGGACTATTCCTACGCCGGCTGGTTCGCCATGCTGTTTGCCGCCGGCATGGGCATCGGCTTGATGTTTTACGGCGTCTCGGAGCCGATCTCGCACTTCTCCGCCTCGGTGGCCGACGGCGCCGGCTCGCCCGACAGCTGGGCGCCGCTCGGAGGTGCTGCGGGAGACACCGCCGAAGCGCGCAATCTCGGCATGGCCGCGACGATCTTCCACTGGGGCCTGCATCCCTGGGCCATCTACGCCATCGTCGCGCTGGCCTTAGCGCTGTTTTCCTACAACAAGGGCCTGCCGCTGACCATGCGGTCGGTGTTCTATCCGATCTTCGGCGAGCGCGTCTGGGGCTGGACCGGCCACATCATCGACATTCTGGCGGTGTTCGCCACGCTGTTCGGGCTCGCCACTTCACTGGGCTTCGGCGCCGAACAGGCCATGGCCGGCCTCAACCACATCTTCGGCATTCCGGTCAATGACGTGACCAAGGTCCTGCTCATCGTGGGCATCACCGGCATCGCCCTGCTGTCGGTCGTCGCCGGCCTCGACGCCGGCGTCAAGCGCCTGTCCGAGATCAACATGGTGCTGGCCGCCCTGCTGCTGGTCTTCGTGCTGATCGTCGGACCGACGCTCGCGATCTTCACCGGCTTCTTCCACAATCTCTACGAATATGCCCGCTATCTGCCCGAACTCTCCAATCCGTTCGGGCGCACCGATGACAATTTCCGTCAGGGCTGGACGGCTTTCTACTGGGCCTGGTGGATTTCCTGGTCGCCCTTTGTCGGCATGTTCATCGCCCGCGTCAGCCGCGGCCGCACGGTGCGGGAGTTTCTCACCTGCGTGCTGATCATCCCGTCGCTGGTCTCGGTGTTCTGGATGACGGTGTTCGGCGGCACCGCGATCAGCCAGCTCGTCAATGACGGCTACCAGATCGTCGTCGACGCGCCGCTGGAACTCAAGCTGTTCGCCATGCTCGAAGCGCTGCCGCTGCAACAGATCACCTCGTTCCTCGCCATCGTGCTGGTGATCGTGTTCTTCGTCACCTCGTCCGATTCCGGCTCGCTGGTGATCGACACCATCACAGCCGGTGGCAAGATCGACGCGCCGGTGCCGCAACGCGTGTTCTGGGCCTGCTTCGAGGGACTGGTCGCCATCGCGCTGCTGCTGGGCGGCGGGCTGGGGGCGTTGCAGGCGATGGCGGTCTCGACCGGCTTCCCGTTCACCGTCGTGCTGCTGCTCGCCTGTTTCGCCATCCTCAAGGGACTGCACAGCGAACCACGCTGACACGAAAAGGGCCGCCCCGACATGGCGGCCCTTCTCAGTCTGGTCCTGGCTCCACCCGCTTCCCGTTTCACCTGGAGGGTTGACGGTGACGGTGGAGCGAGGCCCCTCGACCCGAGTATTACTCAGCCGCTTCGGCCTGCATCACCGCATCGCCGAACGGCTGATCGATCACCATTTTCCAGCTGCCGTCGGACTGCTTGCGCAGGACGGCGACCGAAAGCGCGGTGGCGTCGCCTTCCGGCGTTGGCGCCGTCCATTTCATCAGGTGCAGGGCAACATCGCCGGCCATGACGACATCGTGGGCGCCGTAGGTGAACGTCACACCCTGGGCAATGAACTGCTGAAACATCGCCCGCAAAGCGGCGTCGCCGCTGACCGGCACGCCGGGCGCGGCGACAACCGTCGCCCCGGTCTCGTAGGTGGCCAGGATGGTGTCGACGTCACCGGCGGCAAACGCATCCGTCATGGTTTCAATGGTCGCCAGAATTGCTGCATTTTCCATTCGATTGGGCTCCGTTTGCGCCTGTGCGGCCGTAAAGCTGATGAGAAACATCGCCGCGGTCACGACGGTGAATTTCAGTTTCATTTCACGCTCCTTGCTGTTGATTTCCTGCAGCATAGCGAAGAGTCATGCCAGAAAATGGCAGTGGGCCGTCAGCTTTCCAGGAGGACCGGCCGCCACAAAAATTCATTGCCGTCACATTCTGTGAATTGACAGCATACCAACTGGTCGGTATGAACCGTATCAAGCAAAAGGATACTGAAAATCAGCGTTGAAATCAGTCCAAGAGGAGAACAACATGCCCAGCACGATCCGCCTCCACCGCGTCATCGCCACCAGGCCGGAGAAGATCTATCGCGCCTTTTTGGAGGCCGACGCCGTGGCGAGTTGGCTGCCGCCATACGGCTACCTCTGCACCGTCCATGAAATGGATGCAAAAGTCGGCGGTGGCCATAAAATGTCATTCCGGAATTTCACCACGGGCGACAGCCACGCCTTTGGCGGCACCTATGTCGAACTCGTGCCCGGACAACGGCTGGTCTACACCGACAGCTTTGATGACCCGAACCTGCCGGGCGAGATGCGTGTCACCGTGACATTGAAGGCGGTTTCAATGGGGACCGAAATCAATATCGAACAGGAAGGCGTGCCCGACATAATCCCGCCCGAAGCCTGTTACCTCGGGTGGCAGGACTCCCTGCAAAAGCTCGAAAAGCTGGTGGTGCCCGAAATCAATCAATAGGCGGATACGGCACGGAGCCATGCCATGACCCCGAGGAGACAGACATGCTGACTTTGCCCGAAAACGTGACGCGCGCGGCGCAACCTTACGCCTACATGACCTTTACGGTGCGCATGGACGAGATGCAGAAGCCGGCTCGGGAAGGGTTCCCGGCCGTGTTCAGCTTGCTTGCCGAGCAGAACATCGAACCGGTGGGTGCGCCGATCTACAATTACCGGCGCATTGACATGGCCGATACGCTCGATGTGGAAGCCGGCGTGCCGGTGGCGCGGATGGGACAGGACAGCGACAGCGTCAAGTTTGGCGCCCTGCCGGCCGGGCGGTTTGTGACGCTGCGCTGGCATGGGCATCCGGACAGACTGGAGCCGGTCACCGGCATGCTGATCGGCTGGTTGCGCCTGAGCCAGCAGCCGCTGGACATGGAAGAAGCGCCCGATGGCGACCATTTCGCCTGCCGGCTGGAAATCTACGAAACCGACCCGGATCAAGAGCCGGACATGGACAAGTGGGTGACCCAACTGGCTTTCAAGCTCAAGGACCAGTCCGGCACCGCCTGACAACGGCAAACGCGACGGAGGAGCTGCCATGCCCCCCACCATCACCGCCTTCGAACGCTCGCCCGATGGCGGCAAGGGACTGGCGCGCGACACCCGCGCGCGTTGGGCGCTTGAGGAGGCTGGCCAGCCTTATCAGGTTCGTCTTGTTTCGTTTACGGCGATGAAGCAGCCCGCACACCTTGCGCTTCAACCTTTCGGGCAGATTCCGACCTATCAGGAAGGCGATCTTGCGCTGTTCGAAACCGGGGCGATCGTGCTCCATATCGCTGACCGCCATTCCGGACTGCTGCCCATTGAGGCCAATGCCCGGGCGCGCGCCATCGCGTGGATGTTTGCCGCGCTCAACACGGTGGAGCCGCCGATCCTCGAGCGCGAACAGACCGCTTACGTTGTGGGCGGCAAGCCCTGGCTTCAGGAACTCCTGCCCATCCTCCACGACCGCATCCGCGCCCGGCTCAGCCAATTGTCGGCGCGGCTCGGCGATGCCGACTGGCTCGATGGAGGGTTCAGCGCGGGCGATCTGATGATGGTGTCGGTGCTGCTCCGGCTGCAATCCTCGTCCCTGCTGGATGACTATCCCAACCTTGCCGCCTATGTCGCCCGCGGCGAAGCGCGGCCCGCCTACAAGCGCGCCTTCGCCGCGCAATTGCTGGTGAACGCGGGCTAGCGTCGGACAGGCGAAGCCCGTCAACGTCGCACGGATTGAAAATTTGAAGAGAAGGAGAAACCGACATGACCGAACTCGTTACTTGCGTGTGGTTCGACCACGGAGAAGCAAGCAAAGCGGCCGAATTCTACGCCGCGACCTTTCCGGACAGCCAAATTGGCCGCGTCAACGCGGCGCCCGGCGATTTCCCCGGCGGAACCGAAGGCAGTGAGCTGACGGTGGAATTCACCGTGCTGGGCCGAAAATTCATCGGCCTCAACGGCGGCCCCATTTTCAAGCCGAACGAAGCGGTAAGTTTCATGGTCATCACCGAAAACCAGCAGGAAACCGATCACTACTGGAACGCGATCATCGGCAATGGCGGCATGGAGAGCGAGTGCGGCTGGTGCAAGGACCGCTGGGGCTTCTCCTGGCAGATCACCCCCCGGCTTCTGCTCGACCTGACCACGAGTGCCGACCAGGACAAGGCAAAGCGCGCCTTCGAGGCGATGATGACAATGCGGAAAATCGACATCGCCACACTTGAGAAAGCCGTGCCGTAGGAGGGAGCGGCAGCGGCGCCCAACGCCTCTTCCCTCACCCGCCCGCCCGCACCGCAAGTTGCACGCCGGTCGCCTTTTGCAGGTGATGGATGACAGCGAACAGATTGTCCGCCCGCGGATTGCCCTTCAGGCTCAGCATCCGCATCAGGCTCTTGGGATCCTTTCCGGTGTCCGCGGCCAGTTCCTCAAAGCCGATGGTGGCGTTGATGTAGTCACGCAGCACGGCCTTGCCGGTGGCGGTGTCACCCTCAAGCAGGGCTTCGACAGCCTCGGAGAGAAGCGCCGCCCGAAAGCCGGCATCGGTCTCGGCGCGAGCCTTGATGGTTTGCTTGAAATCACGTGTCAGGGGCATCAGTTGCCCTCCTTCTTTCGCTGCTTGTAATCTGCCCACCGTTGCCGGGCCTGCGTGATGTCTTGCTGTTGGCGGCGCTTGGTCCCGCCGGCCGGAAGAATGACCAGTTCATCGCCGTCCTGACCGAAGTAGATGCGATAACCCGCCCCCCATTGAATGCGAAATTCGGCAACGCCGCCGCCGACGGGCTTCACGTTCGAGAGATTGCTAGCTTCAATACGGGTGAGCGCCACGGCGATTTTAGCCGCCGCTTGCGCATCGAGTCCGTCGAACCAACCCGCAAACGGGCTGCGCTCCGCCTCGTCAAGATATTCGACTATCCTCATCAACGATTATGGTATCATATACGTTACCATAATCGCAATATCCATCGACCGAGTCCATCCACCCCTTCACGAAATCGCGATATCCAGCCCGATGTCCAGCGTCGGCGCGGCCATGGTGATCTTGGAGGTGGAGATGAAGTCGACGCCGGTCTCGGCGATGGCCCTTATCGTGTCGAGCGAGACATTGCCCGACGCTTCAAGCGTGATCCGGCCCTTGTTCATCGCCACCGCCTGCCGGAGCATGTCCGGCCCCATATTGTCCAAGAGACACACATCCGCGCCTTCGCTGAGCACCATTTCGAACTGGGCGAGCGTGTCGACCTCGATCTCGATCTTGGTGAGGTGCCCGGCGAACGCCTTTGCCGCCTTCAGCGCTTCAGTGATGCCGCCAGCCACGGCTATGTGGTTGTCCTTGATCAGGATCGCGTCATCGAGCCCATAGCGGTGCGAGGAGCCGCCGCCGCAGCGCACGGCGTATTTCTCCACGGCGCGCAAGCCGGGAATGGTCTTGCGGGTGCAGGTGACCCTGGCCTTGGTGTGGGCAATGGCGTCGGCAAAGCGCGCGGTATAAGTGGCGATGCCAGACAGATGCATGAGAAAATTGAGCGCCACCCGCTCGGCTGACAGCACCCCGCGCGCCGGGCCGGAAATGCGTGCGATCATCGCGCCGGGCTCCACCCGCG
>LADQ01000180.1 GCA_000961635.1 Hoeflea sp. BRH_c9 | reverse complement strand
AAGCCCGTTCGAGCTCGAGCAGCGCCTCTTCGCCGCGCGCCGTCGCATAGACTGTGTAGCCCTCGCCGGCCAGCTTCAGCGCCAGCGCCCGGCCGATGCCGCTCGATGCGCCGGTCACCCAGGCTGATCCGTCCGATGGCCCGGCGGTGTAACTGCGCATGCCCGTCTCCAATCAAAAAACCGTCCGCAACAGCGTACGGTGCGGACGGCCTGGTGGTTCACAATGTCACGCAAATTGGGCGCTCAGCCGATGATGTCGCCGATCAGTTGCCGAAAAGAGCCGGTCAGCTTCAACGGCGCATCCATCACCGCGAAACCGATGCAGGGCTGGCCGGTGTCGGCGCGGGGCCGGTGATCGACCGAATCGTCGGCGACCGAGATGTCGCCCCGGCCATAATGGCCGCGCGCATCGCTGAACGCCCCTTCAAGCACCAGGCTCAGTTCGCTGCCCTCATGGGTGTGCGCCGGAACCGTGCGGCCCGGCTTGATCCAGAACAGATTGACGTGGCAGCCGTCAATCTCGCCTAGATCATATTCCTTGAACCCCGGCAGCCGCGTCCGCCATGGCACATCGCCGGCGTCAAAGCCGACAAAATCATAAAGCGCCTTCGGGAAGATCCGTGTTTCATCAGGTTCAACCGGCACGGCCCGGTCCTGCGCGTCCGACGCCATCACCGCGGCCCACATGGCGTCGCGATCATCGAGCGGCTCCGGCTCGATCTCAATCAGTTCAAGTCCGGCCATCGCCTCGAGATTGCGCACCTTGATCCGGGCCTGTGGCTTGAGCTGCAGATGCGCCTCGACCAGCACCCGCGCCGGTGCCGGAAGCGTGCCGGCGACGTAGCGTGCGAGCAGCGAGTCGATCGTATCGATATGTTCACGCACCATACGTGGATCGCTTTCCCTGTTTCCCGCGTGTGTTCTGCGCCGCCGGCCAAGGCCGGTCCGCACTGTCTGATGTCAGTGTCACGTGTTACGTTGTGGGGCGCAATCCGGATCACCGACCCAAGCCATTTCCCATTTTTGCCGATTGAAGGCAAATATTCCCGCATCCGGCAATCCCGGCGACAGCTGATTTCTTGCGCCAGCCCCCTTGAGAAGCCAGAACGGGCTGCCTAGTCTCCTTTCGCGTGCACGCGCTCAGTCAATAGCAGGAATTCCCATGCCAGAACTCGACTCCGTTCTCGACGCCATCGGCAACACTCCGCTCATTCGCCTCAAGGCGGCGTCGGAAGCCACCGGCTGCACAATTCTTGGCAAGGCCGAATTTCTCAATCCCGGCCAGTCGGTCAAGGACAGGGCAGCACTCGAAATCATCCGCGACGCCGAATCAAAAGGCCTGCTGCGCCCGGGCGGCACCATTGTCGAGGGAACCGCCGGCAACACCGGCATCGGGCTGGCGATGGTGGCTTGCGCGCTGGGCTACAAGACCGTGATCGTCATCCCCGAGACCCAGAGCCAGGAAAAGAAGGACGCGCTGCGGCTGCTCGGCGCCGAACTGGTGGAAGTGCCCGCCGTTCCCTACCGCAACCCGAACAATTATGTCCGCCTTTCGGGCCGGCTTGCCGAGCAGATCGCCAAATCCGATCCCAACGGCGCGATCTGGGCCAACCAGTTCGACAATGTCGCCAACCGCCAGGCCCATGTCAAAACCACCGCGCTGGAAATCTGGCGCGACACCGGCGGCAAGGTCGACGGCTTCATCTGCGCCGTCGGATCGGGCGGGACGCTAGCCGGGGTAGCCGAGGGGCTTCGAAGCGTCTCCAACTCGGTCAAGATCGGCCTCGCCGACCCCGATGGCGCGGCGCTGCACAGTTTTTACACCACCGGCGAGATGAAATCCTCCGGCGGCTCGATCACTGAAGGCATCGGCCAGGGGCGCATCACCGCCAATCTCGAAGGCTTCACGCCCGACATGTCGTTCAACATTCCCGACTCGGAAGCGATCCCGCTGGTGTTTGACCTGCTGCAACATGAAGGCCTTTGCCTGGGAGGTTCCTCCGGCATCAACGTCGCCGGCGCCATCCGCATGGCCCGCGAAATGGGCCCCGGCCACACCATCGTGACCATCCTTTGCGATTATGGAAACCGTTACCAGTCCAAGCTGTTCAACCCCGAGTTCCTGGCCTCCAAGGACCTGCCCGTGCCCGAATGGTTGGTTCACAAGAGCGACCTGTCCGTCCCCTACGTAACTGAATGAGCGCCATGACATCCCTTTTCCTCGAAGACGCCTATCTCTCCACCGTAGAAGCGCACGTCACCGGGGTCCGCGCCGATGGCGGCATCCTGCTCGATCAGACCTGTTTCTATGCGACTTCCGGCGGTCAACCTGGCGACAGCGGCTTTCTCGAGCGCGACAATGGCGACAAGATCCTCATCGCCGGAACCGTCACCGGCGACAGCAAGGCCGAGATCATCCATGTCCCGAGCCCCGGCCAGGCAAGTCCGGAGATCGGCGAAAAGCTGGTGCTGCACATCGATTGGGACCGGCGTTACAATCTGATGCGGATGCACACCGCCTGTCATCTGCTGTCGGTGGTCTGCCCCTACCCGATCACTGGCGCCGCGGTCAGCGAAACCGACAGCCGGGTTGATTTCGACATGACCGACACCATCGACAAGGTCGAAGTGACGGCCAGGCTGATGGAGCTGGTCAACGCCAATCATCCGGTCTTCAACCAGTGGATTTCGGAACAGGACCTGGAAGCCAATCCCGGTCTGGTCAAATCCAAGAATGTCCGCCCGCCGCGCGGCCAGGGCCGTATCCGGCTGGTGTGCATTGGCGAAGGCTCGGCCATTGACAGCCAGCCCTGCGGCGGCACTCATGTCGGGGAAACCGCCGAAGTGGGCGAAATCCACATCGGCAAGATCGAGAAAAAGGGCAAGGAAAACCGCCGCTTCCGAATACGCTTCGGACCGGCGCCAGCTTGAACCCCAACTCTGCCCCGCACTGCGCTTACATTTGAGGATCCTCTATGACCGTCACGCCTGATACCAGCACGTTCGTCGTCTCCTTCGACTGGCTCAAGGACCGCATCGGTCAGCCGGATCTCAAGATCGTCGACGGCTCCTGGTACCTGCCGGCACAAAACCGCGACGGTGCGGCGGAATACGCCGCAAGCCGCATTCCCGGCGCCGTGTTCTTCGATCAGGACAGCATTGTCGACCCGGCATCGGACCTGCCGCACACCATTGCCAGCGCCGCCGATTTCGCCCGGGCGGCGGGCGCGCTTGGTTTGTCGGACACCGATACGATCGTGGTCTATGACGGGCCGGGCATGTTCACCGCACCGCGTGTCTGGTGGCTGCTGCGCCTCTTTGGCGCGGCGAACGCCTATGTGCTCGATGGCGGCTTCGATGCCTGGAAAGCGCAAGGCCTGCCGGTTGAAACCGGTGCGCCGGCAGCACCGGTTCCGGCCAAGTTCAACGCGTCGGTCAGTTCCCGCGCCGTCACCAGCTTCGAGGACATGCGCTCCATAGTCGAGGCGGGAACAGCCCAGATCGCCGATGCACGCGGGCCTGGCCGCTTTGCCGGCACCGAACCTGAACCACGCGAAGGCATGCTGTCGGGCCATATGCCGGGCGCCCGCAACGTCCCTTTCGCAACGCTTTCAGAAGACGGAAAGCTGAAATCCCTCAGCGAGTTGCGCGCGATCTTTGAAGCATCCAGCCTCGACCTGCAAAAGCCGGTCGTCACCACCTGCGGATCAGGCGTCACCGCCGCCGTCCTCACGCTCGCGCTGCACTCCATTGGCCATCGCGACAACACGCTCTATGATGGCTCCTGGTCTGAATGGGGCGGCCGCGACGACACCCCGATCGCCACCGGAGAGGCCTGAGATGGCAAAGTCAGCCAAACCCGGATCGCTCAAGGCCACCGTCACCCATCTCGAGATGACACGGCCCCCGCGCGCGCTGGCGCCGCTGCCGGTCAATCTTCATGCGACGCTGATGCGGGCCACCGACATCCCGCTGCATTTCTATCGCTATCTGCAATGGCAGGTCGGCGGGGAATTGCATTGGGTCAACCGGCTCAGGATGAGCGACGAGCACCTGTCAAAAATCGTCCATGCCGAGACAACCCGCATTTTCGTGCTCAGCGTCGACGGCGCGCCGGCAGGGTTCTTTGAATTGAGCGATCTTGATGACGGTACGGTCGAGCTTTCCTTTTTCGGCCTGATGGAACATGTACGCGGACGCGGTCTTGGCGCATGGATGCTCGGCCAGGCCGTTTCCACCGCCTGGCTGGCCACGCCGGCGCGCGTGCTGGTGTCGACCAACACGCTCGATCACCCCGCCGCGCTGCAGCTTTATCAACGCGTCGGATTTGAACCGGTGAGCCAGAACCAGGCAATTGTCCGGCCCCTGGCGGACGAGGAAATACTGGCGTTGATGAAAGCGAAATAATCCGCTCGCCGGCTGGAAACGGGTGGCGCCTCGTCATGGCCTCAGCCTAACTCGCAGCTCAACCCGAGCCAGCGAGGCAAGCCATGCAAATCACATTCGAACCAATGGATGAAACCACAGCCGCCCATTTTCGAAACGGCGGAGCGGACGACAACGGCCACGCGCCGGAACGGCATATCTCCAATGGAACCGGCGTGCCCTGCCGGCGCTGCATGAGGCTGGTGGGCAGGGACCAGCCCTATCTGATCGTTGCCTGGCGGCCCTTTGCGGCCACCCACGCCTATGCCGAAACCGGCCCGGTGTTTCTCCATGCCGAGGCTTGCGCCCCGGACCCGATCGCGCCCGGCGAACTGCCGGCCTTTCTGGCAAGTCCGGATTACATCCTGCGCGGCTATGATGCGGACGAGCGCATCGTCTATGGAACCGGCGGCGTCATCAGCCGCGACGCCATTCCCGCGCGGATCATTGACCTGCTCAACGAACCGTCGGTCAAGGCCGTGCACATTCGCTCGTCACGCAACAATTGCTACCATTGCAAGGCCGTCGCGGCGGCGTGATCGGTTGCGAAAAAGCCCGCCCGCATGACTGGATGCGGGCGGACTTGCTGATAGGTCATACAATGCGGGCCGGAACTGCCGGTCAGGCCACCTTCAGCGCCTGATCGAAATCGGCCAGCTCATAGCCGAGCGCATCGGCGACCGGACGGCTGGTGATGCGGCCCTTGTGGACGTTCAATCCGGCGCGCAAATGGCGGTCCTCGGCGATCGCCTTGAGGCCCTTGTCGGCCAGCATCAGGCCATACTGCAGGGTGGCGTTGTTGAGCGCATGGGCCGAGGTGATCGGCACCGCGCCCGGCATGTTGGCGACGCAATAATGGATCACGCCGTCAACCTCGTAGGTCGGATCGGCGTGGGTGGTGGCATGCGAGGTTTCAAAGCAGCCGCCCTGATCGATGGCGACGTCGACAATGACCGAGCCCTTCTTCATGCCCGACAGCATTTCGCGGGTGACGAGCTTGGGGGCGGCCGCACCCGGGATCAGCACCGCGCCCACCACCACATCGGCCGAGAACACTTCTTCCTCCAGGGCCTCGATGGTGGAGTAGCGGGTGTGAATGCGGCCGTTGAAAATATCGTCGAGCTGGCGCAGCCGTGGCAGCGAACGGTCGAGGATGGTGACGTCGGCGCCAAGGCCCGCCGCCATCTTGGCCGCGTTCAGGCCGACGACGCCGCCGCCGATGATGGTGATCTTGGCCGGCAACACGCC
>LADQ01000049.1 GCA_000961635.1 Hoeflea sp. BRH_c9 | reverse complement strand
ATGATCCATCGCCTGCTGCAGGTGTTGCCGGCAATTGCGCCGGACCAGCGTCGGACCGTGCTCGCCCGCTATCTCGGGCGGGCCTTGCCGGCCGGCCAGGCGGCAACGGCCAGGGCAATCGAGGCCCAGATCCTGGCGGTTCTCACCGATCACCGTTTCTCCCCGATTTTTCATGCGCCCGGCGAGGCCGAGGTTTCGGTGATGGGAACCTTGAAGATTGGCGGCGAGGACCGGGCGGTCTCGGGCCGGATCGACCGCATTGCGCTCGATGGCGACCGGGTCCTGATTGTCGACTACAAGACAGGCATGGCGCCTGATCCGGGCGAGCAGCCGCCGGCAGGCCATGTCACGCAGCTTGCGATCTATCGCGCGCTGCTGGCGCCGCTCTACCCGGAGCGGCAGATTGACGCGGCGCTGGTCTATGTGAGCGGGCCGGAGTTGATTGAAATTGCCGCCCCCGCGTTGGACGCGGCCATGGCGAGGCTCAATGCTTGAGAAGGCTGTTCAAATCACGGCTCGGTGATGCGGCCCGGAAAAGCCTTGAATAAGCCGGGCCGAACCATCACATTGGGGCATCCGAGAGACTCACCAAAGGAGCGCCCATCATGGCAACCGTAAAAGTAGACAGCACCAATTTTCAGAGCGAAGTGCTCGAGTCGACCGTACCGGTTGTTGTCGATTTCTGGGCCGAATGGTGCGGACCGTGCAAGATGATCGCCCCCAGCCTTGAGGAAATCTCCAACGAGATGGAAGGCAAGGTCAAGGTCGTCAAGCTCAATATCGACGAGAATCCGGAGCTTGCATCGCAGTTCGGCGTGCGCTCGATCCCGACTCTGGCCATGTTCAAGGCCGGCGCCGTGGCCGACATCAAGGTTGGCGCCTCGCCGAAGAGCGCTCTTGCAAGCTGGATTTCGGGCGCCGTCTGACTTAACGCTTTTTCCGCATGACAAAGCCCGTCCGGACAACCGGGCGGGTTTTTGCCGTCAGACCGGCGGCGTGCCGTTGAGCTTGAGAACGTCGCCCAGAAGATAAAGCGATCCGCCAATCAGGATGCGGGGCGGCCGCTCGCGCTGGTCCCAGTTCCGGCATACGGCGGCAATTGCGGATCCGACGTCTGGGGCCGATTCAGCCGTCAAACCGGCCTCGTCAGCTGCATCGGCCAGCAGTTCGGGATCAATTCCGGCGTCCGAAGCCGGCACCGCGACGGTGTAGACGTGCTGCGCCATGCCGGCGAATCCTTCAAAATAGCCGACCGGATTCTTGGTGTTGATCATCCCGGTAATCAGAAACAGCGGCCGTGATTCGCGGTCGTTGAGATTGGCCATGGCTTCGGCGATCACCCGGCCCGCGCCTGGGTTGTGGCCACCGTCGATCCACAGTTCGACGCCCTCCATGGCCTGCTCGACAAGACGGCCTTCGGCGAGCCGTTCCAGCCGCCCGGGCCAATAGACGTTGAGCAAGCCTTCGGCGATGGCGGCTTCATCCAGTTTGAAACCGGCGACCTTGAGCGCGCGGATCGCCGCCGCCGCGTTGGATTGCTGATGCCGACCGGCGAGCTTCGGCAAAGGCAGATCCATCAGTTCGTCTTCATCCTGATAGGCCAGCCGCCCGTTTTCCTCAACGGCAAAGAAATCCTGGCCATAGACGCTGACCGGGCATTTGAGCCGCTCGGCAACGCCGGCCAGGACATCGCGCGCCGTATCTTCGGTCTGTGCGCCGATCACCACCGGTGAACCCCGCTTGATGATGCCGGCCTTTTCCATGGCGATCAGCTCGACGCGGTCGCCGAGATAGGCCTGGTGATCGAGCGAGATCGACATGATCACCGAAGCAGCCGGGCTTTCTATCACATTTGTCGCGTCAAAACGGCCGCCAAGCCCGACTTCAATCAGCGCGGCGTCGGCCGGATGCTCGGAAAACAGCACGAACATCACCGCGGTGAGGATTTCGAAAACGGTGATCATTTCACCCTGGTTGGCTGCAGCCACCCGCCGCACGGCCTCGGCAAGCAACTCGTCTCCGACCAACCGGCCGCCGCCATCCGCTCCGATGCGGAAGCGTTCGTGCCAATTGACCAGGTGCGGCGAGGTGTGGACGTGGACCTTCAGGCCGTGGGCTTCCAGAATGGCGCGGCAGAAGGCGCTGGCCGATCCCTTGCCATTGGTGCCGGCGATATGGATCACCGGCGGCAAGTTCAGATGCGGATTGCCGAGCCGTTCGAGCAGCCGCGTGATCCGGCCGAGCGACAGGTCGAATCCCTTCGGATGCAGCGCCAGCAGCGCATTGATTTCCCGTTCGGCAACCGACACGACCGCTCCTATCGCCGAAATCATCGGCCTTTATGAATATGCTGAACGCCCTATTCCGCCGCTTCGGCAGGGGCCGGCTCGGGAGCCGGAGCCGGAAGCGCCACTCGCGCCGGGGCATCCAGCTTGAGGAAAATCCGCAGCAGACGGGCGATGACGGCGGGGAGATCGTGGCGATGGACAACCATGTCGACCATGCCGTGATCGAGCAGATATTCCGAGGTCTGGAAGCCCTCGGGGAGTTTTTCCCGGATGGTCTGTTCGATCACCCGTTTTCCGGCAAAGCAGATTTCGGCGCCCGGCTCGGCCAGATGCACATCGCCGAGCATCGCATAGGAGGCGGAGACGCCGCCGGTGGTCGGATTGGTCAGCACCACAATGTAAGGCAGACCGGCTTCCTTGAGCATTTCAACCGCGACCGTGGTGCGCGGCAATTGCATCAGCGACAGGATGCCTTCCTGCATCCGGGCGCCGCCGGACGCGGGGAACATCACCAACGGGCAATTCCGCGCGATGGCTGCTTCGAATGCCTGGATGATGGCTTCGCCGGCGGCGATGCCGAGCGACCCGCCCATGAACGAAAAATCATGCACGCAGGCGATGATCTTGACGCCCTGCACCGCGCCATGGGCGGCGACGATCGAATCCTCAAGCCCGGTCTTGGTCCGGTTTTCCTTGAGCCTGTCGCCATATTTCTTCGAATCGCGGAATTTGAGCGGATCCTGCGGCACCTTTGGCGACGGCAGAACCTCGTATTTGCCCTCGTCGAAGATATGCTTGAGCCGCGCCGCGGCCGACATCTTCATGTGATAGCCCGACGCCGGGATGACGAAATGGTTTTCCTCAAGATCGTTGTGGAACACCATTTCCCCGGTTTCCGGGCATTTGATCCACAGATTCTCCGGCACCTCGCGGCGGCCGAGCATCGAGTTGATCTTTGGCCTGACGTAGTTGGTAATCCAGTTCAAGACAGTCTCTCCGGTTCATCCATCTATGTGGGGCGTTATTTGGCTGACGCAAGCCGTGCCGCGCGCACGCCCGTGGCCAGGCCGCGCACCATGGTTACGACGCTCTCGACCGTGTCGGTGGTCGCAGCACCCTTGCCGTCAAGCGTGTTGGCGATCTGGTTGACGATCGCCGTGCCAACCACCACGCCGTCGGCGGACTGGCCGATGGCGCGCGCCTGCTCGGCGGTTTTCACGCCAAAGCCGACGCAGACCGGCAGGCTGGTGTGGCTCTTGATCCGGTCGACAGCCAGATTGACCTTGGACGTGTCGGCGATGGCTGACCCGGTAATTCCGGTCATCGAGACATAATAGACAAATCCCGATGTATTGCTCAGCACCCGCGGCAGCCGCTTGTCGTCGGTGGTCGGCGTCGCCAGCCGGATGAAATTGATCCCGGCCTTCAGCGCCGGCAGGCACAATTCCTCATCCATCTCCGGCGGCAGGTCGACCACGATCAGCCCATCGATGCCGGCTTCAAGCGCATCCACCAGAAACCGGTCGACGCCATAGACATAGATCGGATTGTAGTAGCCCATCAGCACGATCGGGGTCTCATTGTCACCGGCGCGGAAATCGCGCGCCAGCGCCAGCGTCTTTTTCAGCGTCTGACCGCCCTTCAGCGCCCGCTGCCCGGCCATCTGGATCGCCGGACCGTCGGCCATCGGATCGGAAAACGGCATGCCGAGTTCGATCACGTCCGAGCCCGCGCGGGGCAGCGCCTGCATGATCTTGAGCGAAGTGTCATAATCCGGGTCGCCGCCCATGAAATAGGTCACCAGCGCCGGCCGGCCCTCGGCCTTGAGCTTTTCAAAGCGTGTGTCAATGCGAGTGGTCATGATCAGAGCTCCACGCCAAGGATCTTGCCGACAGTGAAGATGTCCTTGTCGCCGCGGCCGCACAGGTTCATCACGATGATCTGGTCCTTGCCCATTTTCGGCGCGCGCTTGATCACTTCGGCCAGCGCATGGCTGGGCTCCAGCGCCGGGATGATGCCTTCGAGGCGGGTCAGCAGCTGGAAGGCTTCGAGCGCCTCGGTGTCCATGATCGGCACATACTCGACCCGGCCCGATTCCTTCAGCCAGGAATGCTCCGGCCCGATGCCGGGATAATCGAGACCGGCCGAGATCGAATGGCCTTCCTTGATCTGGCCGTCGCCATCCTGCAGTAGATAGGTGCGGTTGCCGTGCAGCACGCCGGGCGATCCGGCGGTCAGCGAGGCGCAGTGCTCGTCGCCGTCAAGCCCCTTGCCGCCGGCTTCGACGCCGACAATCTGCACGTCCTTGTCATCCAGGAACGGATGGAACAGGCCGATGGCGTTGGAGCCACCGCCGACGGCGGCGACCAGCATGTCGGGCAGGCGGCCTTCGGCCGCCATCATCTGTTCGCGGGTTTCCTCGCCGATCACCGACTGGAAGGTGCGCACCATCTCCGGATAGGGGTGCGGACCGGCCGCCGTCCCGATCAGGTAATAGGTGTCGTCGACATTGGTGACCCAATCCCTGAGCGCCTCGTTCATCGCGTCCTTCAGCGTGCCGTGCCCGGAGGTGACCGGGTGCACCTTGGCGCCAAGCAGCTTCATGCGGAACACGTTCGGCGCCTGACGCTGCACGTCGGTTGCGCCCATGTAGACCTCGCACGGATAGCCAAAGCGCGCGGCCACCGTGGCCGAGGCGACGCCATGCTGGCCGGCGCCTGTTTCGGCGATGATCCTTGTCTTGCCCATGCGCTTGGCGAGCAGGATCTGGCCGACACAATTGTTGATCTTGTGCGAACCGGTGTGGTTGAGCTCGTCGCGCTTGAAATAGACCTTGGCGCCGCCGAGATGCTCGGTCAGCCGTTCGGCGAAATAGAGCGGCGACGGCCGGCCGGTGTAATGGGTGTTGAGATGCCCGAGCTCGGCGCGGAAGGCGGGATCGGCCTTCGCCCTTGTCCATTCCTCTTCCAGTTCCAGGATCAGTGGCATCAGCGTTTCGGCAACGAAACGGCCGCCAAAAATGCCGAACATGCCCTGTTCATCGGGACCGGTGCGGAACGAATTCGGATGGGTTGTCTGGTTCAAATCATCTACTCCTGGGGCCGTCCCTTATCCCGCGTCGCGAACCGCGCGGACGAAGCTGTCCATCATCGCGAGGTCCTTGACGCCAGGCGCGCTTTCAACGCCGGATGATACATCAATGCCGGGCGCATGGCTGATGGCGAGCGCCGTGCCGACATTGTCTTTCGTCAATCCACCGGAAAGCATGTAATTGGCCGCCCCGTCAAGGCTCGCAAGCAGCCGCCAGTCGAAGCTCACGCCATTGCCCCCCGGCAGATCCGAGCCTTCCGGCGGCTTGGCGTCGAACAGAAACCGGTCGGCGATGCCCATATAGGGCGCGATCCTGTCAAGATCGGAGGCGGTGCGAATGGCCAGCGCCTTCATCACCGGCCGCCCGAACCGGGCCTTGAGTTCGGCCACCCGTTCCGGACTCTCGCCGCCATGCAATTGCAGCCAATCGGGTTTGACCGCCGAAACGATCTCCTTGAGCCCGGCATCATCCATATCGACGGTGACTGTCACGGTTTTCAGACCGCGCGCCCGCGCCCGCTCGGCAAGCGCGGCGGCGGTCTCCACCGCCACGTGACGCGGGCTCTTCTCAAAAAAGATGAATCCGGCCATGTCGGCGCCGAGATCGGCCGCGCGATCCACCGCTTCAAGCGTGCTCAGGCCGCAAATTTTGATGGGCGTTGTCATGGAGGTTGACGTCGCATGAATCGGTGGCTGAGTCGAGATCTGGATGGCAGCGTAGATGGGCCGTGATGCCCGCCTTTAGAATGTCACCGCGAACAATCGCGATCCGTTCTGCTTGAGCCAGCGTTTGGCTTCCTTGGTGCGCGGGCAAAGCTGTAGGCAGGTGGCCCAAAAATCCGGCCCGTGGTTCATTTCCTTCAGATGCGCCACCTCGTGGGCGGCGAGATAATCGATCACGAAATCCGGCGCCATGGCGATCCGCCAGGAAAACGACAAATTGCCGTCCGAGGTGCACGAGCCCCAGCGGCTCCTGGTGTCCTTGTAGGCAATTGCCCGCACCGGCTTGCCGAGCGTTGCGGCATGGATCCGGACAAGGCCGTCAAGTTCACGCCGGGCCACGCGCTTGAGATGATCGGACACGCGCCTTCCGACATGTTCGGGCGCTCCCGAAACCAACAAGAGGCGCACGCCGTCGATTTCGGTCTCCTCGGCCAGTCCGCGCAGCTTTCCGGTCATCTCGATCCGGTGATCGATTCCGCGTATGGCGATGGTCTTGTCGTGGGCCAGCGGGCCAGCGTCGGGCACGCGCGCCAGCCGGGTCATCAGCCAGCCATGGTGGCGGGTGAGAAAATCATCAATCTCCCGGCCCGGCAGCCCTCGCGGTACGGTCAGCTTCAAGGCCTGGCCGCCCGGTTCGATCCTCAGGGTCACCCGCGTAGCCCGCGCGTTTTCGCGGACAATCAACGGCAACTCGCGGCCATTGACGACAATGGACGCCGGCCGTGGTGCGGGTTTCCTGGGTGAAGTGCGGCCAAATCCGAACATGGCAGTGGTTTTATCCGATTCGCCGGCGTTGCAAGCCCGAAAAAGCAGGCTGCCCGCGACAGGCGGGCGCAATAAAAAAGCGGCGCTCTGGTCAGAACGCCGCCATGTGTCGTGTGCTTGGGCAATCAGCCGTCGATTTCAGGCACCGAGCCGGATTTCCGGGCCTTGTTCTGGCTGGCCTGGCGGTCGGCCATGAACTGCTCGAACTCGGTGCGATCGCGCGCCATGCGCAGATCGCGCATATGCTGGTCGAACTCGCGACGCATCTCGTCGAGCTTCTTGCGCTCTTCGTCAAGCCGCGACAATTCGGCGTCGCGCCAGTCGTCAAACGCGGCATTGCCGCTGCTTGTGCGCATGCCATGACGATTCTTGCGGAACGAGCAGGCAAACCCGTCGGTGGCGCGGTTGACGTCCGCCTTGAAGGCGTCGAGCCGGTCGCCCCAGATAATGTAGGCGAGCATGGCCAGACCCAGCGGCCAGAAAACCATGAAACCCAACACCATCAGGGCAATGGTCGCCGGCGTCCAGGCGGGACGGATCAATGCGGTCTGTGTCATCAGCTATAACCTCATCAGGTGAAGGGAAGCGGGGATCGTTCCCTAGTGAATTTGATGTGGTATGACCCGCACGCCTATTCAAGAAAATGTCCACAGAAATCCGTCAATTCTCTGTTTTACCAGAGAAATTTCGAACGTTTCAAATGCCCTTGAAAATCCGCGTCAGCCGCTGCGGCCACCCTTGATGACCCTGGGCGCACTCTTTTTACCGCGATTGGCCACGGCGTGGGTCCGGGCGAAATCGAGAATCCGCGGCGCGATCTCTGCGCGGAAGCGCGAGCCGTTGAAGACACCGTAATGACCCACATCCGGCTGCACATAGTGATGACGCATGTCATCGGGAATGTTGGGGCAGATCGTCTGCGCCGCCTCGGTCTGGCCAAGACCCGAAATATCGTCGTTCTCGCCTTCGACGGTCAACAACGCGACATTGCGGATGGCCTTGGTGTCGACCAAACGGCCGCGATGCATCATTTCCCCCTTGGGCAGCGAGTGCTTGATGAACACCGTGTCGACGGTTTGCAGGTAGAATTCGGCCGTCATGTCCATGACCGCGAGATATTCGTCATAGAAATCCCGATGCCGCTCGGCCGGATCGCCGTCGTTCTTGACCAGGTTCAGATAGAAATCCTTCTGCGCGATCATGTGGCGGTCGAGATTCATCGTCATGAAGCCGGACAATTGCAGAAAGCCGGGATAGACGTCGCGGGAAAAGCCCGGAAGCGGCCACGGCACCTGCATGATGACATTTTCTTCAAACCATTCAATCGGCTTGGCCTGCGCCAGTTCGTTGACCCCGGTGGGGTTGATGCGGGTATCGATCGGGCCGCCCATCAGCGTCATTGTCGACGGCGCAAAGGCATCGCCGCTTTCCTCCATGATCGCGACCGCGGCCAGGACCGGCACGGATGGCTGGCAAACGGCGAGCACATGGGTATCGGGGCCAAGCGTGTGCAGCATGGAGATGACGTAGTCGATATAATCATCAAGATCGAAATGTCCGTCGCTGACCGGCACCATGCGGGCATCGGTCCAGTCGGTGATGTAGATTTCGGCCTTGGGCAGCAGGGTTTCGACCGTGCCGCGCAGCAGCGTGGCATAATGGCCCGACATCGGCGCCACGATCAGAATTTTTGGATCAGGCCGGTGATTGGCGGGCAGGGTGCGTTCGAAATGGATCAGATTGCAGAATGGCCGCGACCAGACCACCTTCTCATGGACGGAGACCTTTCCGGAATTCAGCGATGTCTCATCAAGGCCGAATGCCGGTTTGCCATAGCGGCGCGTCGTGCGTTCGAACAGCTCGAACCCGGCGCCCATGGCGCGGCCCAGCGGGGTATGGGCAAGCGGGTTGATCGGATTGCGGAAAGCCAGCCGCATGGCGTCGGCATAAGCCCGCATCGGCGCTATCGCGGCATGATTAAGTTCGTACATCTGATAAAACATGACGAATTGCCCCTTTTTCCGGCAGATTGCCTGCCCCCACTCCCGACTTCATGCACGTCATATCCTTACCGGAGTCTGACTTGTTGCAGCGCGCAAGTGGTGGGAGACCCTATCATGGTTTTGTTGCATTGCAACAACAGGGCGACACAAAACAGCGCCTCTGCAACCATCTGCTAAGGCAGGGCTGCGGTTTGGATGGCGCCGGATCGAGATCTCGAGGACATCCATTGCGGCATGGCGCAATTCATGACGGTAAAGGTGTCCGGCCTCCTGCTGGTTTTCATCGTTCCGTGGCTGCCGGAATATCTCTATGGCAAATGACCTGGCGCGGCGCTGTCGGGCCGCGGCAATTGATCTGGCGTCGTCAAGTCGCCAAACTGGCACTAGAGCGGTTCGGGCCAGTCGTGGTTTCTAGCCCTCAACAAGGAGGAGTGTCCCATGCCCAGAATGACCACCGAGGAAGCTTTCGTCAAAGTTCTCCAGATGCACGGAATCGAGCATGCGTTCGGCATCATCGGATCGGCCATGATGCCGGTGTCGGATCTGTTCCCCAAGGCCGGAATCACCTTCTGGGATTGCGCCCATGAAACCAATGCCGGCCTGATGTGCGACGGTTTCATCCGCACCACTGGCAAGATGGCGATGGCCATTGCCCAGAACGGCCCCGGCGTCACCGGCTTTGTCACGCCGGTCAAGACCGCCTACTGGAATCACACGCCGATGCTGCTGATCACCCCGCAGGCGGCCAACAAGACCATTGGCCAGGGCGGATTCCAGGAAATGGAACAGATGCGGCTGTTTGCCGATTGCGTCTGCTACCAGGAGGAAGTCCGCGATCCCTCCCGCATACCCGAGGTCCTCAACCGTGTGATCATGAAGGCCTGGCGCGGCTCGGCGCCGGCCCAGATGAACATTCCGCGTGACATGTGGACCCAGGTGATCGATGTCGAGCTGCCGCAGATGGTCCGCTTCGAACGCCCCGCCGGCGGCGAGCAGGCGATTGCGCAAGCAGCCGCCCTGCTCTCGAAAGCCAGTTTCCCGGTCATCCTGTCGGGCGCTGGCGTGGTGCTGTCGGGCGCCATAGCGGACGTCGTCGACCTTGCCGACCGCCTCGACGCGCCGGTCTGCTCGAACTACCAGCACAATGACAGTTTTCCGGGATCCCACCCGCTCGCGGTCGGCCCGCTCGGCTACAACGGCTCAAAGGCCGCGATGGAACTGATCGCCAAGGCCGATGTGGTGCTGGCGCTCGGCACCCGGCTCAATCCGTTCTCGACGCTGCCGGGCTACGGCATCGACTATTGGCCGAAGAACGCCGATGTCATCCAGGTCGACATCAACGCCGACCGTATCGGCCTGACCAAGAAGGTCACCGTCGGCATCGAGGGCGATGCGGCCAAGGTCGCGCGCGCCATTCTTTCCCAGCTCTCCGATGATGCCGGCGATGCGGGGCGCGAAGAGCGGCGCAATCTGGTATCGCTGACCAAGTCGCGCTGGGCGCAGGAACTCTCGTCCCTCGATCATGAGGAGGATGATCCCGGCACTGTCTGGAATCAGGAATCGCGCCAGCGCGATGCCGATCTGATGTCACCGCGCCAGGCCTGGCGCGCCATCCAGGCCGCGCTTCCCAAGAACGCCATCATCTCATCCGACATCGGCAACAATTGCGCCATCGGCAATGCCTATCCGAGCTTTGAGGAGGGCCGCAAATATCTGGCGCCTGGCCTGTTCGGCCCCTGCGGCTATGGGTTTCCGTCGATCCTCGGCGCCAAGATAGGCCAGCCGGATATTCCGGTTGTAGGCTTTTCCGGCGACGGCGCCTTTGGCATTTCCATGAACGAGATGACCGCCTGCGGCCGCGATCAATGGCCGGCGATCACCATGGTGATCTTCCGCAACTACCAGTGGGGCGCGGAAAAACGCAACACCACGCTCTGGTACGACAACAACTTCGTCGGCACCGAACTCGACCGTGACACCTCCTATGTCAGGATCGCCGAGGCCTGTGGCGCCAAGGGCGTGGTGGTCAAGGATCAGCAGGGTCTGACCGGCGAACTCGCCAAGGCCGTCGAGCGGCAGATGAAGAACGGCGAGACCACCTTCATCGAGGTGCTGCTCAATCAGGAACTGGGCGAGCCCTTCCGCCGCGACGCCATGAAGAAGCCGGTCGTTGTCGCGGGCATCAGCCGCGATGACATGCGCCCGCAACGCGGCGCTCTGTGACAGCACTGACGGTGAACGGCAACCTGCCCCGCTTCGGCGGGGAGGTCTCAGCCTCCGCCAAAGGTCCGCAAGGTCTCGCCGATAAGGGTGATCCCGGCGGAAATCCTGGCGCTTTCGATGGATGAATAGGCTATGCGGAAATAATGCGCTCCATCCTCCGGATGCTCGAAGAAGACATGCCCGGGCTCGATCAACACGCCGCGGCCCTTCAGCGCCAGGGCAAGGTCGCGCGCGTCAATGTTGTCCGGCGTCCTGATCCAGAAGCTTGATCCGCCCGATACATTCATGCCCACCGATTGGAGGCCGCATTGCTCGATGGCTTCCTGCATGACCTCCCGGCGTTTGCGGTAGATCTGGCCCATCCGCGCCACCAGCGCATCATAATGCCCCAGTGAGAGGAAATTGGCGGCCGTTCGTTGCAGATGTCCCGGCGGGTGTCTCAGAATCGCGGCGCGCAAAGCCCGCGCTTCACGGATGAAGGTTTCCGATCCCACCACATAGCCGAGCCGCAGCCCGGGAAACAGGGATTTGGAGAAGGAGCCGATATAGATCACCCTTCCCTCTTCATCGAGCGATTTGAGTGCTGGTTCGGGTGGGTGGAGAAAGGACATCTCGAACTCGTAATCGTCCTCGACGATGACGAAATCATTCCGGCTCGCCAGTTCCAGAAGCGCCCGCCGGCGCTCAAGCGGCATGGTCACATTGGTCGGGCAATGATGGCTCGGCGTGGTGAAGACAACATCGGTCTCGGCAGGCAGCGCGTCGAGCACCATGCCGGAATCATCGACAGGCACCGAGACCACAGTGCAGCGGGCCAGATTGAGCGCCACCCGCAGGCCGGGATAACCCGGATTCTCCATGGCCGCCACGCGCCGCTGATTGAGCAGCACCTGGGCGCACAGCCACAGCGCATTCTGGGCCCCCATGGTGATCAGGATCTGTTCCGGCTTGGCGAGGATGCCGCGCCGCGGCAGGGTGTTGAGCGCGATGTACTTGACCAGTTCGGGATCGTCGCGCTCGTAACTGTCGGCGGTCACGGTGGAGAATTCACGCCTGCCCAAAGCCTGCAGGGCGCATTGGCGCCAGTTGCTGTGGTCGAATATCCTGTCGTCGGCCTGGCCGTAGATGAAGGGATAGGGATAGCTTCTCCAGTCCACCGGCTTTTCCGGCATCACCTGGCCCGAAAAGCGCTGCCCGATGGCGCGAGTCCAGTCGACCGAATCGGTGATGACGCCCTTTGGCGCTTCAAAGCGGCTGCGCTGCGGCGCGGTCGGCGAGACATAATATCCCGAGCGCCCCTTGGCGATCAGGTAATCATCGGAAACCAGTTCGCTGTAGGCAAGCGTCACGGTGATCCGGCTGATGCCAAGATGCGCGGCCAGTTTCCGGCTTGACGGCAGCTTGGCGCCCTGGATGAGCCGCCCCGACAGAACGCCTTCGCTGATCATCCTCTGGATTTTTTGCTGCAGCGTTCCCTCGAATTTCGGATCGAGGAAGAATGTGTCTATCGGTATCGGCATTCAATTGCCCCGCGCATCAGTGCCGACGCGCAACGTCGCTCTACCCTGATCAATCGATGGGCCGGATTTGCCGGGAACGGAATGGCTTTCCAGGCCGATGCCACAGTCGATTTGGAGCAGCATATCGGCTGACCTGGCAGAGCGGAAGGGGCCGGACAGCGATTGTCCGCCCCTTCCGGCATCGCACCGGATGTGGTTTGCTGGCGCTCTAACACTTTGAATCTAGAACATCTTGTCTGCGTTCAGGCGGTTCCGCCTGATCGCACGATGCTCTAGCCGAACACCTTCTTGAGCGCTTGGTCGACACTGTCGGTGATCTGGTCGATGTCCTGCGCGGTGGCGATCAGCGCCGGGCTGAAACACAGGGTGTTGTTGAATCCGGGCAGCGAGCGGTTGGTCGCGCCGATGATGACGCCCTGCGCCATGCAGTCGGCCACCACCGCATGCACCCTCTTTTCGTCCATCGGCTCGCGTGAACCCCGGTCGCTGACCAGTTCGGCGCCAAGGAAGAGGCCCTTGCCGCGGACATCGCCGATGACCGCATGCTTCTCCTGCAGCGCGCGAAGATTGTTCATCATCCGCTCGCCCATCGCCTTTGTGTTCTCGATCAGGTTTTCATCCTCGATGATCCGCATGTTTTCAAGCGCTGCCGCGGGACCGGCGGCGCAGCCGCCAAAGGTGGAAATGTCGCGAAAATAGGACATCGGATCGGACGGGTCGTCCTTGAACTGGTCAAACACCTCTTCCGTCGTCACCGTGCAGGAAATCGCCGCGTAGCCGGAGGCCACGCCTTTCGCCATCGTGACGAAATCCGGCTTGACGCCGTAATGCTGATAGCCGAACCAGGCCCCGGTGCGGCCGACGCCGCAGACCACTTCGTCAATGTGCAACAGGATCTTGTATTTGGCGCAGATTTCCTGAACCCGCTCCCAGTAGCCAGCCGGCGGCGTGATGACGCCGCCGCCCGCCGTGATCGGTTCCAGGCACAACCCGCCAACCGTGTCCGGGCCCTCGCGCAGGATCACCTCCTCAATGGCGTTGGCGGCGGCCTCGCCGTAGCTTTCCGCGTCCGGGTACTGGCTGCGGTACTCAAGGCAATGCGGCACCATGACAAAACCCGGAACCAGCGGCCCGTATTGCTCCACCCGCTGCGGCTGGCCGCCGGCCGACAGCGCGGCAAGCGTGGTTCCGTGGTAGTCGCGGTCCCGGTACAGGATCTTGTATTTCCTGCCGCCATGGTGGCGGTGCGAAATCTGCCGGATCATCTTGAACGCCTTCTCATTGGCTTCCGATCCGGAGTTTGAATAATAGACCCGGCTCATGCCGGGCATCTTGTCGATCAACTGCTTGGCGAACAGCGCGCCGGGTATCGATCCGGCGCTGTTGGCGAAATAATTCATCTTGACCAGCTGGTCGCGCACCGCATTGGCGATGCTTTCGCGGCCGTAGCCGACATTGACCGTCCAGACGCCGCCCGACACGCCATCGAGGTGCTCCTTGCCGGTTGCGTCCAACACCCGCATGCCGCGGCCTTCAACCATGATGCGCGGATCGATGGTTTCAAACGGCTTGTGCTGGATCAGATGATGCCAGACATGGGCGCGATCGGCCTCGATAACCGCCTGGATATCGTTGGGTTGGATGGGCAGGTTCATGAGCGGTCCCTCCCGGGAATTGTTGAGTGCCGGTGCTTTAGCGGTGCGATCCAGACAGATGGATCTCATCTGTCGGACAAATCGCCCTACCAGATCAATAGCTTGTGGGCTGACTTTTTGAAACAGATGGGAACCATCCATTTCGGTCAGGCCACTAGCGCCAAAACCATCGCCGAAGTCCGTGGCAAGAGAATAGGGCCAGTGGACGTTGAACCATATGGCCAGAAAAAGACGAACAAAACCAAAGGCCTGGGTTGGTTGGGGGAAACTGGTACAATGTTGTCGCACAAATTGGCGCTATGGCTTTGAGCGTCCACTTGATCGACTTGGCTTTGTTGGCGCAAGATAAAAATAAAAGAACGTCAAAAACGGGAACAGTGCCGGAGATGAACAAGGTTTGCCCGGCGATCAATTGCAATCGAAAGGCCGGCATCACGCTGGCCCGGACAGGGAGCATCACATGAAAGCTGCATCAAGAATTTCCGCATTGCTGGCTGGCATCGCCATGGTCGCCACCGCCTCGGTCGCCAGGGCAGAAGAGATCACGGTTGCCTATTTTCCCGAATGGCCGATGCCGTTCCAATACGCCAAGGTCAAGGGCCTCTATGACGAGGCGCTGGGCATGAAGGTGAACTGGAAGTCCTTTGACGCCGGCACCGCGATGTCGGCGGCCATGGCGTCGGGCGATGTCCAGATCTCCGTGAGCCAGGGCGTGCCGCCCTTCGTGGTCGCCACCTCCGCCGGCCAGGACCTGCAGGTCGCCGATATTGCCGTGGTCTACAACGACAATGACAATTGCGTGGTCAAGACCGATCTGGAAATCACCAAGGACAACGCCAAGGAGCTCGAAGGCAAGAAGGTCGGCGTGCCGATCGGAACCGCGGCCCATTATGGCTTCCTCAGGCAGATGGAGCATTTCGGCGTCGACGTCTCGACCATGGAAGTGGTCGACATGGCGCCGCCGGATGGCGCCGCCGCTTTCGCCCAGGGCAGCCTCGACATGGCCTGCGGCTGGGGCGGTGCGCTGCGCCGCATGCAGGAGCATGGCAACGTGCTGCTGACGGGCGCCGAAAAGGACGCCATCGGCATTTCGGTCTATGACGTCACCTCCGTGACCGCCTCCTTCGCGGCCGAAAACGCCGAGACGCTGGCCAAGTTCCTCAAGGTCACCGCCGACATGAACGCCAAATGGCTGACCGATTCGGCGGAAATGCTGCCTGTCATCGCCGAGGATGCCGGCATGAGCGAAGCCGACGCCGCCGACACCCTCAAGGGGTTCCAGTTCCCGACGCTGGAAGCACAGCTTTCGGACAAGTGGCTCGGCAAGGCAACGCCGGAATTCCTCAAGGGCGTCGGAGATTTCTTCAAGGAACAGGGTAACATCCCGGCTTCCCGCGACACCTATGACGGCGCTGTCAACACCGGTCCGCTCAAAGCAGCGGCAAGCATGTAAGCCAGAACCGGATCAATGAGCGGCCGGACGGTTTGCCGCCCGGCCGCTCATCCACGCCACAACAATTCTCCGGAGCGGCCATGGGTGACCTGGTAATTGACAGTCTATCGATGCGCTTCGACCTGCCCAAGGGCGGATCGGTGCAGGCGCTCAAAAATGTATCCCTGGAACTGGCCAAGGGCGAACTCCTGGCGGTGCTCGGTCCGTCTGGCTGTGGCAAGACAACGCTTCTCAACATTGTCGCGGGGTTTCTCGCGCCGACCGCCGGCAAGGTCACTCTCAATGGAAAAACCGTCACCGGCCCCGGTCCTGAGCGCGGCATGGTGTTTCAACAGGGCGCACTTTTCGAATGGATGAGCGTCCGCCGCAACATTTCCTTCGGACCCGACATGGCCGGGCATCCGGCATCTCAAACCCGCCCGATCGTTGAAAACCTGCTCCGCACGGTCGGTCTGCAGGATTTCGGCGACAAGATGATCTACGAATTGTCCGGCGGCATGCAACAGCGGGTGGCGCTGGCGCGCTGCCTGGCCAATGATCCCGACGTCATCCTGATGGACGAGCCGCTGGGTGCGCTCGACGCGCTGACGCGGGAGAAGATGCAGGGCCTTGTGCTCAAGCTCTGGAAGGAAACCGGCAAGACCATCATCCTCATCACCCACTCGGTCGAAGAGGCGCTGCTGCTGGGCGAACGGCTGCTGGTAATGGCGCCGCGTCCGGGCAGGATCCACAAGGAGTACCGCCTTCCCTTCGCCGAAATGGGCGTCGGCCGCGATCTTCGCCTGGTCAAGAAGGAGCCCGAATTCGCCGAGCGCCGGGAAGAGATCCTCGGCATGATCTGGGACATGGAAGAGGAAATCATGGGCCGGCAGGAGGAGACGGCGTGATCGTGTTTCTGATCTATGCGGCCATTTTCGGCCTTGCCTATCTGGCCTACCGGTTCTGGGAGCGCACGCGCCATCATCTGCATGATTTCACCAGTCTGAAAACCGTGACATTTGGCGATGAGAGCACGGTTGCGCCCAATCGCTTCGCCTCGGTGATCTCCATCATCGCCCTGTTTGCGATCTGGGGGGCCTTCACCGGCTCGGTGATCACGCCGCTGCATGTGCCGGGCCCCTTTGTCGGGGACGCCAGTTTCACCTACACCGCCCGCAATGCTGCGGGAGAGATCGATGACGCGACGGTTTACATGCGGGTTTACCGGGTCGGCGAGGAAGTACCACTGCCGGAAACATCGGCCGATCAGACGGGGTTTGCCGTTGATGATGCGCTGAAGATCGGGGCCTGGCGATCGGTTCTCAGCCGCCCCAATGAAAACGATGTCGGTGGAAACGAAGACAGCTACAGCCTGATCGCCATCGACGGTCAGCCGATCGCGCCGGGCGGCACCGTCCGGTTCTCGGATGGAGACGTCACCATGACCTCCAAGGGCAGCCTGTCGATCAAGCCAGACAAGGGCTGGCAGATGGAGCCGATCTGGCTGCCGGCGCCGGAAGCGGTGGTATCCCGTCTGGGTGAAATCGCCACCGACGGCTACAAGAACGTCTCCTTGTGGGAGCATCTCGGTTATTCGCTCGGCCGGGTCATCGCGGGCTTTGTCATCGGCAGCATCATCGGCATCCCGCTCGGATACGCCATGGGCCTGTCCAACTGGTTTCGCGGCTGGTTCGATCCGATCGTCGAATTCATGCGTCCGGTGCCGCCTTTGGCGCTGATTCCGCTGATCATCATCTGGTTCGGCATCGGCGAGGAGGGCAAGGTGATTCTGCTGTTTCTGGCCGCCTTGTGGATCATGACCATTTCCGCCCGCGCGGGCGTTTCGGGTGTTCGTATCTCCAAGGTGCACGCGGCCTATTCGCTGGGCGCCTCCAAATGGCAGATCCTCAGGCACGTCATCGTGCCCAACTCGCTGCCGGAGATATTCACCGGCGCGCGCGTCGCCATGGGCGTGTGCTGGGGCACCGTGGTGGCTGCCGAACTGGTTGCCGCAGATCGCGGCGCCGGCATGATGATCGTCAATGCCTCGAAGTTCCAGCTCACCGACATCGTCATCTTAGGCATCATCCTGATCGGCATCATCGGCTACGGCATCGATATTCTGATGCGCATCGCCGAGAAATGGCTGGTGCCCTGGAAGGGCCGCGGCTGATCCGGGATCAAGGGTTCCAAAAAAACGCCGCCGCTCCGGTTCGGGGCGGCGGCGTTGTTGTATGGCTGTATGGCGTCCGCTCAGATATCGAGATTGGCCACCGAAAGCGCATTATCCTGGATGAATTCGCGCCGGGGCTCGACTTCGTCGCCCATCAGCCGCGAGAACAGGCTGTCGGCGTCCACGGCGTCATTGACCCGGACCTGCAGCAGCGAGCGCGCGTGCGGATCGAGCGTGGTTTCCCACAATTGCTCGGCATTCATTTCGCCAAGGCCCTTGTAGCGTTGCAGCGTCAGACCCTTGCGGCCAACCGCGAACACCGCCTGCAGCAATTCGCGCGGTCCCGACACCAGGGTGCCGCCTTCCTTGCGCCGGAGCGTCGGCGGTTCGGTGTAGACATCGCGCAGCTTGGCGTTCATCTGATCGATCATCCGCGCGTCCTGGCTGCCGATCAGGCCTGAATCGAGATAGACCGATTCCTTGACGCCGCGCACCACGCGTTCAAACCGGTAGCCATTGTTCTCGCTGCTGACGCCGGTCCAGCCCCGCTCCGATTCCTCGGAGATCATGTCGAGCCGCCGTGCGACTTCAGCGACCATCGCATCCGACGCGGCAGGATCGGTGATCCGCTCCGGATTGAAGGCGCCGGCAATCGCCGCCTGCTCGACCACGGAGTGATCATAGCGCGAATGCAGGCTTTCCAGCAGCGCCCGCATTCTCAGCGCATCGGTTATCGTATCCTTCAGGTCGGCTCCGGTGCGCACCTCACCGGTGGTAAGTTCCAGTGTCGCTTCATCGAGCCCGGAGGTGACCAGGTACTCTTCCATGGCCTTCTCGTCCTTGAGATACTGGCCGGACTTGCCGCGCGACACCTTGTAGAGCGGCGGCTGGGCGATATAGAGATGCCCGCGTTCGATCAGTTCCGGCATCTGCCGGAAGAAGAAGGTCAACAGCAGGGTGCGAATGTGGGCGCCGTCGACATCGGCGTCGGTCATGATGATGATCTTGTGATAGCGCAGCTTGTCGGCGTTGAATTCGTCCTTGCCGATGCCGGTCCCCAGCGCCGTGATCAGCGTGCCGATTTCCTGGCTCGACAGCATCTTGTCGAACCGGGCCCGCTCGACATTGAGGATCTTGCCCCTCAAGGGCAGTATCGCCTGGTTTTCGCGCGAGCGGCCCTGCTTGGCTGATCCGCCAGCCGAATCGCCCTCGACCAGGAACAGTTCCGATTTGGCCGGGTCTTTTTCCGAGCAATCGGCAAGCTTGCCGGGCAGCGAGGAGATGTCGAGCGCGCCTTTGCGCCGGGTCAGTTCGCGCGCCTTGCGGGCGGCTTCGCGGGCGGCGGCGGCTTCAATCACCTTGCCGACCAGAACCTTCGATTCAGCCGGATGTTCCTCGAGCCATGCGCTCAGCGTCGCGTTGACCAGATTTTCAACGGCAGGACGGACTTCCGAAGACACCAGCTTGTCCTTGGTCTGCGACGAGAATTTCGGATCCGGCACCTTCACCGACAACACCGCGGTCAGTCCCTCGCGGCAATCATCGCCGGTGAGCGTCACCTTTTCCTTCTTCGTCATCCCCGAGCTGTCGGCATAGGACACCATCTGCCGGGTCAGCGCGGCGCGGAAGCCGGCCATGTGGGTGCCGCCGTCGCGCTGCGGAATGTTGTTGGTAAAGCACAGCACGTTCTCGTGGTAGCTGTCGTTCCACCACATGGCGAGTTCGACGGTGATGCCGTCCTTTTCACCGAGCAGCGTCACCGGATCGACCACCAGCGGCTTTTTCGCGCGGTCGAGATAGCGCACATAGGCTTCCAGCCCGCCCTCATAGAACAGTTCGAGTTCCTTGACGTCGGAATGGCGCCGGTCGGCCAGCAGAATGCGAACGCCGGAATTGAGAAACGCCAGTTCCCGCAGCCGATGTTCAAGCGTGCCGAATTCAAAATCGATCATCGTAAAGGTATCGGTGCTCGGCATGAACGTCACTTCGGTGCCGGTTTCGTCGCCGCAATCGCCGATAACTTTCAGAGGCGCATCAGCGACGCCATGGGTGAACCGGATCTCATGGATCTTGCCCTTGCGCCGGACAATCAGCTTGAGCCAGACCGAGAGTGCGTTGACCACGGAAACGCCGACGCCGTGCAGGCCGCCGGACACCTTGTAGGAATTCTGGTCGAATTTGCCGCCGGCATGCAGCTGCGTCATGATCACTTCGGCCGCCGAAATGCCTTCGCCGCTGTGGATATCGGTCGGAATACCGCGGCCATTGTCGGTCACGGTGACGGAACCGTCCGGATTGAGCGTCACGGTGACGCGGTCCGCATGGCCTGCCAGCGCCTCGTCGATGGCGTTGTCGACCACTTCATAGACCATGTGATGCAGGCCGGAGCCGTCATCGGTGTCGCCGATATACATGCCCGGCCGTTTGCGCACGGCATCCAGGCCCTTGAGAACCTTGATCGATTCGGCGCCGTATTCGGCCTCCACGGTCGGGATTGTCTCGGGCGTTTCGTTCATCATGCAGGTCTTTCGGTCGAGAGCGGCGGTGCCGGGCGGAGAAGGAGGAAAATTCGGCGGCGAATCACCGGATATGGGAACTTTTAGTATAGGCGTCCGGCCGGTGAAAACCAAATCGCCAGCGCTTTCGCCAACGCCATGGAAATGCGGGATTTCGAATGCATATATGGGGATGACCCGCCCGGAACTCAACTCAACCTCCGCCAGTGACCGGAACCACGAAGGAAGACATCATGTCAGCCAGCCTTGCTCCGTTTGTGCCGCCAGCTCCGGTTCCGCGCACGACGCCGCCCTCGCGGTTGGAGATCATCCGCACCGTCATGCACAATCCGCTGGAATTGTGGGGCGAGCCGTCCTTCCGTCTGCAATGGATGAAGACCAAATTCTTCAACGAGCGGACCCTGATCGTCAATCATCCGGGTCTGGTGCGCCACGTGCTGGTCGACAATGCGAAGAATTACCGCATGGCGACCATCAGGCAGCTGATCCTGAGGCCGATCCTGCGCGATGGCCTGCTGACGGCGGAAGGTGAAACCTGGCGGCGGTCGCGCAAGGCGATGGCGCCGGTGTTCACGCCGCGTCACGCCCGTGGCTTCGCCGAGCAGATGCTGACCCAGTCCAACGCCTTTGCCAGCCGCTATGAGGCCGCGGCGGAGAGCGGCGAGGTGCGCGACATTGCCGTCGACATGACCGAACTGACCTTCGACATTCTCTCGGCCACGCTGTTTTCGGGTCAGGTTGCCGGAACTGAAGCAGAGTTCGCCGGCGACATCGAAAAACTGCTTTCGACCATGGGCCGGGTCGATCCGATGGATCTGCTCAAGGCGCCCGCATGGGTACCGCGCATCAGGCGATTGTTCGGGCGCCGCGTGCTCGAAAAGTTCAGAAACATCGTCAAGCAGACCATGGCCGATCGCCAGAGCCTCATGAAAACCGATCCGGAGGCGGCGCCCGAGGATTTCCTCACCCTGCTGATCGGGCTGCATGGTCCCGATGGCCTGACGTTTGACGAGATCGAGGACAATATCATCACCTTCATCGGCGCCGGGCACGAAACCACGGCGCGGGCGCTTGGCTGGACGCTCTATTGCCTGGCCAATTCGCCCTCCGACCGGGCCGAGGTCGAGGCCGAAGTCGACAGAGTGCTCGCCACCGAGCCCGACCCGGTCAAATGGCTCGAGGCGATGCCGTGGACGCGGGCGGCGTTCGAGGAAGCCATGCGGCTTTATCCGCCGGCGCCGTCGATCAACCGCGCGGCGATCGCCGATGACACATGGGAAGACGGCAAGGGCGAGACGGTGACCATCGAGGCCGGCACCACGGTGCTGGTGATGCCCTGGACCCTGCACCGCCACACCCTGCTGTGGGACCGTCCCGAGGCCTTTATCCCGTCCCGTTTCCTGCCCGAAAACCGCGGCAGCATCGATCGCTTCCAGTATCTGCCGTTCGGTGTCGGGCCGCGCATCTGCATCGGCGCCACCTTCGCGCTGCAGGAGGCGGTGATCGCGATGGGCGTTTTGTTGTCAAAATACCGGTTTGATTGCGTTGCCGAGACCAGGCCCTGGCCGGTGCAGAAGCTGACCACCCAGCCCGAAGGCGGATTGCCAATGCGGATCAGCCGCAGGTAACCAGATATCCACGCATGACAGTTCCGCGCATCAAAGGGGAAACAAGGTGTTGGCGTCAAAGCCAAAACCACCTTATGTGGCGGATCAGTTTTGGGCCGAACCAAAGCGCTTGAATGGATTGCAGCAATGACATCACCACTTTTCCTCGGCATTGATACCGGCGGCACCTATACCGACGCTGTGCTCTACAGCGAAAGCGAGGGCGTTCTGGCCTCGGCAAAGGCGCTGACCACACGTCATGATCTCGCCATCGGCATCTCGGGCGCGGTCGAAACGGTGCTGTCGGAGATCGGTGGAGCCACCGCCCGCATCAGGCTGGTGTCGCTGTCGACCACGCTTGCCACCAATGCGCTTGTCGAAGGTCAGGGCGGACGCGCCGGGCTGGTGATGATCGGCTTTCAGCCGGAAGATTTGCAGCGGGACGGATTGGCCGAAGCGCTGGGCGGCGATCCGGTGATCTATTTGCAGGGCGGGCACAATGTGCACGGCGCCGAAACGCCGCTTGATCTGGCGCCGCTGGAAGCCCAGCTCGCGGCCTTGAGCAAGGAAGTCTCCGCCGTGGCGATTGCCGGCTATTTCGCCGTTCGCAATCCCGCCCATGAAATCGCCGTGCGTAATCTCGTGCGCGAACGGACTTCGCTGCCGGTCACCTGCAGCCATGATCTGTCATCCCGTCTGGGCGGGCCGCGGCGGGCCTTGACCACGCTGCTGAACGCGCGGCTGATCTCGATGGTGGCGCGGCTGATCGAAGCGACCGGCTCCTATCTCGGCAAACGCGGCATTCACGCGCCCCTGATGGTGGTGCGCGGCGACGGCGCCTTGATTTCCGCCAGTGAGGCGCTGATGCGGCCGATTGAAACCATTCTGTCGGGTCCTGCGGCAAGTCTCGTCGGCGCGCGGCATCTGACCGGTCTGCAGAACGCTGTTGTCTCCGACATCGGCGGCACCACCACAGATGTCGCCGTGCTGGACGGCGGTCTGCCGCGGCTCGACACCGAGGGCGCCACGGTCGGACGCTACCGGACCATGGTCGAGGCGGTGGCCATGCACACATTCGGGCTTGGCGGCGATTCCGAAGTGCGGCTTGACGAGGGCGGCTATGCGGCCGGCCTGACTCTTGGCCCGCGCCGCCTGAT
>LADQ01000058.1 GCA_000961635.1 Hoeflea sp. BRH_c9 | reverse complement strand
GCAGCGGCAGGTCCAGCGCATCTACATGGGCGATGATACGGTCGACCATGCTGCGGTTGCGCGCGGCGATCGCGGCCTGGTCCTGAGCGGCGAACCACTGGATTGCCGGCAACGAAGCGGCGGCTGCCACCGAGCCCGGGGTGCCGGTGTCAAACCGGCGGATGTCGGGTGCAAAGGCGAACTTGTCGAGATCCCAGGAGAACGGATTGTTCTGGCTGAACCAGCCACGGGTCTCGGGCTGCAGATCGCCAATAATGTCCTTGTCGACGTAAATCATGCCTGCGCCGGGTGTGCCGCAGAGCCATTTGAGGCTGGTCGACACGACGAAGTCCACGCGCGGGTTCATGACGTCGAACGGCAGCAATCCGGCCGCCTGGGTGATATCAGCCACCATAAGGCTGCCCATCCCCCGGCCGTGGGCGACCATCGCCGCATAATCCATCCGTGCCGAGGCCGTCGACGTCACCCAGGTCAGCAGCGCAAGCACAACGTCGCGATTCCAATGCGCGATGAAATCTTCGGTTTCGACCCAGGCCTTGCCTTCCGAAAGCGGCACGGTTTCCAATGTGAAGCCCATCTTGCTGGCAAGACCCGCCAGCAGAAAATGCAGGGATGGAAAGCAATCGGCCCCCACCAGGACCTTCTTCCCGCGAAGCAGGTCTTCGGGCAGCGCGCGCATCAGCTTGTGCATGCCCTCGGTGACGTTGTCGACATTGGTGATCGAGCCTTTCGGCGCATTGATCAGACGGCCCCAGGCTTCGGCGAAATCCTGTCTCTTGCGCAGCACATAGCCCCATTGCTTGTCGTTGGGCGCAGCCCAGACTTCGGCAAAATCGGCCATTGCGCGGGCAAGATCGTCCTGCTTGCCGGGATAGAGTCCGATCGAGTGATACAGGAAGTAGCCGGAGGCATTGGTGTTGGTTGCGTGCATGTCAGTCTCTCGTATTTCCGGTCGCGGGAGTCCCGGCTTCGCCGAGGTCCCAGAAGATTCCTGCCATCAGCGCGAGGCCTTCGCGGACGATGGACAGCGGCAGGTGTTCGTCGGCGCCGTGTTGGCGGCAACCGGGATAGGAGTGCGGCACCCAGACCGTCGGCAGACCCAAAATGTCGGTGAACAGCGCGTTGGGCAGGATCACCGGCGGACGCCCCGCAGTGCGCTCCATTGACCCGGCGACGAAGCGCACCCAAGGACCGTCGAGGTCTAACCGGCTGGCCGGGAACGAGGCATCGTCCCGTCGCACGACATGGACGCGGGAAAACCCTGCCGCGTCCAGGGCGCGCTGTACCGCCGGTTTGACATCCGTCTGGTCCACGCCGACCGGATGCCGCAGTTGCAGGCGCGCGCGGGCTTGCGGCGGGATGGCGTAGAGCGGGTTGGCGAGGTTGCCCACCTCGATTTCCATCACCTCCAACGTCGACCAAGCATAGACCCTTTCCGGCTGGGTCAGGCCGGGGGCGCCCCACCATTCGTCAAGTTCCGGGTCGCCTTCGGCCGTTTCGATCACGCAATCCTTGAGAGCGGCGCGAACATTGTCGGGAATGTGCGCGGGCTTGAGTTCGGGCACCAGGCATTCGCCGGTCGGTCCGATCAGGGCGGCGATGGCATGGGACAGTTCCACGCCCGGATTGGCCAGCAGGCCGCCCCAATTGCCCGAGTGGTGATACCCCTCGCGTGCGATCACTTCGAGATGGATGTCGATGCCACCGCGCGAACCGAGAAAGATCGTGGGATCCTTCAGGGTCATCCGCGGTCCGTCCGACGCGATCAACAGGTCGGCCGAGAGCCGGCCAAACAGCGTCGAGAGAATCTCCGAAAGCAAACCCATGGCCAGACCCCCAGTTACGAGGGCGAAGCGCGGCCCCCCTTTGTGATCACGGTTCCCTCCGGTGCGTAGCCGGAGGTCTTGATCATTGAGCGTTTGATCATACGATCTTACAAGCATGACCATCGGTCAAGCGCAAACCCGAAATTTCCTGTCGCCGCCGGACACAACTCGCCGTGCTGCAATGCCGCACCGACGGCGGGGGCGCATGCAACCGCAGGCGCAATGGCGACTGTCAGACGTGGGGTGAATGCATGTCCTATCGACCCACCATCCATGTCAGCACGCTAAGCATGGCTGCGCCGCGCCCCTCGAGGGGAGACGAAAAAGAATGCTGCAATAGTGTGAAATCATGCATTGCCAGGTCACAGCACCGCCTGAAACCGTGCGGACGATGATCGGCTCGGTCACCTGCTCCACCCATCATGAGGACATGGGTGTCCCGTGAAGGGGCCGCAGTAGGCTCACACTCCGGCGATAGACACGCCTTCAGTTGCCTTTGGATTTGAGAAAACCAACCATCAGATCATAGGTGGCGGCGACGTCCTTGCACATCGCGTCCCTGAACCGTTTGACGTCTCCGGCATCAAGCGCGGATATCATTTCGTCATGATGTCCCGAGAATTTCTCCCGGTAGTCGGACCGCAGCAGTTCCCCCATCTTGTCCGAAAGAAACCGGACATAGGGGCTGCTTCTGAGCCACAGGTTCTCAATCTGGCTTACCAGAACCGGGTTTCCGCTCGCTTCATAGATCAGGAAATGGAAATTGCGGTTCAAGGCCAGCATGGCGACCACTTCATTGTTCTCGCCGGTGCGCTTGTGCTCCACCACAAGCTCTTTCAACCGGGCGATCTCGGCCTTGCCCAGGGACTTGAAAGCAATTTCCGCCGTTGCCGGTTCCAGGATCAGGCGCGCATCGCGTATGTTGCGCAACTCTTCCAGGTCCAGGTCCGGCACCACGGCCGTCCCGGTCGAAGATATGCGCAGTCCGTTTTCAGCCACCAGACGGCGGATCGCTTCGCGGACCGGCATATGCGATGTCGAGAACATGCCCGCCAGCGCCGAGATGGTGAAGCTCTCCCCGGCTTCGAACGCGCCGCTCATGAGGGCTTCGCGCAACTGTTCATAAACTTGATCCTGAACGGTTCGCCGAGCCGTTATCAGTTTAAAAGCAGTTTTGTTCATTTTCCACCCAACCAAGTTCCGGCGTTTTTTGGCAGACGCAGTCGAATCGCGCAACAAGCTGTATTACGCACATCATCGCCCGAACACATCTCGGGAGCGTTTGCCGCCGAGAACCAATCTTGATGTCCGTGATTATTTGATCATACTGTCATGGAATAGTCTCTGCCTAAAACTTCGTCAATCGCGGCTCGCACTCCGGCCGCACCTGTTCGCTTGCCTTGAGGCTTTTTTTATGGCTCAGCCCAAGCCGGTTGAGAAAACGGCTGACCGTGGACGGTACATATCAACGCCACGCATAGCGAGTTCGACGCAGAGCTCGTCGAGCGTCACTTCGCCATTGGCAACGACGCGGGTGCATCATATTCCGGAAAAACCGATGATCTGCCGACCATCAGCTTGTTTCCGCATGACCGGAATAGAGAGGCTTCATCAGAACCGGCGTCAGATACATCGGGATCTGATAACACCCGATAAAAAGCAGCAGCGGATCGGTGATCACAGCCGGCAGAGCGACCAGGAAAAGCGCGATATTCCGGTTTCCCGCGACAATCGACCAGGCCACCCTCGACCGTTGGTGTCCGCAGCCTGATGATAACCCGTAGACGGCCAGCTGAAGCGAGAAGTTGATTGCAAACGCAGCACCCAATGTGAGTCCGAACAAGCCCGGCGTTCCAATGATCGCCGGTCCTGTTGCCGACATCAGGCCGATTACCAGCACCGCCAGCAGCAAGGCCGACACGCCATCAATGACGCCGAGTGTTTCTGCCGAGGGATGCGGGAAAAACCGTTCCCGGATCACGAAAGCCACAGCCGATGAACAGGCGATCAGCAGCAAAAGCCGGCCCGACGCGAGGGCAATGGCGCCGACCGATCCGAAAATCGGCCAGAGCAGAAAAACCGGTGCGACGGTCAGCGGCAGCAACGCCACGCCGGCAATCATCACTCTGAGAGCGGGCGCCGGGTCGTTGCCGGTCATGATCGTCAGGTTGGGGCTGCCGGAGATCGAGGGCGCCGCCGCCATCAGCACCAGCGCGGTCGCCAGCGGGCCATTCCAGCCAAGCGCGAGAAACAGGCCCGCCAGCATCAGCGGCAGCGCAAGCTGATAGGCAGCCACCAGCCGCAGTGAAATGCCGATATCAGCCAGACTGCCCCGCGCCGCCGATGGCCCGATGCGAAGAGCCGCCACCCCCAGCGTGCAGGCAACCAGTTCAGGCAGGACACCGCGCACAATGATGGCCAGATCGGGAAACAGGATGCCGCAAGCCAGACCGGCGATGAGGACGAGACGGCCATGGCGGGCCAGGGTGAGGAACAGCCCGCGCAATGCTCCCATCACATCAGCCCCCGTAGGATCAGCACCACCGCCGCCACACCGGAAATGGCAATCAGTGCAGGTCTAAATCGGCTGTCGAGACGGCCGCCGATACGCCGCGCCGTCCAGACCCCGGCCAGCATCGGCGGCACCATCGCCAACGCAAGATAGACATCAGCCAGTTGCGCCCAGCCACTCAGTGCCAGGCCCGCCAGCGACGCCGCACAGCCAATTGCGAAAAACGCCGAAAGCGTCGGCCGCGCTTCTTCCGGTCGCCGATCCTGATAGATCATCGCCAGCGGTGGCGCGCCTACCGAGGTGATGGTGCCCATCAGTCCGGACAGCCACCCCATGGAAACAAGGCTGAAGCGCGAGAACCTCCACCGCCAGCCGCCCAGCGACAGGATAACGGCGATGGCCACCATGATGCCAAACACCAGCATGAAGGCCTTGCGGTCTACCAGTTGAGTCAGCATGAATGCACCGCATGCCACGCCTATCAGTCGCCCGGCGATGCCAGTTCCAACTTCCGGCCAGATGATCGAACCGCGCTCGCGCCAGCCGCCCATACCAGCCGTCACCATGCCGATAATCAGGGTTGGCACAGGCACCAGATGCGGATCGATCAATGCCAGAAGCGGTGCGGCCGTCAGGCCGAATCCCATGCCTAACCCCGCCTGCACGACGCTCGCTGCACCAACAATGAAGAACGCTGCCAGGATCAGCAATGGCTGGTCAGCAAGGGGGAAGCCGCCTGGAAACACTCAGCCCCCCGGACCCTGACGGATATTGTCCGGCAGCCAGGTCGCGAGATCCGGGAAGGCGATCAGAACGAACACCATCAGCACCATGATCATGAACATCGGAAAGGCCGCGCGCGAGATGAAACTCATCTCGTGACCGGTCATGCCCTGAAGCATGAACAGGTTGAACCCGATCGGCGGGGTGATCTGCGCCATTTCCACCACCACCACGATGAAGATACCGAACCAGATGATGTCTATTCCGGCCTGGCGGATCATCGGCTCGACCACGGCGATGGTCAGCACCACCGAAGAAATGCCATCCAGAAAGCAACCTATGACGATGTAAAACACCAAAAGCGCCATCAGCAGCTCGAACCGTGTCAGCCCCAGCGAACCGATCCACTCGGCCAGCGCCCGCGGCAGTCCGGTAAAGCCCATCGACAGCGACAGGAACGCAGCCCCCGACAGGATCAGCGCGATCATCGCCGACGTGCGCATGGCACCCATCAGGCTTTCGACAAATGTGCTCAGGTTGAGCGACCCTTGGGCAATTGCGAGCAACATGGCGCCGATCACGCCGATGGCGGCGGCCTCGGTGGCCGTTGCATAACCCAGATACATCGAGCCGATCACCGCGGCGATCAGCAACAGGACCGGGATCAGAAACCGCGAATTGGCCAGCTTCTGACCAAAGGACATCCGCGGGTCGTCTGTAGGGGCGTAATCCCTGGAGAATTTAGAGTAGAGCGCGACATAGGCCATGAACATTATCGCCAGCACCAGACCGGGAAGAATACCAGCCATGAACAGCTTGGTGATCGATTCATTGATCGTCACACCATAGACAATAAGTGTCAGCGATGGCGGAATCATCAGGCCGAGCGTCGCGGCGCCTGCCAGCGTTCCAATGATCATGTGTTCGGGGTAATTGCGTTTGCGCAGTTCGGGGATCGACATCTTGCCGACGGTGGTCAGCGTCGCCGCGGAAGAACCGGAAACAGCCGCAAAAACGGTGCAGCCGACCACATTGGTGTGCAGCAGCCCTCCCGGCAATCGCGCCATCCATGGCGACAGGCCGCGGAACATATCTTCCGACAGTCGCGTCCGAAACAGGATTTCGCCCATCCAGATGAACAGCGGCAGCGCCGTCAGCGACCATGAAGAGGCCGAGCGCCAGATGATCGTCATCATCGCGTCACCCGCCGGACGCAGCGTGAACAACTCCATCCCCAGCCAGGCCACGCCCATAAGGGCCAGTCCGACCCACACTCCGCTACCCAGCAGCAGGAACAGAACGAACAGAAAGACAATAACCGGTGCGATTTCAGCCATGCCCCGCCCTATTCCGCATGGCTCTGCTCGACAAGACCCGACCCGATATTGTCGCGTCTGGTGATGAGCAGTGTTAGAAGATTGTCGGCGAAACAGACAGCCAGCAACACCGCCCCGATCGCCATCGGTGTCTGCACGATCCACAACGGGGTGGCGTCCTGCCCCTGGCTGACATCATTGAGCTTGTGCGACCAGTAGACCAGTTTGACGGCATACCAGGCGAGGTAGCAGGACGCCGCGGCGCCGATGATCATGCACCAGATTTCGCCCCAGAACCGGTGACGTCCCAGCGCCCTGAGAAGCAGGTTGACGCGAATGTGGACGCCATGGTTCAGCCCATGGGCAAAGGCCAAGAACGAGGCAGAAGCCATCAGGTAACCGGCATATTCCGAAAGCCCGGGGATCGAAATCCCCATCCAGCGGGTCGCCATCTGGGCCACAATCACCAGCAGGATAGCCAGCAGGCAGAGCGCGGCGATGTAGCCGGCAAAGGTATAGACGCCATCAAGGGCGCGTCTGATGGGATGTTTGTCGACTGCGGGCGTCATGCTTTGCCTCTCAATTCGGGCGCCCGTATGCCGGGCGCCCGGTGTCTTCATAGAGGCTTACATAGCCTTGTAGGCATCGACGATGGCCTTGCCGTCGTCGCCGGCAGACTTGATCCATTCCTCGGTCATCACCGTGCCAAAACCTTGCAGGTCGGACTTGAGCTGATCGCTCGGACCGCTGACAGTCATGCCGTTCTCGGCGAGCGTCTTGAGATAACCGCTGGTCAGTTCCCGCGACTTCGCGTCGCCCGCTGCTTCCGCTGTCGCGCCACAGTCCATGATCGCGGCCTTTCCGGCATCGTCGAGGCCGTTGAAGGCGTCCTTGTTGACGAACACGGTGTTGCGCGGCAGCCAGGCCTGGACATCATAAAAATGCGTCAGGCTCTCCCATACCTTGGAATCCACCCCGGTCGCGCCGGAAGAGATAAAGGCTTCCGCCACCCCGGTCGCCAGCGCCTGGCTGAGTTCCGCAGCCTCGATCTGCACCGGCACCATGCCGGAAAGTTCGGCAATCCGTGCTGTCGCGGCGTTGTAGGCGCGGAACTTGATGCCGTTCAGGTCGGCTGCGGAATTGACCTCCTTCTTCATGTAGAAGCCCTGCGGCGGCCACGGCACCGAATAGACATAGACGAGGTTCTGTTCGTCCAGCACTGCCGCAACCTTTTCTTTGGCCGCTTTGAGCAGTTTTGCCGAATCATCGAACGAGGTCGCCAGGAATGGGATCGAGTCAAAGCCGAACATCACGTTCTCGTTTGCATGCGCCGACAGCAGCCGCTCGCCGATCGGCGCCTGGCCGGTCTGCACCGCCCGCTTGATGTCATTGCCGCTGAACAGCGACCCGCCCGGATGAGTGACGATCTCGGTCTTGCCGCCGGTTGCATCGGTCACGCATTTGGCAAAGGCAGCGCCGTTCTCGGAATGAAAATTGCTGGCCGGATAGGCCATCGGCATATCCCACTTTTCGGCCTGCGCAGCTGTGGCACCTGTCGCCAATACGGCAACTGCGCCAAGTAATTTCACTATCGTCTTCATGGCATTCTCCCTGTTGAAAAACTCGTTGGTCTGAACCCGTTCTATCCTGATCTAAAGCGCGAAGGCGCGTAAGGCGAAGCATCGAAGGTGGGTATCCACCCGGAAGCGAGCTGGGCCAACACCCGGACATTTTTTGGCCCGCTCGTCAAGATGACACGGTGATGGCTGAAGCCCAGGAAGGCGCCGCGTATCACCGGCCACTCGCCGATGACCGGAATCGAATCGGTGGGAGCCGGGCGGTGTCCCATCCATTCGGTCTTGTGTTTGAACCGTGAACGCCTCACTCCGTCGTCTCCTCGTGTGTGACGGACTCTACCAAAATCTGGAGGAAGATCAGGGTCTCAGGTCACGGTGCATTGACCGTCAGCCGTTCAACGCCTGCTGTAGGAAGCCGTAAAACCGCGGATTTTCCAGTCTTGTTATATTGATCCGCAAGGCCGGTGGCCCAGGCTCCTTGTCATTGACGCGAAACATGCGTCCTGGGGCAAGGAAAATGCCGTTTGCAGCGCCGCGACGGACCAGATCCTCCTCGTCGGTGGATGGCGGCAGCAGCAGATAGCTGTAGTATCCCTCACCTTCTCCTCCGAGGCTGCGCAGGTTCATCTTCTTGATCCGCTCAAGATAATCGACCCGCACTGCGGCCAATCGACCGGCCAGCTTCTTGATATGCCTCTGATAACGTCGCGAACCGATCAGGTCGGAGACCAGGGTTTCCGCAAGGCCCGAACTGTTTACGATGGTAACGAGTTTCAGCTCGGCTATCTTGGCGCAAGTCTCCGCAGGAGCGATGATGTAACCGACTCGAATGCTGGCCGACAGCAGTTTTGAATAGGAACTGATCTGGATGACAGACCGGAACTGATCGAGTTGGCCCAATCTTACGCCTGCCACGCCGGGCAGGTCGATGAAGGGATCATTGTCAACGATCGTGAACCCATATTGTTGAGCAAGCTGCAAAATGCCGTGGGCGGTCGGCAGATCCACTGAACTCCCCGTCGGATTTTGGCAGAGAGACTGTGTGAAAAACATGCGCGGAGCGTGTGTGCTGGCGAGAGCGGCAAGCGCCTCAAGGTCCGGTCCGGTGCTGGTTCTGGGCACACCGATGATGTTCAGTTTGACAAGGTCCAGCTTGGCGAACAAGGGGTAATAGCCAGGATCGTCCACCAGAACGGTTTGACCCTCCGACAAGAACCGTCGGATCACCAGATCAAGCGCGTGATTCGCCCCGAACGTGGTCAGCACATTTGCTGGCTCGATGCCAATACCGCTAACGCGATGCATGTGGATGATGTGTTCGCGCAGGCTGACGTTGCCAAAGACATTGCCATAACCCGTCTGATCGCCCGCCAATTCGGCCAGGATTTCAGGCGCCAGCCGTGTCGGTATCACTCCCTGCATCCACGAGGTCGGAGGCCTGCCATCGCCAACCCGAACTGTGAATTCCTGACCGAGTTGCGCGCCCAGAAGAGAAATCCTGTCGACCGCTTGCACCAGGCTTTTCGGTGCAACTTCCTCGGCCAACTGCCGAATCTGCCTGTTTGATACGAAGAAGCCCGAACCATGGCGTGCGTCTATCAGCCCCTTCGCGCACAGCCGGTCATAGGCCTCGACGACCGTATTCTTGGACACTTCAAATTGTTCGGCCGCACGGCGAATCGGCTCCAGCCTGCGGCCCGGCGGCAACGAGCCATTCTGAATTTGGCGGGCGATCAGTTCAACGATGACTTCAGTCTTGGTCATGGCTCCGCCCGGATTGTGTCAGACAAATTGATGGTACGCAGAGGGCAGACAATCGACAAGTGTACCTTCATCGGTCCCATCTCTCTGGGTAACGGCTCAGACAATAGACGGCCGAGGATTCTGATAAATGGGCACGGCCTGACGATAGCTTGCCGATCAAAACAGGTGCGGCAGGAAGACAGGAAGGCTCACATGCGACCGTGGCGAACAGCATAATCGAAGCCGCGATCGGCAAGGTCCAACCGCCCTGGGCGTGCGGAAAATTTCACGTCCATGGCCGCGACTGGCTCGCGCCAATGGCGATCGAATACGCGTGGCCCCGGATCATTGTTTGCGCAATCGGGCGGCGAAGGTGGAGGCCCGCAGCAGGCGGTCAGACTGGAGGCCGGTGCGATAGCCAAGTCTTTCCAGCGCTTCAAAAACCTTGAAAGTATCGACATTGCCCTGCGCGCCGGGCGCATAGGGACAGCCGCCAAGGCCGGCAATAGAGCTGTCGAAGACGCGCAGGCCTTTTTCAAGACTGACCTCGATGCTCTCGACAGCGCGCCCATTCGTATCGTGATAGTGGCCCGCCAGCTTGTCCGCCGGCGCGATGGCAAGAACTGCATCCAGCATGGCCGCGACCGTTTCTGGCCGTCCCTGCCCTACCGTGTCTCCAAGGCTGACCTCATGGCAACCCAATGCAAACATCTGCGCGGTCACCCTTGCAACGTCTTCCGGCGCAACCGGGCCTTCATAGGGACACTCCACCACGCATGAAACATAACCGCGCATCGGAATGCGGGCAGACTTCGCAGCGATGGCGACTGGTTCAAACCGCTGCAGGCTCTCGCTGATAGAACAATTGATGTTCTTGCGGCTGAATGTCTCGGAGGCCGCCGCGAATATGGCGACCTCATCGACATCGGCCGCATACGCTTTCTCAAAACCCTGCATGTTCGGTGTCAGGACCGAATAGACCGTACCCGGCTGCCGCGTGATCCCGGCGAGCACCTCCGCGGCATCGGCGAGTTGCGGAATCCATTTCGGCGAGACGAAACTCGTGACTTCGATCCTTGCCAGACCACAGGCGCTAAGGAGGTCAATCAGTTCGATCTTCAGCTCCGTGTCGACGAAGGCCTTCTCGTTCTGCAGGCCGTCGCGCGGGCCGACTTCAACAATGGTTACGTCCCGCTCGATCATGTCGATCACCGCGCCAGTTCGGGCAGCCAGGTGACAATGCCCGGAAACGCCACACAGATAAGCAGACCGATGAATTGCAGCAGGAAGAATGGCGCAATGCCCCGATAGACGGTCCCCATGCCCATCTCGCGCGGCAACGTTCCCTTGATATAGAACAGGGTGTAGCCGAATGGCGGGCTGATATACCCCATCTGGATGGTCACCGCGAACAGGACTCCGAACCAGATCGGGTCAAAGCCATAGAACTGGACCACGGGCAGGAACACCGGAACGGTGAGAAGAATGATGCCGATCTCGTCAAGCACAGTCCCGAGGAAGACCAGGATCAGCATCATCAGCGCAAGCACGACATAGGGATTGGCGTCGAGGCCCTCGAGAAGCCCGAGCAGCGTATCGGCCCCGCCGAGGCCGGTGAAGATCGCCACATAGGCCTTGGCACCCAGGGTGATCCACAGGATCATGCCGGACACTTTCAGCGTGCCGATGGCGGTATCGCCGAGCGCCGCAAACGTCAGATTACCCCGGGTCAACGCCGCGATCGCGGCCCCAAAGACGCCCACGGCGGCCGCTTCCGTCGGCGTCGCGACACCGAAAAAGATCGAGCCAAGCACCATGACGATGATCAGTCCGGGCAGGATGAGCGTCCAGAGCGAGCGGAACTTTTCGCCCCAGCTTGCGCGGCGCACGTCTTTGGGATTGGGCACACGATCAGGCATGAAAATGCTGACGACGACGATATAGGCGATGTACAGCCCGCCGAGCAGAATACCGGGAACAATGCCGGCGATAAGCATCTTGCCAATCGAGACCTGAGCGGTCACCGAATAGACGATGGTGAGAACCGAAGGCGGAATCAGGATCCCGAGCGTACCCGACGCGCAAATGGTTCCGGTCGCCAGGCGCGGATCGTAACCACGCTTGAGCATTTCCGGCAGCGCAAGGATTCCCATTGCCGTCACCGCGGCGCCTACGACCCCGGTCATTGCCGCCATGATCAGACAAATCACCACCGTGCCGATGGCAAGACCGCCGCGGACCCGGCCGAACCACAGCTCCATCGCCCGGTAGAGATCCTTGATGACTTCGGATCGCTGCAGCAGCAGAGCCATGAAGATATAGAGCGGGATGCCAAGCAGCGCCTCGGAATGCATGGTGTCGAACATCTGCAGCACCACGACAACCAGCGCGCTCGAATTCCAGAACATCACGGTAAAGAGGACGGAGAGGCCACCCAGGACAAAGGCAACAGGCAGACCGGTGAGCAGAAACAGGCTCAGCCCACCGAACATGATGATGAGAATTTCCGTGGACGACATCAGCCGATCACCTCTGGATCAGACACGAGTTCGTCCGTCGAATGCTTGTCGAAAAGGATGCGCAGCCACTCCGCCAGCGCCTGCAATCCGAGCAGCACCAATGAAATGGGAATGAAAAACTTGACCGGCCAAATCTGCGGATTCCAGGAGGAATAGGAGGTCTCGGAGTACTGCCAGGACTGAATCGCAAAGGGAATCGCATAAATGAGCAGGATTGCGCAGAATGCTATGATGATCGGGTAGTTGACGATCTCAAGGAACCGTCGCGTTCGTGGACTCACGGCCCGCTGAACCAGATCCAGGTTCACATGCCCGCGAATATGCAACAGATATGGTCCTGCCAGGAGGAAATAAGGTCCGAAGAGAAGGGTTGCCAATTCCATCGCCCAATTGGACGGCGCATCAAACACATAACGCGAAACCACAGCCAGCAGCATTGCCGGCACGATGATGAACATCAACAGGCTGGCGCATCGGAAAACGAGCAGGTTGACCCGCGTGATCGCTGCGAGCAGGAGACTGACTGGCTTTGGCATGGAGTGCGGACCCGCATTGTCTGGATGGGACGCACCAACCGGTGTGGTGCGTCCCGCCAAGCTTAGGAAAGAAGACCGAGTTCTTTCATCTGGGCCATTTGCGAGTCCAGTATCTTGTTGGCGAGCGGATCATCCTTTGTCGCCTGACGCCAGATTTCCGCTGCCTTGACGCGATTGTCGTTGACATCGCCTTCCGCCAGTTCGACCACGGTCACACCGCGTTCCTTAAAAGTCGCAAGGGCAGATTCGTCAGTCTTGGTCTTGTTGATCTGATACGCATCAGAGACTTCCTTGGCGGCTTCGGCAAGTGCCTGCTTGAAGTCGTCGGGAAGCTGGTCGAACGCCGCCTGATTAGCAACATAGGAGGTCGCGGTTGTCGGCTGGTGCACGCCCGGCAAAATGATGAACTTCGCCACCTCATCAAGGCCGGCATCAAGGTTTGCCTGCAAGTCGCCACGGTCGGCAAGATCGATCAGACCCTTGTCGAGACCGGAATAGACTTCGGCAGTCGCAAGCGGCGTCACCGTTACGCCCAGTCCGCCCATCACGGTAGATGCAAGCCCGGTAAACCGTCCCTTCTTGCCCTGGAAATCGGCGATGGTGCGAATTTCGACCCGTGAATGGATTGGCTCCTGGTCGTAGACGACAGGCGCGATGTAGTGCAGTCCGGCGGGAGCATAGGCTTCGCGGGCCATTTCGATGCCGCCAAGATCGTAGAACCAGGCCGCATAATCCTCCGACCTCTTGTAGCCGAACGGAATCGTGCTGGTGAAGGCATGCGCGGGGATCTTGCCGGCGGTATAGCCATCGAAGGTCTTCATCAGCTCAAATGCGCCGCCGCGAACCGCGTCGAAAGACTGTGCCGGCGGGACAATCTGGCCCGCCGAAAACAATTTTAGTTCGAATGCGCCGCCGGTTTTCTCTGCCACCTTCTGGACAAAGATTTCCTCATAGTCTTGCGGCGTCGTACCACCATCCCAAAGCGACTGCATCCGCCAGGACACTTTGCCGCCCTGGGCAATCGCCGGCGTTGTCAGCCTGGCCGATGCCGCGGCTGCGACCCCTCCGGCTGTCAGCTGCAACAGCGAACGTCTCGAAAACTTAATTGACATGTCTGCCTCCCTTTCATAGCGCCGGACATCCGGCATTGTTCAACTCTATGCGCTTCAATCTCGGGGCGCTCCCTGCCCCGACGGCACGTCTTCAGGCCTTGCGCAGCTCCGTGAGAAGGTCGAGGGCACGCTCCACCCGTACATCGTGCGTCTCGGCCAGCTTTTTGGAAACAAATTCGATTTCAGAACCGGTTGCGCCCGCAACGATGGCAATGTTGCGTGCGTGGAGGGCCATGTGCCCGCGTTGAATGCCTTCTGTCGCAAGTGCGCGCAAGGCTGCCATGTTCTGCGCCAGGCCAACGGCGACAGCGATCTGCGCCAGTTCTGCCGCTGAGCTGATCTTGAGAATTCGAAGCGCCAATTGTGCCAGCGGATGGGTCTTTGTGGCGCCGCCGACAATCCCCACCGCCATCGGCATTTCCAAGGTGCCCACGAGGCGCCCCTGGTTGTCCTTTTCCCAGGTGCTCAACGAAGTATAACGTCCGCCACGAACAGCAAAGGCATGCGCCCCCGCTTCGATGGCGCGCCAGTCATTGCCGGTCGCCACGATCACGGGATCGATACCGTTCATGATACCTTTGTTGTGGGTAGCCGCCCGATAAGGATCTATGGCCGCAAAATCGCAGGCTTCCACAATCCGATTGATAATCTCCGCCCCGGAGAACTCCTTGGTCTGCAGAGCCTCCTCGGTGATGCACACCCGGGCGCGCGCCAGACGCAGATCGGCGAGATTGGAAAGAATGCGGAGCCGGACGATGCCGCCGGTCAGTTCCTCAACGAGAGGAGCGACTCGTTCAGCCATCGTGTTCACTGTGTTTGCGCCCATCGCATCCCGGACATCGACGATAAGATGCATCACCACCATCGGCCCGCTGGGTGTGTCTGGAAACACATGCACTTCGAGGTCCCGGCAACCGCCGCCAAGCTGGACCAAAACATTGTCACAGGCATTGGCCGCAGCGATGAATTTCGCCTTTTCGGCCAGGATTTTCAGCCGCGCTCCATGTGGATCGGACAAGCCGACAATCTGGACTTGCGCACGCATCAAAGGTTCGCTGACGGAGGTTTCAAACCCACCGCAATCCCGGGCAATGCGCGCCATGTAGGAAGCCGCCGCAACGACCGAGGGTTCTTCAACCACCATGGGAATAATGTAATCACGGCCATTCAGGGTGAAATTGGCAGCAACGCCGATGGGCAGTTCAAAAGTGCCGATGACATTTTCGATCATTCCGTCGGCAGTCTCCAGGCGCAAAGCGCCCGGTGAAGCCAGCAATGCTGAATCCTGCTCCGAGAGCCCCGTGGCCTTGGCAACCTTCTGCAAGCGCTCTGCAGGCGTCAGATTTCTGAAGCCCCCAAGACGCGAGCTTTCAACACCGGAGTGGACTTTCACTTCAATTCCTCCCATCCGGCCAAGACTGCCGGAGCCAGAAATCGCGCAATGCATAGCAGCGATGGCGCTCAAAATCGCAGTACTGTACCTTCCAAACAAGGTACAATTTTCTTGAAACTATGAATGAGTACCAAAGTAATTTTGGGAACAATTCAATGAGCTGCATCCCTTCGGACTGGCGGAAAGGTGCGCATCTTGAACGCCCAAGCAGGACAGGGTGCATTCTGTCCGATAGTGAGATACCCAACCGGAAGGATCGGCAAGCGTATCCAACTTGTCAAAAGCTTGAAAACCGCCTGCGCAACGTTGTCTTCAGCACTTTGCCATAATTATTCTTGGGCAGTTCCGATTCAAAGAAATAGGCCTTGGGGCGTTTGAAACTTGCGATCTGGGTCCGGCAATGGGCATCGAGTTCGGAGGCGGAGGGCGCTTCCGGCCCGGCGGGGACCACAACCGCTACAACCTCCTCGCCCCATTCGACGCTTGGACGGCCGATGACCGAAACTTCCAATACAGCCGGATGGGTAAGGAGCGCTTCCTCGACTTCGCGCGGGTAGATGTTGGTGCCGCCTGAGATGATAACGTCCTTGGACCGGTCGCGCAGCGTCAGGTACCCGTCTTCGTCGAGAGAACCCATGTCTCCGGTCCACAACCAGCCGTCGCGGAGGCTCTGCGCGGTGGCGTCCGGATTGTTCCAATAGCCTTTCATCACCGGAGAGCCCGAGGCGATGATCTCGCCGATCTCTCCGGCGGCCTTTTCCTCTCCATCGGGCCCGGCGATGCGGATGCGAACGCAGGATTGCGCGGTGCCGACGGAAGCCAGCCGCTCGCGCCAGCGGGGATGCCGGCGGTCCATCACATCGGCGCGCGGCAGCGCTGTGAGCGCCATGGGACATTCGCCCTGACCATAGATCTGCACGAAGCGGGCGCCAAACAGCGCGGTGGCCGCCTCGATGTCGGCAAGATACATCGGACCCCCGCCATAGACGATGGTGCGCAGGCCTTCCCCCGCATAGCCGGTCTGCCGGGCCGCCGCGAGAAGCCGGTTGATCATGGTCGGGGCCGCGAACATCGTCACGTTGCCAAGCCGCGGCGCAAGCGCGCAGAGCTCCGCGGCGTCAAACCCGCCCGAGGCCGGGACCACATGGCGGCTGCCGCGCAGCACATGCATGAAATTGTACAGCCCCGCGCCATGCGACAGCGGCGCCGCATAGACCGCCGCGTCCTCAGCCAGCACCTCGTCGACATCGACGAAATAGGCGTAGGTCATGGCCTGCAGATTGGCATTGGAGAGCATCACACCCTTGGGCTTGCCGGTAGTGCCGGAGGTGTAGAACAGCCAGGCCAGATCGTCTCCATGACGGGCGATGGGGGCAGCGAGCGCTTCACCGTCCGGTTCAAACGCGGGCCCTTTTTCGAGGTCGTACAACGAGCATTCAGTCGGCAGCAAAGCGGGCAAATCGCTTTCCCCCGACACGAACACCACCCGGCATCCGGAATCCTCGATGATATAGGCCGCCTCACGGGCATGAAGCTTGGCATTGATGGGGACCACGACCGCGCCGCAGAACCAGATGCCGTAGAGCAGTTCAAGATAGGCCGGGCTGTTCTTCATGAAAATGGCGACACGATCACCGGGTCCCACCCGGGAACGCGAGCGCAGGGATGCGCCGACTTGCGCCGCGTGCAGGGCGAATTCCGCATAGGTCGCCACCTGATCCTCGCCCAAGAGAAGCGCGGGCTGATCAGCATGTCTCTTGGCCGTGCGCACGAGCCATTCCGCCAGGTTCATCTTACATCTCCACGGTCCGGTCCGATTGCCATGTCAACTGCCGGCGCCAGAAAGCCTGCCTCGGGCGGCGTTAAGGCCGGCGCGCGCCGATTGCATCAGAAAGGACTGGTCGCTGCCAAGCACAAAAAGCGTGCCGCCGCAATCGCTCCATTCCGATGCCCTGGCGGGATCGGAGAGGAACATGCCTCCGGATATGCCGGCTGCGCGCGCCGCCGAGAGCACCTGCGCGCCCAATGCCTTGATTTCCGGCGCCGTCGGGTCGGTCAGGCCTTCGGAAACGACAAGATCAACCGGGCCGACCAGGAGCCCGTCGACGCCGCTGACGGCGGCGATCTCGGCTGCGAGTGCCACCGCGGAGCGGTCTTCAATCTGACAAACGAGCACGGTCTCCTCAGGCTGGCTTTGCAGATGGTCTTGAATGCCGCGCTGGCCGAACCTGGCGCCGGCCGTCGAGGGCGAAAACCCTCGATCCGCTCCATATCTCATACGGCGCGCAAGAAGCTCCGCCATTGCGGCGCTCGTGACCTGCGGCGCGACGATGCCCGCCGCCCCGCAATCAAGCGCCGTGGAAATCCAGGTCCCATCCGCGTCGGGCACGCGAACGAGCGCCGCCACATTGGCGGCGCGGGCTGCCAATGTGGCGAACGACAGGGCTTCGCGGTCGAACGGTGCATGCTCGGCATCGATCACCACGAAATCAAATCCGCAAAGGCCCAGCATTTCGATGACGGACGGGTCGCGGAGCTTGACAAACGTGCCGATCACCGGCGTGCGGGCGCGCAGTTTCGCGGCGAAAACACTGCGAACGGGCATGGAATCAGGCCTCGCCGTAGCCGCCGCCGCCAGGCGTGATCATGAACACTTCATCCTCCGGGTTCATTTGACGCTTGCGGGTGTCGACCACATCCTCGCCATTGATGCGGAAGATGCCCTTGGTTCCATCGCCGCCGCCGAAAATGCCTTCCGGACCATAGGCGAGCCGGCTCGGAATGGTGTTGAGCAGCCAGCGCGAATTGGTGCGCATGCGGTAGCCGATGCGCTGGCCATCGCCACCGGGCTGGCGGCCGGTTCCGCCGGTTCCACGCTCGAGTTCCTTGCAGGTAAACGCGATCGGATAGGATGCCTCCAGCACCTCGACGGGAACCGCGGACACCCCGGTGGGATAGCAGATCGCCGAGAGGCCAGGCTTGTGCGCGCGCGCGCCCATGCCACCGGAATAGTTGAACATCGAGCTGGTGAACGGCTTGCCCTGAGCGTCCTTGCCCTGGATCTGGATGGTCCAGACCGCGCCCGAGCCCTCGGCGATCACCGCGTCCGGCAGGATCTGGGCCAGCGCCTTGAGGATCGGGAACGGCACATACATGCCGACCACGTGGCGGGCATTGACCGGCGAGGGATAGCGCGCATTGACCACGCACTGGTCGGGCAGCTTGATCTTAATGGGCGCCAGCGAGCCTGCATTGTTGGGCAGGTCCGGATTGAGCGTCGAGCGGATGGCGAAGGTGGCGTAGGCGTGGGTATAAGCCGGCACCACGTTGATGCCCATGGCGCTCGGGCCCGAGGAGCCCTCGAAATCGATGGTGATCTCGCCTGCTTCGGGATCCACGGTCACGGCGGTCTTGAGGTCGATCACCTCGCCGCCGGGCACGTCGAATTTCGAGGCGCCGTGCCAGGTGCCCGCGGGCAGTTTCGAAATGGCGTCGCGGGTGGCCTTTTCCGAGCGCGCGATGATCTCTTCCGACAGCGTCGAAATATCATCAAGGCCATAGCGGTCGCAGAGCGCGTTCAGACGCTCGGAGGCGATCATGCCGCTCGAGACCTGGGCGCCGAGATCGCCCATCAGGGCATCGGGCGTGCGCACGTTGCGCTTGATGATGGAAAACAGCGTCTCGTTGGGCCGGCCTTCCTCGTACAGCTTCATCACCGGGATCCAGAGACCTTCCTCGTGGATGTCCCGGGCGCCCGACCCGATGCCGTAGCCGCCGATGTCGGAGTGGTGAATGGTCGAGCCGGCATAGGCGATGATCCGGCCGTTGCGGAAGATCGGCGAGATGATGGTGATGTCGAAGAAATGCCCGGCTGACATCCAGGGATCATTGGTGATCAGCACATCGCCCGGACGGAGCTTGTCCATGTCGGTGTGCTCAAGCAGGTTGCGCGCGGCGGCGGCGAGCGAGTTGATGTGCCCCGGCGTGCCGGTGACTGCCTGGGCCACCATTCGCGCATTCTCGTCAAACAGGCCGTTGGCGAGATCGCCCGCCTCGCGCACGATCGGGCTGAAGGCGATGCGCTGAAGCGCCCTCGCCTGCTCGCTGACGATACCGATGAGATTGCTCCACAGGATCTGAAGTTCGACGCCGTCCATCACAGGACTCCCTTTGTCTTTTCGGCAACAATGCTGCCGCTCGCATGCAGGGTCGCGACCCAGTTTTCGAGAATGAAGATTGTTGTTTCGCGTTCTTCGATGATGACGGGACCGGCAATGACGTCGGCCGCCGTGATCATCGAGCGCTGGTGAACCTGGACCTGTTGGGGCTTGCCGCCGATGAAGACGTTGCGGCTTTCGGCCGCGCGCTCAACCCCGGCGTTTGCCTGGCGGGCGCCCGGCCTGTCGATCTGGGTGCCACTGGCGGTGACCAGCCAGTTGACGATCTCGATGCCCATTCCGGACAGTTTGAGCCCGTATTGATGGTGATATTCGGTCTCGAACAGATCCTCGATCCGCTTGGTGTCGCGCGAGACGATCACATCGGCGGGCAGATTGATCCGGACTTCGGACTGCTGACCGGAATAGCGCATTTCCACCGCATGGGCGAAGCGGGCTTCATTGTCGGGGATTCCAGCCTCGCGCAGCGCGTCGCCGCCTTCCGCGGTCATGCTGGCCAGAACCGCATCAACCGCGGCCCAGTCAAGATTTGCCAAGGGCGAGACCAGGCTGCGGACCAGATCGATCTGCGCCGGCGTCACCAGCGTTCCGAAGGCCGACAGCACGCTGGCAAGCGGCGGATAGATCACCTTGGTGCTTTCGGTGAGTTCCGCGACCATGCAGGCATGCACCGGGCCGGCGCCGCCGAAGGCCAGCAGCGGCAGGCCGCGGTAATCGATGCCG
>LADQ01000200.1 GCA_000961635.1 Hoeflea sp. BRH_c9 | reverse complement strand
GCGGACCATGCGGGCGGAGAGATCGATGTCAGTGAGCAGCGGCTGGTGGCCCCCCTGCACCCGGTAGGGGCCGGCGGGATCAAACTTGACGGCGGTAAAGCCCTGGCGCACGGCCTCAATCGCGGCGGCGGCGGCGAGATCCGGGTCATTGTAGACGTTTTTCGGGCTGTCGGTGGACAGCGGATCGACGCTGCCGGTGGCGGGATAGAGATAGGTGTAGGACCGCAAGCCCTCATGCACCCGGCCGCCAAGCAATTTGTGCACCGGCTGGCCCGCCTCCTTGCCGATGATGTCCCAGCAGGCCATCTCCAGCGCCGAGCAGCAGGCCATCATGGTCATGTCCGGGCGTTGCGAAAAGCCCGAGGAGTAGCAGAGCCTGAAGAAGGTCTCGATGTCGTGCGGATCGCGCCCGACGAGATAGCGCGCCGCCACATCCTCCATCAGCTTCGCGGTCAGATGCGGATCGAACGCCGCGTCATAGGCTTCTCCATAGCCCACCACACCGCCATCCGTCGTCAATTTGACAAACAGGAAATAGCGGCCTCCAGTCTGCGGGGGTGGATTGGCGACCACAAAGGTCTGGACATCCGTGATTTTCATACTGCTGCCGGCTCCTGTTCAGATTTGCCGCACTCGATCAGGATTCAGGCCTGAAATCCAGTCCTGCCTGCGACAGGCAAACAAACAGGCCACGACGCCGGCCTGCACGCCGAAGACAATCATTGGCGGCAGGTATCGGGGACAAGCATGGGGCAAGCTTGGCCTGACAGGGTGGGTCAAGCAAAGGCCTCATGCGAAGAAACCAGATGATCCAACTTTCCATCTGCCTGCCCACCCGCAACAGGCAGAGCTACTGTATCGAAACAATCCGCGCGCTCGCCGAGAGTGACCGCGCGGACTTTGAAGTCATTGTCGGCGACAATTCCGATGACGGTTCGGTGCTGGCCGACTTCTTTTCGCAGGATTTCCACGATCCCCGCTTCCGCCTGATCGGACCTGAAGACACTGTCCTGCCGATGGTCGACAATTGGGAACGGCTGGCCGGCCTTGCCACGGGCCGCTGGGTCTCGGTGATCGGCGACGATGATTATCTCGATCCCAAACTCGTGCTGATGCTCAAATATTATGAGCGGCTCTACCCCGAAGTTGAATCCGTCAGCTGGTCCCGGATGCATTTCAACTGGCCCGACAACCGGCCAAGCCCGGCGCTCTCGGTGGTGCCGGTCAGCCATGAAACTCTTGTTGCCGTTAAATCCAACGTCCAGGACCGGCTCTACCGTTGGTCAGAGGGTACGCGCCGCCCCGCCGCAGGTTTCGGCGCCTATCACGGCGCGATCCGGAAATCGCTGATGGAACGCATCAAGCGCAAATATGGCGGCCGCTATTTCGAGCATCCCGTGGTCGATTTTGAAAGCGCCTGCAAGACCGTCCGTGAAGCCCGCCTGCTCATTCATTGCCAGCGGCCACTCTCCGTGCTTGGCGCCTGCGCGGCTTCCAACTCGGCCGGCACACGGTCGCAAAAGACGCTGATGGATCGTGTCGCGACCTTCAAGAAGGAAGCCGCCGGCAAGGTCGACATGGACGACCCGGGGTTTCCATTTCCCTTGAGCGACAAGGGCGCTTCGATCTGTGCATCGATTGCGTCGACAACATCCTGGTTCTGCCGCACCTATGGAATTGATCTGACCGGGTTTCCCGAGAACTTTGCCCGCGCGGCAGTGGATGAAATGCGCAATGTGCATTCCGAACAGGAGTACGATGACAAGAAGGCATACTTCGAGCGTGGTTTTGATACCTGGGAAGGCGGGAAATGGCGTGCGTGCTTCAAACCCGGGCCGTTCCAGAGCTATCGTTCGGTCGGTGACATGTGCGGCGTGTTCAAGGATTACCTCTATGTAAGCGAGGACGCGGATCCATCGCGAACGCCGGCCGAGTTTTACCGCTTCGGCGAGCACGCCATCCTGCCGGTCGAGCATGTTGCCTCCGGCGCCCGGGCCTTCGCACGATGACCCGCTTGACCATCTGCATTCCGACGCGCAACCGCCAGACCTACGCCATCGATGCGGTGCGTCACATGCTGGCCTCGACGCGCGACGATTTCGAAATCCTGATCGGAGACAATTCCGACGACGCAGCACCCTTGGCGGAATTCGTCGCCGAGATCGGCGACAAAAGGGTGCGTCTGTTGCCGCCCGAGGACAAGCCGCTGTCGCTACGATCCAACTGGGAGCGGATGCCGCAGCATGCGCGCGGCGAATGGGTCAGTTTCATCGGCGATGACGACTATCTCGATCCGGACCTGTGCGAAGCATTGCGCGTCGCCAGCGCCCGCGTGCCCAGTGTCGATGCCTTCAGCTGGGGCCAGTCCTATTTCATCTGGCCGGAAGCCAGGCCGGACCGCGAAATCACCAAGATCCCGACCGGAAGCCATCTGATCCACATGGAGAAGAAGGATCTGATGCGCAAGATGTTCTTCTGGGAAGCCGCCAGGGACCGTCCGGCCTGCCCGTTCGGTGTCTATCACGGCGCGCTCAAGAAAGACCTGATGGACCGGATCCGCGACGCTTTCTCGAATCGCTATTTCGAGCATCCCAATGCCGACTATGACAGCATCTGCAAAACAGTGATGATGGCCGATGCCTGCATCTACTGGGAGCGGCCGCTTTCGGTGATGGGATCCTGCAAGGCCTCCAACAGCGCCGGTCTGCGCAATGAGACGATCGGTGCGGCCCGGCTCAAGACCTTTCGCGAGGAAAATGACGGCGAGATTGAAGCGGCCAATTTTCCGTTTCCGATCGAGCTCGGCATCACCGCGGCGGTCGCCCATACAATCGAGTGGTTCAAACAGCGCTACGGCATCGAGCTGAACGGCTGGGAAGAGGGTTTCATCAAGGCCTGCGCCGGAGACTGCGAGAGCCAGAGCGACCGCGCCCGGTTTGACGAGAAAAAGGCGGCCTATGCCACAGCCATCAAGGAATGGGGCGGAACAGCCGCGCTCAAGCAATTCAATCCCGTCTACCGCTACCGTGCCGATGTGCCAAAATTCATGGGTCACGCGCAGGGTCACCTCAATTTCGATATGGCGATCGGCAACGCCCGCACGGCGGCGGAGTTTTACAAGATCATTAACGGCATGCTTTTCCCGGTGCGGCTTCTGGAAGGCCGCCTGAGCGAGGCCTGACACATGTTCCGCTGGCGTCACCGCGCCATGGGGACCTCTCGAGGATCACGGCGATGCAGTTGAACCAGGCACAAGTGGAGGACTTCGCGCAAAACGGTTTCCTGGTCATTCAGGATTTCTATGATGCCGCCGACATTATGGCCGTACAGAAGGGCATTCACGCCATCATCGGCGCGGTCATGGCCCGGCACGGCATGGCTGACACAAGGCCGGCATTCTCGGCTGCGACCTTTGACGCCGGCTACATGGATCTGATTGCGGCCAACCGCGGCTGGGGCGGCGAGGTCTATGACCTGGTCAAGGAAATTCCGGCCTTCAACCGGCTGATCGCGCACGCATCGCATGAAGAGTTGATGCGGCAATTGCGCCCCGGCGCGGTGCCGGGCCTGGCTGCTGGCGGTTCAGGCATCCGCATCGACAATCCCAATGAGGACAAGTTCCGGGCGATGTGGCATCAGGAGTATCCGGCTCAGCTCAAAAGCCCCGACGGGCTGGTGTTCTGGTCGCCGCTGGTCAAGGTGACGCCGGATCTCGGGCCGGTGATGTTCTGTCCGGGTTCGCACCGCGAAGGCCCGCTTGCTGTTTGCCATGCCGATCCGGAAAACGCCGGCCGCAGCGGCGCCTATGCGCTCAGGCTCGCCGGCGAGGATAAATTGCTGGCACGCTATCAACAAGTCGCCCCATTGTCCGCACCAGGCGATCTCGTCATCCTGGATTTTCTCGTGCTGCACGCCTCGGGCTACAATCGAAGCGAGCGACCGCGCTGGTCAATGCAGTTCAGATATTACAATCTGGCCAATCCGACGGGGCAGAGCCACGGCTGGAAGGGCTCCTTTGCCGCCGGGATCGATTTCCGCTCAATCCATCCCGAACTGTTTCAGGACTAACCCCATGAACGAGATCATAGCCAAACCCTGTCCGGTCTGCGGCGCAGAGAAAACCGAACTCATCTACAATTCCGGCACCACAATCAGTTTGAATTCAAACTACAAGCTGCATCCGGGCCGCAAGTTTGTCTATATCTGCGAGACCTGCGGACACCTGGCTGGCAATGACCTGGAGGACGCTGCTTCGTTTTATGAATCCGACTATCAGTTTCTCTTGGACAAGGATGAAGAAGACCAGCTTTACGAAGTGGTGGGCGAGCGCCGGATCTACAGGGCCGACCACCAGATGACAGTGCTGGAGGAAAAACTGGTGCTTGAACCGGGCCTTGCCGTGCTGGATTATGGCTGCGCCAAGGCGGTGATGGCCAACAAACTCGTCCTTGCGCATCCTCGCCTCGACATGCATCTGTTCGATGTCAGCAGCGCCTACAAAGCGTTTTGGGACCGCTTCGTCGCCAGCGACCGTCAGGCCATGTATGAAACACCGCCGGAATGGCAGGGGCGTTTCGATCTGGTGACTTCATTCTTCGCCTTCGAGCACATTTCCGATCCGCGCAAGGCGATTGCCCATGTCGCCCAAATGCTCAAGCCGGGCGGACAGGTCTATCTGATCGTACCGGATGTTTTCGGCAACGCCGGCGACCTCATCGTTGTGGACCACGTCAACCACTTTACCAAAAGTTCGCTGACATGGCTGCTGAAAGACGCCGGCTTTGGGGACATCGACATTGATGCGGACGCTCATCGCGGAGCATTGGTGGCGCGAGCCCGGAAAGGCGCGGCGCCACGGATGGAACCCGATTGGAAAACAGAAATAGAAGCGGTTCTGACCAAGGCTCATTCGCTTTCGGCGCACTGGGAACACATGAGGAAAGCGCTCCAGCCGGACCGGGCCGAAGCGCCCGTCGGGCAAACGGCTGCCATATATGGGTCCGGCATATATGGCGCATTCATCCATACCAATCTGCCTGATCCCAGTGTCGTTTCCTGCTTCCTTGATCAGAGCCAGTGGCGGCAGGGAAGGACCCTATTTGACACGCCAATCATCGCCCCCGATGATCTGCCTGCTCATGTCGATACAGTTTACGTGGGTCTCAATCCGAAAATCGCGCACGGCGTCATGGAGGTTCAACCCTGGTTTGGCCGCAGCGGATTGCGCATTGTTTATCTCGAATGAACCTCGCGCCGAGCCAGCCCAATCGTCAAATCGAGCTGCGTCCCTGGCGGGAAGCCGATCTCCCGCTCATGATGCAATTGCGCAATGACGTAGCCCTGCAGGCTCAACTGCTGGCGACCGCGCGTGGCAGCGACATGGCGGCGGTGC
>LADQ01000021.1 GCA_000961635.1 Hoeflea sp. BRH_c9 | reverse complement strand
TCGATGTGGTGCTGGCGGCGAGCCGATCGCGATCGCCCGGTCCGGCCTTGCCCGAAAGGCAGCAGCGTTGATCGCGGGCCATTGTGCCTTGGAGCCGAACGGGATGATCCGGATGACGCGCGGTCCGGACGCCGATGTCCACGTTGTGATGGCAGCGCTCGAAGCGCTGATTGATCTGTGCGGCGGGGCGGCACGGCCGCTCGACAGGCGCGGCAAAGCGACGCTTGCCGGGATCGCCTCGGCCAGCATCAGCGGCGCCGGCAAAGACAGTCAGGCCGCCACCCTTGGCCGTTGCCTGGTGCAGTGCCGCGGCACCGATCTGCTGATCCGCCGGGAAAGCCGGGGCGTTGGAAAATTGGATCTCGCGCCGGGAGCGGTTGGCGTCTGGGATGGGCGCTATCAGGTCCAGAATCTCGACCGCAGTTCGTTTCTCAAGGTCTTGGGCGGCGGACCAGAGGGAATCGCGCCATTGTTCAGACGCGATTTGGGTCCACAGTCAGCGTTCTGGGAAAACCCAGACGGAGTCATTGGCGGATTTTCGTGCCGGCGGCTGGCCGGTCGAGGTTCCCGGATATTGCCGATTCATGAATTTCCGCTGGCCCAGGCGCTGGCGGCCTTGATCAAAGCGGAGCGGCTTCCGGAGTGTCCCTGGGCCGGTTGGAAAGACGATTTGGCGTCGGTTGCCGCCAAAGCACTATGACAAAGCCTCAGTGCAGCCTTGGCAATGACCCGTTGGGCTCCTATGTTGTAGGTTGAGTATTTGAAATTTGGTTCTGCGCCTGTCGCCGCAAACCAAGATCCCCGAGGAAGAGCATGAACCCCAACTTCCGTAATTTTGCCCTCTGGGCAATCATCGCGCTCCTGTTGATCGCGCTGTTCAATATGTTTCAAAGCCCGAGCGAGCGGACCACCGGGCGTGACATCGCCTATTCGCAGTTCCTCAAGGACATCGATTCCGGCCGGGTGCGGGATGTGACCATCGTCGGCGAGAGGATTTCGGGCAACTACACCGATTCCGCCACCGGGTTTCAGACCTATTCGCCTGGCGATGCGGCGCTTATCCAGCGCTTGAACGAGAAAAATGTGACGATTGTCGCAAAGCCGGAAGTCGACAGCTCCAACACGCTGGTCGGCTATCTGATTTCGTGGCTGCCGATCCTGCTCATCCTCGGCGTGTGGATATTCTTCATGCGGCAGATGCAGGGCGGCTCGCGCGGCGCCATGGGGTTTGGCAAGTCAAAGGCCAAATTGCTCACCGAGGCGCACGGCCGGGTGACATTCGCCGACGTCGCCGGCGTGGACGAAGCCAAGCAGGATCTTGAGGAAATTGTCGAATTCCTGCGCGATCCGCAGAAATTCCAGCGGCTCGGCGGCAAGATCCCGCGCGGCGTTCTGCTCGTTGGCCCTCCCGGCACCGGCAAGACCTTGACCGCACGCGCCGTCGCCGGCGAAGCCAATGTGCCGTTCTTCACCATTTCCGGTTCGGATTTTGTTGAAATGTTCGTCGGCGTTGGCGCAAGCCGCGTCCGCGACATGTTCGAACAGGCCAAGAAAAATGCGCCCTGCATCATCTTCATCGACGAAATCGACGCTGTCGGCCGTCACCGTGGCGCCGGTCTTGGCGGCGGCAATGACGAGCGCGAACAGACCCTCAACCAGTTGCTGGTCGAAATGGATGGTTTTGAAGCCAATGAAGGCATCATCCTGATCGCGGCGACCAACCGCCCCGACGTGCTTGACCCCGCGCTGATGCGTCCGGGCCGCTTCGACCGTCAGGTCGTCGTGCCGCTTCCCGATGTCAACGGCCGCGAGAAGATCCTCAAGGTGCATGTACGCAACGTGCCGATGGCGCCGAATGTCGATCTCAAGGTTTTGGCCCGCGGCACGCCCGGTTTTTCCGGCGCCGATCTGATGAACCTGGTCAATGAAGGCGCGCTGCTGGCCGCACGGCGCAACAAGCGCATTGTCACCATGGCCGAGTTCGAGGACGCCAAGGACAAGGTGATGATGGGAGCCGAGCGCCGCTCGACCGCCATGACCCAGGAAGAAAAGAAGCTGACCGCCTATCACGAAGCCGGTCATGCCATCGTCGCGCTCAATGTCGCCGTCGCCGATCCGGTCCACAAGGCCACGATCATCCCGCGCGGACGGGCGCTCGGCATGGTCATGCAGCTGCCCGAGGGCGATCGCTACTCGATGAGCTACAAGTGGATGATCTCGCGGCTGGCCATCATGATGGGCGGACGCGTTGCCGAAGAACTGACTTTCGGCAAGGAGAACATCACCTCCGGCGCATCATCGGATATCGTGCAGGCCACCAAGCTGGCCCGCGCGATGGTGACCGAATGGGGCTTCTCCGATGAACTCGGACTGGTTGCCTATGGCGAGAACCAGCAGGAAGTCTTCCTCGGGCATTCGGTGGCGCAGCAGAAGAATGTCTCTGAATCCACCGCCCAGACAATCGACAGCGAAATTCGCCGGCTGATTGATCAGGCCTATCACGAAGCGCGTGAGATCCTGACCAAGAAGAAGAAGGGATTTATCGCCATCGCCGAAGGCCTGCTTGAGTACGAAACGCTGACCGGCGAGGAAATCAAGGCGCTGCTTCGCGGCGAGAAGCCTGCGCGCGATATTGGCGATGACACCCCGCCAAGCCGTGGCACGGCGGTTCCGACCGCCGGCGCCAAGAAGGGCGGGGCGGGAAAGAAGGGCGATGAGCCGGATCCAGGAATGGAACCGCAGCCGCAGTAACCGGCTAGTTCGGCCCTTATCAACCATAAGGCTAGAATCAGGATAGCAGCCGCCACTTGGGCGGCTGTTTTGTGTATAGTGATACGGTTTGTAACAAAATCTGATTGTATTCCGCCGTGATTCTGGTGGATCAAGGCTGGATACGATACAAAGCGGGACCAGGGTGGGGACTCCATGAGCAGACGATATTTCGGCACTGACGGGATTCGCGGTCAGGCCAACAAGGCGCCGATGACGCCGGATCTGGCCATGCGCGTGGGCATTGCCGTGGGAAATCTGTTCCGGCGCGGCGATCACCGGCACAGGGTGGTGATCGGCAAGGATACACGGCTGTCGGGCTACATGATCGAAAACGCGCTGGTCGCCGGCTTCACGGCGGCGGGCGTAGATGTGTTTCTGCTTGGTCCGATTCCGACACCGGCGGTGGCGATGCTGACCCGGTCGCTTCGCGCCGACATTGGCGTGATGATATCCGCCTCGCACAATCCCTACCAGGACAACGGCATCAAGCTGTTCGGCCCCGATGGCTTCAAGCTGTCGGACGAGCTGGAGCACCGTATCGAGGACCTGATGGATGAGGATATCCATCTGCAATTGGCGCGGCCGGAAGCCATTGGCCGGGCAAAGCGCATTGATGGCGTTCACGACCGCTACATCGAGTTCGCCAAACGGACCCTGCCCAGGGACGTCACCCTGTCGGGCATGCGCGTTGTCATCGATTGCGCCAATGGCGCGGGCTACAAGGTGGCGCCCGCCGCGCTGTGGGAACTTGGCGCGGATGTGATTGCCATCGGCGAGGAGCCGAATGGCATGAACATCAACCTCAATTGTGGCTCGACCCATCCTGTCGCCTTGTCGCGCAAGGTTCACGAAGTCAGGGCGGATATCGGCATTGCCCTTGATGGCGACGCCGATCGCGTGCTCATCGTCGATGAAACCGGCGCGGTGATCGACGGGGACCAGCTGATGGCGTTGATCGCGGAGTCCTGGGCGGCGGACAACATGCTGCTCGGCAATGGCATTGTGGCAACCGTGATGTCCAACCTCGGCCTGGAACGGTTTCTCGGCGGTATCGGTCTTTCGCTCGCCCGCACCAAGGTTGGCGACCGCTACGTGGTGGAATACATGCGCAAGCACGGGTTCAATGTCGGTGGCGAGCAATCGGGCCATATCGTTCTTTCGGATTTCGCCACCACTGGCGACGGTCTGGTCGCGGCATTGCAGGTGATGGCTTGCGTGCAGCGGATGGGCCGCCCGGTGTCGGAAGTCTGCCGCAGGTTCGAGCCTGTGCCCCAGGTGCTCAAGAATGTGCGGCATTCGGGCGGCAATCCGCTCAATGACAGCCAGGTCAAGGCGGCCATCCTCGATGCCGAGGCGTCGCTCGGCGGCTCCTCCCGGCTGGTCATTCGCCCCTCGGGCACCGAGCCGTTGATCCGGGTGATGGCCGAGGGTGATGACCGTGATCAGATCGAGACTGTCGTGGATCAGCTGATCAACGTGATTTCCGGAGTTCGCAACGCGGCCTGAGAAATCTTGCCGGGGCCGCCGCCCAAGAATACTTGTTCTTGGTCTTCGGTCTCTTTTCTTAACAAGCCTGCACGGCAACATCGCCGGCGCCAAATGGTCGAATTTTTTCGGCTGCTTTTATGTTGAGGCGTTGGAATTTCCCAAGATCCGACCGGTTTGCTTGCCGGCCTTTTTGCCATTTCTTGGTAAACAGACGTGGTTAAGCAGGTTTTAACCTTTCTACTGCATTTTCCAAGTCGAACCAATAAGCGTGTTGTCTCCAGGACCGACGGCACCGCATACCTCGACAATGGAGTCTGCCATGAGAAAGATCTTGCTGGCCGGAGCGGCCATGGTGTTTGCCGGTGTGGGCTCGGCTGCGGCCGCTGACATTCTGCCCGCCCCGATTTATGACGCGCCGATCTATGAAGCTCCTGTGTCGCAGCCGGTCGCCGCTGCTGGCGGCTGGTATCTGCGCGGTGACGCCGGCTACGCCTGGAACAAGATCAAGGATCCGGGGTTCTTTCAGGGCTCCAATGCGAACTATGTTGGTTTCGCCACATCCGAGCTGCGTTCGTCCTACAGCGTCGGCGTCGGCGTCGGCTACCAGATTCGCAGATATCTGCGCACCGATTTGACCCTTGATTATTTCAGCAAGGCGGATTTCCGCGGATCCACCACGGGTATTTGCCCCGGCGGGGGGGCGTGCAGGTCATCGGATACCTCGAAGGTCGGCGGATTGAGCCTGCTCGCCAACGCCTATGTTGATTTCGGCACCTTCGGCCGGTTTACACCTTATGCAGGCGCCGGCATCGGCGGCACCTACGTATCCTGGGACAGCTTGGCAGGCACAAGCGTTTCTTGCCCGGGGGGCATTCCTTGCGCTCCCGACGTAACCTATCCGGGGGCAAAGTCCTGGCGTTTCACCTATGCCCTGATGGCCGGAGCTTCGATCGATGTGACCTGCAATCTGAAGGCTGATGTGGGCTACCGCTACCGTCGCATCAGTGGCGGCAAGATGTTCGGCTACGCACTGGGCGTCGGCCCGGGTTACGAAGACGGCATGTCTTCGCATGAAGTTCGTGGCGGCCTTCGCTACAGCCTGGGAGGTTGTCCCCAGCAGGAAGTCTACATCGAACCCGCGCCCATCATGCCTGCGGTCTACAAATAGGTCTTCGCCCGCCTTCCATCACAGTGTTCTCGCTTCAAGCCGCCCGGCCAAACCGCCGGGCGGTTTTGTCTTGAGAGCGTCCTGATGCATGTCGCACCCAAATGTATTCATCTGGGTGATAACGTACGTGCATTATTTCAAAGCTCTACAGCGACCTTTGCGCATCCAATTGGATGCGCGGCGCTGTAGTATTCGCACCACATCCAACCACGTCGCCGCGAGTCCGATCGGATGCGCTGCGACGTGTATCTTTGAAATGATACACGTAATTTGTTGTATAAATATAACAACTTAAGCGAGACCTTGGATCAAGAATCCTCTGCAAAAAGGGCAAATTTGCGCCGCGTGGCGGAAACAACACGGTTAACGGACATTCTTAACCGGGCCTTAACCGGTCTCCACGAGGTTGCGCTCCAAAGGCATCCGGTGGGCAGTAAGCAAAGCCGGGCCTGTTGAAGGGAGACTGTTGATGTTCATGCGAATTGCTCTGACTTTTTGCGTCGCGGGTCTTACGGCGCTGGCCGCGCCCGCCCAAGCCGCTGATGTTAACGAAATCATCTATGCGCCGGAATTGCCGGTCACTCAGCCCGTCGCCGCGGCGGGCGGCTGGTATCTGCGCGGTGACGCCGGCTACGCCTGGAACAAGATCAAGGATCCGGGGTTCTTTCAGGGCTCCAATGCCAACTTCGTCGGATTCACCACATCCGAACTGCGCTCGTCCTACAGCGTCGGCGTCGGCGTCGGCTACCAGATTCGCAGATATCTGCGCACCGATCTGACCTTTGACTATTTCAGCAAGGCGGATTTCCGCGGATCCACCACGGGCAGCTGCGGCGTGTCGGGGGCGTGCGTGTCAAGGGATGTCTCGAAAGTCAGCGGTTTGAGCTTGCTCGCCAACGCCTATGTTGATTTCGGCACCTACGGCCGGGTTACGCCTTATGCAGGCGCAGGCATCGGCGGCACCTATGTATCCTGGAAAGGCTTGACCAACACCTCTTGCTCCGCGGGCGATCCGGCGCTTTGCGATCCGAGCGTGACCCATTCGGGAGCAAAGTCCTGGCGTTTCACCTATGCCCTGATGGCCGGAGCCTCGGTCGATGTGACCTGCAATTTGAAGGCGGACGTGGGCTACCGCTACCGTCGCATCAGTGGCGGCAAGATGTTCGGCTACGCACTCAATGGCGGCCCGGGTTACGATGGCGGCATGTCTTCGCATGAAGTTCGTGGCGGCCTTCGCTACAGCCTGGGAGGGTGTGCCCAGCAGGAAGCCTACATCGAACCCGCGCCGATCATGCCGGCGGTCTACAAATAGGTCTTCGCCCGCCTTCCATCACAGTGTTCTCGCACCAAACCGCCCGGCCAACCAGCCGGGCGGTCTTGTTTTTGGAACCGGGAATTCAGTCATGTGCGGCGTTTTGTGCCCGGCGGGGCGCAAACAGCACGGTTAACGGATATGCTTAACGGTGACTTAACCAGTCTCGGCCATAGTGTCTTTCACAGGATTCGGAGCGCAGTGAGCGAATCCGGATCTATTGAAGGGAAATCGGCCATGTTCATGCGAATTGCTCTGACTTCTTGCGTCGTGGGTTTGACGGCGCTGACGGCGCCCGCCCAGGCCGCTGATCTCGACGACATCATTTATGCTCCGGAATTGCCGGTCACCCAACCGGTCGAAATCGGCTCGGGCTGGTATCTTCGCGGAGACCTCGGATACTCCGTCAGAACCCGAGGTGCTGCGACCAATTACTCGGTCTTCACCGCCGGACCGCCCGCGGCCTATTTCACCAATGCGTTTGACAGTTCATCGCTCGACAGCGACTGGTCAGGATCCCTGGGCGCAGGCTACAGTTTCACCGACTATCTCAGGGGCGACCTTACCTTTGATTACAGCCGGGGCAGTTTTTCGGGGGCCACCAGTTCGACCCAGCCCTGTACCGGCCTGGCGACAGGCCAATGCGCCAGTGTTGATTCGCAGAACTTCGAGCAATATGGCTTTATGGCCAATGCCTATGTCGATCTTGGCACATTTGCCGGCTTCACCCCCTATGTCGGCGCCGGCGCCGGCGTGACAAGGGTGACATGGCACCAGCTGAACAACGACCAGACTTGCATCTCGGTTGTCGGCAATCTGTGCGGTGCGGGAGCCGCAATCGACGGCAGCAATCCCGGCACCGAAAGCTGGCGCTTTACCTATGCCCTGATGACCGGCATATCCTACGATCTGACCAAGGATCTCAAACTGGACCTGGGCTACAAATACTCCAAGATCAAGTCTGACGGTCAGTTCGGCTATGACGCCGCGACAGTGGCGGCTGGCGCCACCGGCGCGCAGGCTTCCGACAATGGTTTCGAGAAGCATGAAGTCCGTGTCGGCCTGCGCTACGCGCTGTGGTAGGCGCTGGAGCCATACCGACTTGAGTGGAGAGGGCGGGGGAACCGCCCTCTTTTTTGTCTGCCGCGCATCGCGCCGCTTGACTTCGATTTCACGGACGTCTAATCCCGCCAGTGGGCCACCCCTCCCCAACGAGGGGCCACTATCTGGAAGGATAGCATGATGACGACTGATACGAAGCCGGCATTGCGTCCGGCAAATCCCCGTTTTTCTTCTGGCCCCTGCGCCAAGCGTCCCGGTTGGACGCCTGAAGCGCTCGTTGACGCGGCGCTCGGCCGCTCGCACCGGGCCAAGATCGGCAAATCCAAACTCAAGCAGGCCATTGACCTGACGCGCACCGTGCTCAAGGTGCCGGAAGACTACCGCATCGGCATTGTTCCTGCGTCCGACACCGGCGCCGTCGAGATGGCGCTGTGGTCGATGCTCGGCGCGCGCGGCGTCGACATGGTGGCCTGGGAAAGCTTTGGCGAAGGCTGGATCACCGATGTGGTCAAGCAGCTCAAGCTCGCCGACGTCCGCAAGATCACCGCGCCCTACGGCGAACTTCCCGATCTCACCGAGATCGATTTCGACCGCGATGTGGTGTTCACCTGGAACGGCACGACCTCCGGCGTCCGGGTCCCCAACGCCGATTTCATTCCCGCCGACCGCGCCGGACTGACCATCTGCGACGCCACCTCGGCTGCCTTCGCCCAGGATCTCGATTTCGCCAAGCTCGATGTCGTCACCTTCTCCTGGCAGAAGGTTCTGGGCGGGGAGGGCGGCCACGGCATGCTGATCCTGTCGCCCCGCGCTGTCGAACGGCTCGAGAGCTACGTTCCGGCCTGGCCGCTGCCGAAGATCTTCCGGTTGACCTCGAAGGGCAAGCTGATCGAGGGCATCTTCACCGGCGAGACCATCAACACGCCCTCGATGCTGTGCGTCGAGGACTATATCGATGCGTTGACCTGGGCCGAAAGCGTCGGCGGCCTTGACGGGCTGATGGCCCGCGCCGACGCCAATGCCAATGTTCTGCATCGCTTCGTGGCGGACAATGGCTGGATCGCCAATCTCGCCAAGGTCGACGAGACACGCTCCAACACCTCGGTCTGCCTGGTGATTTCCGATCCGGAGATCGCGGCACTCGCGCCCGACGCCCAGGCCGCCTTCGCCAAGGCGCTTGTCTCGCGGCTGGACAACGAAGGCGTGGCGTTCGATATCGGCGCCTATCGCGATGCGCCCGCGGGCCTTCGGATCTGGTGCGGCGCCACCGTCGAAACTTCCGATCTCGAAGCCTTGATGCCCTGGCTGTCATGGGCCTTTGCCCAGGAGAAAGCCGCGCTCAAGCAGGCTGCCTGATCTTGATCCTGTGACCGCGCGGCAATCCCCGCGCGGCCCGGCTGCCCCATTCCCTCAATCAGACCCTATCAATGGAGGCCATCATGGCACCTCGCGTACTCGTATCCGATGAACTGTCGGAAACCGCCGTCCAGATCTTTCGCGATCGCGGCGTCGAAGTCGATTTCCAGCCGAAGCTCGGCAAGGACAAGGAAAAACTGCTCGAAATCATCGGCCAGTATGATGGCCTGGCGATCCGTTCGGCCACCAAGGCCACCGAAAAGCTGATTGCGGCCGCCACCAATCTCAAGGTCATCGGCCGCGCCGGCATCGGCGTCGACAATGTCGACATCCCGGCAGCCTCGCGCCGCGGCATCATCGTCATGAACACGCCGTTCGGCAATTCGATCACCACCGCCGAGCACGCCATCGCGCTGATGTTCGCCGTCGCCCGCCAGCTTCCCGCCGCAGACAGCTCCACCCAGGCCGGCAAGTGGGAGAAATCGAAATTCATGGGCGTCGAGATCACCGGCAAGACATTGGGCGTCATCGGCGCTGGCAATATCGGCGGCATCGTCTGCAAGAAGGCGATCGGCCTCGGCATGCATGTGCTGGCCTATGACCCCTTCCTGTCGAAGGAACGGGCCGAGGAAATGGGCGTCGTCAAGGTCGAGCTCGACGAGCTGCTCGCCAGGGCCGATTTCATCACCCTGCACGTGCCGATGACCGACAAGACCCGCGGCATCCTGGGCAAGGAAGCCCTCGCCAAGACCAAGCCGGGCGTTCGCATCATCAATTGCGCCCGTGGCGGCCTGGTCGACGAGGCGGCGCTTGCCGAGGCGATCAAGTCCGGCCATGTCGCCGGCGCCGGCTTTGACGTGTTCGAGGTCGAGCCCGCCACCGAAAGCCCGCTGTTCGGCCTGCCCAATGTCGTCTGCACCCCGCATCTCGGCGCCTCCACCACCGAAGCGCAGGAAAACGTCGCGCTGCAGGTAGCCGAGCAGATGTCGGACTATCTCATCCGCGGCGCTGTCTCCAACGCCATCAACATGCCCTCGATCACCGCCGAGGAAGCGCCGATCCTCAAACCCTTCATCCGCCTCGCCGATGTGCTCGGTTCCTTCGCCGGCCAGGTGACGGAAAGCCCGATCAAGGAAATCGAGATCCTTTACGACGGCGCCACCGCGACGATGAATACCAAGGCGCTGACGAGCGCGCTGCTGGCGGGCCTGATCCGCAACCAGGTTTCCGACGTCAACATGGTGTCGGCGCCGATCATGGTGAAGGAAAAGGGCATCATCCTGTCCGAGGTCAAGCGCGACAAGACAGGCGTCTATGACGGCTATATCAAGCTCACCGTCACCACCGAGCGGCAGACCCGCTCGGTCGCCGGCACCGTGTTCTCCGACGGCAAGCCGCGCTTCATCCAGATCAAGGGCATCAACATGGACGCCGATGTCGGCCAGCACATGATCTACATCGCCAACACCGACGTCCCCGGCATGATCGGCTTCATGGGCACGACGCTCGGCGACGCCGGCGTCAACATCGCCAACTTCCAGCTCGGCCGCGAAAAGGAAAGCGGCAACGCGATCGCGCTGCTCTATGTCGATGAAGTGGTCAGCCAGGACGTGCTTAACAAACTGACCGCCCACCACGCGATCAAGCAGGCCAAGCCGCTGGTGTTCAACGTCGATTGAGACGGGGGCCTATGGATGAACATGCTGCCTTCCGAAGCCGGTGTCCGGTTTCGGAGGGCGGTTTTAGTTTTGGGTGGTGGACAGAGCCGATAGAAGCGATGTCGATTTCGGGCAGGAAGCGGACATTCCCGTATAAGTGAAAGGTTGGCGCCGTTTTAGGAAAGCCGACCTTCGTTTGGTTTCGATGGTGCCCAACCCCATCTATGTCGCTGTCATCGTTCGCAGATCGGTAGTTGCGTAATGATCGATCTCGAATCCCGGGTCCGACCAGCAAAGATCAACGTCGCCTCCGGGGTCAACAATCAACCACCATTGGCTTCCAGACCGGGTGCGCAAATCATTGAATCTGCTGGTTTCTTCGGCCAAGACTTTCTCCAAAACTGATAGGGGCGGCCCAAGCCGCAGTCTTGTAGGCGCTGATCAGGTTGCCGGACTTTTTTGTATCAGTTTTCCCAACCGGATGACTTCGCTCACCAAAATGTCGAGGTCCGCCTCGACGGTTCGGTGGTTGTTGATTGCAGCGCGCAGACAATGCCGGCCATGCACCGTCGTATCCGAGACCGCTGCCATGCCGGTTTCCTGCATCTGAAGCATGATTTCGGTGTTGACCCGCTTCGATTCACTTTCGGACGCAAGATCGGTGCAGTAGCGGAAGCAGACGATATTTATATTGGTCGAAAAGGTCAGCTCCAATGCGGGTTCCTGATTGATCCGATCCGTCAGATAGCGGGCTTGCCGGATATTCTGATCAATAAGACGGCCGAACTTCTGGACCCCATGCTCTTGCAGCGCCATCCAGACCTTGAGCGCCCGGAAGCCTCGCGAAGTCTGGACACCGTAGTCGTGTAGCCAATGCGCGGATGCGATGCCGCGTTCGGTCGTTTCAAGGTACTCGGACGTTGTTGCAAAGGTGCCGCGATGCGCGCCGCGGTCCCGGACCAGCGCGCAGCCAACCTCGAACGGCGCGTGCAGCCATTTGTGCGGATCGAGGGCCACAGAATCCGCCTTCTCGATGCCGGCCACCCGCGCCTTGTTTTCGGGTGCGATGGCAATCAACGCACCGATGCAGCCGTCGACATGAAACCACATCCCCTCGGCCCTGCAGATCGCTTCGATCGCCAGCAGATCGTCAATGGCACCGGTGTTGACGGTACCCGCCGTGGCAATCACGCAAGCAGGATTGAGGCCTGCCTCGCGGTCTCGCATGATGGCAGTTCGCAAGGCATCCACGTCCATTGTGCAATCCGGCAACGAGGGCACCTTGCACAGGGACGTCTTGCCCAGTCCGAGCAGTTCCATCGCTTTTTGATGGCAGCCGTGCACCTGGTCTGACCCGTAAAAGCGCAAGGGCCTTTCGACACCTGCGACACCGTTCTCGCGCACATCAATGCCGGCCATCTGGTTGCGCGCAACGGTCAGCCCGATAATGTTGGCCATTGACCCGCCGCTGACCAGGGTTCCGCTGGCGGTCTGTGGAAAGCCGAGCATCTGCTTGCACCAATCGACGACCTGCTGATCGATCAGGCCGGCCGAATGGTTGCCGCCGCCAAGGTTCGACCCCTGAACCGCCGCCAGAAAATCTCCGATCGCACCGGTGAAATTGCTCGACCCCATGTACCACATCCAGAACCGCGGATGGATGTTGCCCATCGGATAGGGCATCATGTTTCTCGACAGCGTACCGTAGACATCTTCAAGCGCGGTCGGCTCTTGCGGCAACGGAGCGGCAAAACTGTCGCGCACGTCTTGCGGCATTTCTTGCCACAGTGGGCGGTCCCGCACGTCGCGGGTGTAATCTATGGCGTCGTCGATGATGCGATGCGTCAATTGGCGCAGACCTTCCCAGTCTTGCGGGTCAAGGGTTTCGTCTTTTCCGGTCATGGGCTTACCCTATCTTTGAAGATGGCATGTCAAGGCAGATCACCGCCTTGCGCAGTCAGGCGGTGGCCGTGGACGACCCGGAGTTCAGGTAACCCAGAACGATGGCGACCAGGAAAAGCGCGGGAACGTCGCCAAGCATGTGACCCATTTCATGCCCATCGGTGACCGCCTGAACGGCCATCACCCCGGCATGGGCGGCACTTGACCAGACGGTGAAGGAAATCAGGCTCCTGTTGTCAGCCGGATTGCGCGCGGCCATGATCAGAAAGACGCCCAGAACGGCATAGAAGGCGCAGATCATCTGCAGGTAATAGGACCCTTGCCCTGCATGCCAAACCCAACCCGATGGCCAAAACAGCCCCAATGGATAGACCACCAGAAAGACCGCACCGAATGCGATAAGCGCAAGCTTCAGAAACTTCAATTTCGTGTCGCTGTTCATTTCATTCTCCTCTTGTTCAGACCGATCCGGTCGATTTGCTGGTTTGAATGTCAGTTAAGCGTACGCGTTGATGGCAAGCTTGAAGCGCGTCTGAATTTTTCCTGCAGAAGAGCCGGATTTTGAGGTAGATTCGCAGCAATGAGTTGGAGCTTCGCAAACTTTGAGTTGGATCCGGAGAGATTCGAGCTGCGCAACGCCGGCGCATTGGTGCCGCTTGAGCCTCAGGTTTTTCAGCTGCTCTCGCTGCTGGTTGGAAACCGGCACCGGCTGGTCACGAAGGAGGAAATCATCGAAAGCGTCTGGGGCGGGCGCTGCATTTCAGACAGCTCACTCTCCAGCCGCATCAAATCGGCACGAAAGGCCGTTGGCGACGACGGGACCACCCAACACACGATCCGCACGATCCACGGCAAAGGCTTCCGATTTGTGGCCGAAACCAGCTTGCGCCAAAGCGCCGCCGTTGCAGGGCAGGACCAGCCCGATTTGGCCCATGCCCCCGACGCGGACACGGGCCGTCGGCCAACAATTGTTGTCTTGCCATTCAGGTTCCTCGGAACGCCTGACGTCGGAGAAGTGCTGGCCGAAGCTATTCCTCATGAACTCATTCAGGCGCTGTGCAAACTGCGCTGGCTGATGGTCATTGCCCGCGGAACCGCTTTCAAGTTCCGGTCCGAAAATGAGGATTTGGCCGATATAGCGTCCGCCTTGAAAGTTCGATACGTCCTGGTCGGATCCATCGAAGCCCTGGGGGGCAGGCTGGTGATTTCGGTCGAGCTGTCTGACAGCCGGAGCCGGGAGGTGGTTTGGGGGGGGAGCTACAACCTGTCTCGTGACGGTCTTCATGAGGTGCGCGCCGAGATCGCTGCCAGTGTCGTCGCGGCGCTGGAAATCTATATCCCGCTGAATGAAGCCCGCGACGCCCGCATTGGCACATCGGAAAACCTTGATGCCTGGGCAAATTATCACCTCGGTCTGCAGCAGATGTACCGCTTCTGCCAGGAGGGGAACGAAAGGGCGACGGGCTTTTTTCAAAAGGCGATCATGCAGGATCCCGGGTTCGCGCGGGCGCATGCCGGGTTATCGTTCACAAGCTTTCAGGACTCCTTCGTGAATTACAGTGGTGATCCGGTTGCGGCGGCGACCGCCGCATCGCGGTTTGCCGAACGCAGCATCGAGTTGGATCCGCTGGATCCCTTCGCCAACCTGGTGATGGGCCGATCATTCTGGCTCAGGAACGAGTTGGAACTTGGACTGGATTGGCTTGACCGTTCGATTGTCCTTAGCCCGAATTACGCCCATGGCCATTACTCGCACGCTTTCGCCGATATGCTTTCCAGCCGGGAGCATAGCGCGCGTGCCTCTGTCGATACCGCGTGTCAGCTCAGCCCGCTGGACCCCATGGTCTATGCCATGCACAGCACCCGTGCGTTGTCCTTCATTGTCGAAGGCGACTATGAAAGTGCTGCGAAATGGGCCGACGCTGGTGCCCGATCCCCGAATTCGCATTTTCTGATTGGCATGATTGCGGTTCTTGCCCATTGCCTGAACCGGGACCCCGAGAAGGCTCTATTCTGGAAGAGAAATGTCGCAGGCCGCCGCCCGGACGCAAATCAACAGCACTTCTTCAAATCATTTCCGTTCACCGATCCTGAAGTTCGCCGCCGAATAGCAAGCGCTCTGACACTTTCAGGATATTGAGAGACAGTACCCGATTTCCAATCGCGTTTTGCAAGGTCCGTCTCACATCTGGTTTGGTAGGACGCTGATCGACATGGTCCCGCGTTTGGCCCGCTGTTTTTGCCGGGAGCGCCCTACCGCTTCCCCCGCTCCGCCAGCCAGATCCCGCCCAGCACCAGCCCCAGCGCCACCACGTGATAAAGCTGCAGCCTCTCGCCCAGGATCATCACCGACAGCAGCGTGCCGAAGATCGGCACCAGATTGATGAAAACCCCGGCGCGGTTGGAGCCGATGATCTCGTTGCCCTTGATGAACATCACCTGGGCCACCAGCGACGGGAACACTGCGGTGAAGGCTGCGACCAGCCATCCTTGTGTGTCGGGCCAGATCACGCTGCCGCTTGCCGCTTCAAACGCCGTGAAGGGCAGGGAAGTCAGGAACGCCGACGCCGCCATCACCGAAATCATGCTTTGCCAGTGGAGGGTCGGCTTGTAGCGCAGCGCCACGGTGTAGCCGCCGTAAAACAACACCGCCAGCAGCATCAGCGCGTCGCCGCGGCCAAGCTGCAGCCCGATCAGCCGTTCGAGGCTGCCGCTTGAGGCGGTGATCGCCACGCCCGCCAGCGTCAGTGCAAAGCCGATGATTTGGGCCGGGCTGGCCTTGATGCGGAACAGCAGGAAATTGGCGAGAAAGATCACCATCGGCATGCCCGCCTGCTCGATGGCGACATTGATGGCGGTGGTGTATTCGAGCGCCGAGTAGAGCAGGATGTTGAAGAACGCAAAGCCGAACACGCCGTAGGCGATCAGCAGCGGCAGATGCCTGCGGATGACGGGCAGGTCGCGGCGCACCTGCGGCAGGGCAAAGCCGAGCAGCACCACCAGCGCCAGGCCCCAGCGAACCGAGGTCAGCAGCATCGGCGAAATATGCCCGACCGCGAGTTTTCCGGCCACGGCGTTGCCGCCCCACGACATCGCGGTGATTGTCAGGAACACATAGGCGCGAAGGGGCAGGGTGAGGGCGCGAAGAGTCAAGGCGAGTTTCCGGGGTTTTGCGGCCAGGCTCGGGCCGGGGTCAGGGCGGGCAACGGCCGATCTCGTGGCAGTGGGGGGCCGATCTCGATCACCATGCGTCCTGTTTGGCCAGAACAAGCGAAATTGTCACGTAAAAAAGCCGCATCCTTGCGCCAGAGGGTCGATTTTGGTGCCTCAAGTCTGTATGCATGCGCGGGTTTTGCTTTAAAAGCCTCTGAACAAGAGACCGATTCCAAGGGGATGTCATGGCCAACGTAGTTGTCGTCGGATCGCAATGGGGCGACGAGGGTAAGGGCAAGATCGTCGACTGGCTGTCCGAGCGGGCCGATGTCGTCGTCCGCTTCCAGGGCGGCCACAATGCCGGCCACACGCTGGTCATCGACGGGATTGTCTACAAGCTCTCGCTGTTGCCCTCGGGCGTTGTGCGGCCGGGAAAACTGGCTGTGATCGGCAATGGCGTCGTCATTGATCCGCATGCGCTGGTCAGCGAAATCGACCGGCTGGCGACCCAGGGCGTGGTCATCAATGGCGACAATCTCCGCATCGCCGACAATGCGACGCTGATCCTGTCGCTGCACCGCGAACTCGACGCGCTGCGCGAGGACGCGGCGTCCAATTCCGGCACCAGGATCGGCACCACCCGCCGCGGCATCGGACCTGCTTACGAGGACAAGGTCGGCCGCCGGGCGATTCGGGTCATGGACCTTGCCAATCTCGACACACTGCCCGCCAAGATCGACCGGCTGCTCACCCACCACAATGCGCTGCGGCGCGGCCTGGGCCAGCCTGAGATCTCGCTTGATGCCATTCTCGAGGAACTCACCTCGGTGGCCGACCGCATCCTGCCGTTCCGCGAGACTGTCTGGCTGCTCTTGGACAAGCAGCGCCGCCGCGGCGCCCGAATCCTGTTTGAAGGCGCCCAGGGCACGCTGCTCGATGTCGACCACGGCACCTATCCCTTCGTCACCTCGTCCAACACGGTTGCCGGCCAGGCCGCGGCCGGCTCGGGCCTCGGGCCGGGGGCACTCAGCTATGTGCTCGGCATCACCAAGGCCTATACGACGCGGGTGGGCGAGGGACCGTTCCCGACCGAACTGTTTGACGAAACCGGCCAGTTTCTGGGCGAACGCGGCCATGAATTCGGCACGGTCACCGGCCGCAAGCGCCGCTGCGGCTGGTTCGACGCAGCTCTTGTGCGCCAGGCGGTGGCCGTCAACGGCATCACCGGCATCGCGCTGACCAAGCTCGATGTGCTCGACGGGCTCAAGGAACTCAAGATCTGCGTCGGCTACGACTTTGACGGCGAGCGCATTGATCACCTGCCCGCCAGCCAGGGCGCTCAGGCCCGCGTCACCCCGGTCTACGAGACCATCGAGGGATGGGAGGGCACCACCGTCGGCGCGCGCAGCTGGGCCGACCTGCCGGCCCAGGCGATCAAATATGTGCGCCGCATCGAGGAACTGATCGGCGCGCCGGTGGCGCTGTTGTCCACAAGTCCCGAGCGCGATGACACCATACTTGTGACAGACCCGTTTGAAGACTAGGTTAGCGCAAATGCGTCGTTTCGGCGCTTGATGTGATCAAACCAGGGTAAATCATGGCGGATTTTGTAGCAGTCATCCGGAAGGCAGTCGACAATCTGCCCGACAATACTCCACAGAACCGGATCAGGGTCTATGACAAGGCGCGCGCCGCCATCCGCCGGCAGCTCGAGGCGATCAATCCGCCGCCGTCCGACGAGGTGATCGCCCGCCAGCTCGACAAGCTCAACCTGGCCATTGACGAAGTCGAGAGCGAACACATCGAGGCGCTTCCCGCCGAGCTTGACGAGGCCGACGCCTTGATGGCCGAGCTCGAATCGATGGTGGAGCAAAGCCCGGTGATAGCCGAGCCGGCGCCGCAGCCGGCATCGCCCCAAGCTGGGCCCCAAACT
>LADQ01000256.1 GCA_000961635.1 Hoeflea sp. BRH_c9 | reverse complement strand
CGGCGGCTGGTACGCTCACCTTCATGGCCGGCGGCAGCACGGAAGCGTTTGCGCGCGCGGCGCCCTTGTTCGAGATCATGGGCAAAAAGGCGGTGCATTGCGGCGAGGCCGGCGCCGGGCAATCGGCCAAGATCTGCAACAACATGCTCCTGGGCATCTCGATGATCGGCGCCTGCGAGGCCTTTGCGCTGGCCGAGAAACTCGGCCTGTCGGCGCAGAGCCTGTTCGATGTGGTCTCGACCTCATCGGGCTCGTGCTGGTCGGTCAACACCTATTGCCCGGTGCCCGGCGTCGGACCGCAAAGCCCGGCCGACAATGGCTACAAGCCAGGCTTTGCGGCGGACCTGATGCTCAAGGATCTCAGGCTGTCGCAGCAGGCGGCGGAAAGCGTTTCGGCGCAGACGCCGATGGGCGCGCGGGCCACCGAGCTTTATGCCGACTTTGTTGCCGGCGAGGGCAAGGGCCGCGATTTCTCGGCAATGATCGAACGGCTGAGAGGCAGTTCCAACTAGCGGCTGACGTTGACCTGAACCGAAGTGCCGCGGCCGTTGCGTCCCAGAATCTCGACATGCACGACGGCGCCGCCTTCCAGTATGATTCGCTCCGCCTGGGGGTCGATGTAGCCGCCGCGCACCATCATTTCCATGGCGGCGCGATTGTTGACGTCATCGAAAAACGGATCCCAATCGTCGCCGCCCTGGCTGATGCCGAATTTGTGGAAATTGGCCCGGTCCTGCCGCAACACCTGCCAGACCTGGGTGAGGCGCTTGCCATTGGAATTGTAGAGGTCATCGCGATCGATATAGGCATTGTAGCTGCCGATCACGCCGTCATCGCCGTCGGTGGTCACGCTGCTGCCGGCATTCTGTTCATAGAATTCCCGGTCCATCTCGATCTGGCTCTGGATGTCGCCGACGCACTCGTCGGGCAGCAATTGCCAGCTTTCCTCGGAGTCAAAGCACGGACCGAGTTCCTCGCCGTCGCAGATCCGGGCAGCGAGTTCGTAACAATAATCGCTCTGGGCCCGGACTGGGCCGGAGGCAAGCGCTGTGGCGAGGCTGAGCGTGACGAGAACCAGAAAGCGTTTGATCACCATAGGGCGCCCCGGGCTGGAGTTGGTATGCACTTCGACTAAAACGGATGGCCGCACGGGCGGCCTCCCGGAGTGGTTTCGGCGTTCAATCGCTGGTTCAGGCGCCCTTGAGCAGGCAGCCAGCGGCCAGCACGGCATAGCCGACAACGACAATCCAGAACGCGGAGATCGGCAAGCTCGGAATGATGGCGAGACCGGCCAGAATTCCGACGATTGCGATCACAAGCGAGATCAGGAATACGACTTGGGTGGGTGCGCTTAAGTTCATGGGTAATCCCCCTGGTATGATGTAATTTGCTCTACATTGAGTGCGGGTTAGCCGTCAGATGTGTGAAAACTCTACCGTACCAGGCACAGTGTTACGTCATATCAGCCAGTGGTACAAGACGATGGAAAACCGGTGCATGAGCAGCCATGACGGGTGGGTTTGGCGGCGCACAAAGGTTGATGGTTACATTTACAACTGATTTAGTGGGACCTGATTTGAACCATGATCGGAGTGACCCAATGTCGCTTGCCTACATGCCGGGATTTGGCAATGATTTCGAAACCGAGAGCCTGCCCGGCGCCCTGCCGCAGGGCCAGAATTCACCGCAGCGCTGTGCCTATGGATTGTATGCCGAGCAGCTGTCCGGTTCGCCGTTTACCGCGCCGCGCGGCACCAATGAACGCTCATGGCTCTACCGGATTCGCCCCAGCGTGCGCCACACCACAGATTTCCGGGTGATCGACCGGCCGTCCTGGAAGTCGGCGCCGCATCATGTGCCCGACATCCTGTCGCTCGGCCAGCGGCGCTGGGATCCGACGCCCTATCCTGAAGGTGACGTGCATTTTCTTGACGCCATCCGCACCATGACCACGGCCGGCGACGCTGTCGGGCAGGTGGGCATGGCGACCCATGTCTATGCGCTGACGGCTGATATGGAGGATGACTATTTCTTCAATGCCGATGGCGAGATGATGATCGTGCCGCAGGAAGGCGGGCTCACAATTTTCAGCGAGATGGGAATCATCGACGTCGCGCCGCTGGAAATCGCCGTGCTGCCGCGCGGCATGATGTTCAAGGTGATGCGTGGCGAGGGCGTCATCCGCGCGCGCGGCTATGTCTGCGAAAACTACGGCGCCAAGTTCACGCTGCCCGAACGCGGCCCGATCGGCGCCAATTGCCTGGCCAATCCGCGCGATTTCAAGACGCCGGTGGCGGCTTACGAAGACAAGGAAACTACCTGCCTGGTTCACATCAAATGGTGCGGCGCGTTTCATGTCACGCCGATCGGTCATTCGCCGCTCGATGTGGTCGCCTGGCATGGCAACTACGCCCCCTACAAATATGATCTCAGGACGTTTTCGCCGGTCGGCGCCATCATGTTCGATCATCCCGATCCGTCGATCTTCACGGTGCTGACGGCGCCGTCGGGCGAGGCGGGCACCGCCAATATCGATTTCGTGATTTTCCCGCCGCGCTGGATGGTGGCCGAGCATTCGTTCCGCCCGCCCTGGTATCACCGCAACATCATGAGCGAATTCATGGGGCTGATCGAAGGCCAGTATGACGCCAAGGAGGAAGGCTTCCTTCCCGGCGGCATGAGCCTGCACAACATGATGATGCCGCACGGGCCCGATCACGACGCCTTCGAAAAGGCCTCGACGGTGGAGCTGAAACCGGTCAAGCTCTCCAACACGATGGCGTTCATGTTCGAAACCAGATTTCCGCAGATGGTCACCCGCTATGCTGCCGAACTTGAGACCCTGCAACCCGGCTATGTCGATTGCTGGGAGGGTCTGGAGCGGAAATTTGACGGCACGCCGGAAGCCGGCGGATGGTCGGGGGCCAAGTGAACGAAAGACTGGTCATTCTGGGATCGAAGGGCGGACCGGCAATCCGCCCGGGCGGACCGTCGCCGACCTCGTCGCTGCTTGAAATAGGCGGCCGCCGCATCGTGGTCGATTGCGGGCTGGGCGTGTCGCGCGGGCTGGTCGAGGCCGGCATGGCGCTGGCGGAGCTGGACCTGGTGCTGATCACCCATCTGCATTCCGATCACGTGCTCGAACTGGGGCCGTTGCTTCACACCGCCTGGACCGCCGGCCTGAAGACGCCGGTGCGGGTGTTCGGCCCGGTGGGGACGAAAGCCGTCTGGGACGGATTTCTGGTTTCCCTCGCCTATGACATCGATCTCCGCATCGATGATGAGGGCCGCCCGGATATTCGCGGCCTGGTCACAATCGTCGAATTCGGCGAAGGCGTTGTGTGTGACGAAGACGGGCTGCTGATCGAGGCCTTGCGGGTCGAGCATCCGCCGGTCACCGAGTGTTTCGCGCTCAGGCTCAGCCATGACGGCCGGAGAATCGTGTTTTCAGCCGACACCGCCTATTTCCCGCCGCTCGCGGACTTTGCCCGCAATGCCGACATTCTGGTGCACGAAGCCATGCATCCGGATGGTGTCGACCGCCTGGTGGCCCGGACGGGAAACGGCGAGCGGCTCAAACAGCATCTTTTGGCCAGCCACACCATGGCGGCCGATGTCGGGCGCATTGCCACAGAGGCCAACGCCGCGCATCTTGTGCTCAATCATCTGGTGCCGGCGGATGATCCGCTGATCACCGAAACCGATTGGACCGGACAAGTCAGAACGACATGGGACGGGCGGCTGACCATCGGCCGCGACGGGCTGGAATTGCCGCTCCCCAAACCCAGGAGGAAAACCGCATGAAACTTGCCACACTCCGTGACGGAAGCCGCGACGGCCGCCTGGTCGTCGTCTCGCGCGATCTGACCCGCGCCACCGGCGTGCCGCACATTGCGCGCACGCTTCAGGCGGCGCTGGATGACTGGGCCCATGTCGCCCCGCGGCTTCGCGATGTGGCCGAGATGCTGGAAGCCGGCGTCGAGCCGACCGAACGGTTTCATGAGCGCACCGCGTTGTCGCCGCTGCCGCGGGCCTATCAATGGGCGGATGGGTCGGCCTACGTCAATCATGTCGAACTGGTGCGCAAGGCGCGCGGCGCCGAGATGCCGGAGAGTTTCTGGGAAGTGCCGTTGATGTACCAGGGCGGCTCCGACACGTTCCTGGCGCCGCGCGCGCCGATCCAGGTGGCCGACGAGGCCTATGGCATTGATTGCGAGGGCGAGGTGGCGGTGATTGTCGGCGATGTGCCGATGGGCGCCGACATCGACACCTGCCGCGCGGCGATCGCACTGGTGATGCTGGTCAATGATGTCAGCCTGCGCGGCTTGATCCCAGCCGAGCTTGCCAAGGGCTTCGGCTTCTTCCAGTCCAAGCCGTCCTCGGCGTTCTCGCCGGTGGCGGTAACGCCTGAGGTTCTCGGCGAGGTCTGGGATGGTGGTAAGCTGCATTTGCCACTCGAAGTCGACCTCAATGGAGAAGCTTTCGGGCGCGCCAATGCCGGCGTCGACATGACCTTCGATTTCCCGCAGCTGATCGCGCATGCGGCGAAAACCCGGGCGCTCTGCGCGGGCTCCATCATCGGATCGGGCACGGTGTCGAACAAGGGGCCGGATGGCGACCCCGGCAAGCCGGTGAGCGAAGGCGGCGCGGGCTATTCCTGCATTGCCGAGATCCGCATGATCGAAACCATCGCATCGGGCAAGCCGTCGACGCCATTCATGCGCTTCGGCGACACGGTGCGGATTGAAATGAGGGATGCCGATGGCCATTCAATCTTTGGCGCCATCGAGCAAACAGTTGAAAAAGCTTAGGAAATATCAATGAGCAAGAAATTCGCATCCGCCGGCGACATGGCGGAAAAACAGATCTCCTTTACCGAGATCGGCCGCGACCTGTGGGCGTTTACCGCCGAGGGCGACCCCAATTCCGGCGTCATCATCGGCGATGACAGCGTCATGGTGATCGAGGCGCAGGCGACGCCGCGGCTGGCGGGCAAGGTGATCGAGAAGATCCGCTCGGTGACCGACAAGCCGATCAGCCATCTGGTGCTGACCCATTACCACGCCGTCCGCGTGCTCGGCGCCTCGGCCTACAATGCGCCGACCGTGATCATGGGCGACGTGGCGCGTTCGATGGTCGCCGAGCGCGGCCAGGAAGACTGGGACAGCGAGTTCCAGCGCTTCCCGCGGCTGTTTCAGGGTCATGAGAGCATTCCCGGCCTGACCTGGCCTACCACCACATTCTCAGAGCGGATGACGGTCTATCTCGGCAAGCGCCGGGTTGACCTGATGCATCTCGGCCGTGCCCACACCGCCGACGACATCGTCGCCTGGGTGCCGGACGAGGAAGTGATGTTCACCGGCGACATCGTTGAATATCACTCCGCCTGCTATTGCGGCGACGGCCATTACGGCGACTGGGGCGGCACGCTCGACATGATCCGCTCGTTTGATCCGCAGGCGATCGGGCCGGGACGCGGCGATGCGCTGGTCGGACCGGAGATGGTCGACGCGGCAATCGAAAACACCCGCGATTTTGTCGAATCCACTTACCGGCCGGTGGCCAAGGTGGTGGCGCGGGGTGGGACGCTCAAGGAAGCCTGGGATGCGGTGCGGGCTGAATGCGACCCGAAATTCAAGGATTACGCCATCTACGAGCACTGCCTGCCGTTCAACGTCGCACGCGCCTATGACGAGGCCCGCGGCATCGACACGCCCCGGATCTGGACCGCCGAACGCGACGCGGAAATGTGGGCGCAATTGCAGGGCTGAGGACGTGCCGGGGCGGCGAAAGCCGCCCCTATATCCGCCGCAACCTGGCGATTTCCACCAGGAATCGGGACGAACGTCGTCGGCGCAAGTCTACCGGAATTGAGGCCCATATCGCCTATCCGCCGAAAAGACATTTTTGCGGCTTGATAGTTACATACGCAACTAATAATTTTGAATAGGAGCGTGCCATGCCCTAGCCCGATCAGTTCAGGATCGGCCTGGTGATCGGCAGGAAGGGAGTTCATGAGCAAGATATTTGAGGTTCCGCTTTATCCGTATCAGCGCTCGGCTGACCAGGACGCCGCGACGCCGGTGCGCCACAAGGTGGTGGTGGTCGGCGCCGGGCCGGTGGGGCTGGCGCTGGCGATAGATCTGGCCATGCAGGATGTGCCGGTCGTCGTCGTCGATGAGAACGACAAGGTTAGCTGGGGCTCGCGCGCCATCTGCTTTGCCAAGCGGCCGCTCGAGATCCTCGACCGGCTCGGCTGCGGCGATCCGATGGTCGACAAGGGCGTGATCTGGAATCTGGGCAAGGTTTATTTCGACGAGCGCCAGGTGTTCGGCTTCAACCTGCTGCCAGAGCAGGGCCACAAGCGCCCGGCCTTCATCAATCTGCAGCAATATTATTTCGAGCAGTATCTGGTCGACCGGGTCCGCGCGCTTCAGGCCGAAGGCAAGCCGATCGAATTGCGCGGCGGCAACAAGGTGCTGGACGTCTCGCAGGACGGGACCGGCGCGGAACTGACCATCGGCACGCCCGACGGACCCTACCGGATCGCGGCCGACTGGGTGGTCGCCTGCGACGGGGCGGCGTCGCCGGTCCGCACGCTGCTGGGGCTCGATTTCACCGGCAGGGTGTTCGAGGACAATTTTCTCATCGCCGACGTGGTGATGGAGGCCAAATTTCCGACCGAGCGCTGGTTCTGGTTCGACCCGCCGTTCAACCGCGGCCAGTCGGCGCTGTTGCACAAGCAGCCCGACAATGTCTGGCGCATCGATTTCCAGCTTGGCTGGGACATCGACCGCGCGGAAGAGCTTAAGCCGGAAAACATCGACCGGCGGCTCAAGGCCATGCTCGGCGAGGAGATCAGCTACGAGCTGGAATGGAGTTCGATCTACACCTTCCAGTGCCGGCGGATGGACCGGTTTCATCAGGGCAGGGTGATCTTTGCCGGCGACGCCGCGCATCAGGTCTCGCCTTTTGGCGCGCGCGGGGCCAATTCGGGGCTGCAGGACACCGACAATCTGGCCTGGAAGCTCAAGCTGATCATCGAGGGTAAGTCGCCGGTTACGCTGCTCGACAGCTACGACGCCGAGCGGATCCATGGCGCCGACGAGAACATTCTCAACTCCTCCCGCTCGACCGATTTCATCACGCCCAAATCGGAGATCAGCCGAATCTTTCGCGATGCGGTGCTGGATCTGTCCGAGCGCTACGAGGCGACGCGGCCGATGGTCAATTCAGGCCGCCTATCAGTGCCCTGCACCTATGACGGCTCGCCGCTCAACGGGCCTGATTGCATGACGCTGCCTGCGCGCACGCGTCCGGGGTCTCCGATGGTGGATGCGCCGGTGCCAGGCGGCTGGCTGCTCGATCTATTGGGCAGCCGGTTTCACCTGATCACCATCAATGAGCAGGCGCCCGATGCATTTCCGGTGGAGGGACTGGACGTCAAGTGCCTGTCGCTGTTCACCGCCGATGACGCCGACGGCCATCTCGCGCAACGCTATCTCGGCGATGCGAAGTCGGCTGTCTATCTGGTCCGCCCGGATCAGCATGTCGCCGCGCGCTGGGACCATTATGACGAGACGGCGGTCAAAGCGGCCCTTCTCACAGCGATCGGGAGATAATCGATGACCGCGCTCACCACCAAGGCCAACATCAAGGCGCCGGATGAATTCTATGCCGAACTGCTTGCTGTTCACGAGGGGCTCTCCAAGAGCGAGAGCGATGCGCTCAACGCGCGGCTGATCCTGCTCCTGGCCAACCATATCGGTAATCGCGCGGTGCTTTCGCAAGCCCTGCGCGCTGCCGCATTGAAAGACTGAACGGAGGACCAACGCCATGAAAATCGAACAGATCCACCACGTCGCCTATCGCTGCAAGGACGCCAAGGAGACCGTCAACTGGTATGTCGACAATCTCAACATGGATTTCGTTCTCGCCATCGCCGAGGACCAGGTTCCCTCGACCCATGAGCCGGACCCCTACATGCATGTGTTTCTCGACGCCGGACACGGCAATGTGCTGGCCTTTTTCGAATTGCCGACCAAGCCGGAAATGGGCCGCGACGAGAACACCCCGGTCTGGGTGCAGCACATCGCCTTCAAGGTGAAGGATCGCGACACGCTGATGGCCTTCAAGCAGAAGCTCGAGGCCAATGGCATCGAGGTTCTCGGCGTGACCGATCACTCGATCTTCCATTCGATCTATTTCTTCGATCCAAATGGCCACCGCATTGAACTGGCCTGTCCTGATCCGGAAGAAGACGCCATGATCAAGAGGCTGGACGCGGTCAAGTGGGATATGCTTGAGGAATGGTCGAAGACCAAGCGCGCACCCAAACATGCCGACTGGCTGCACGCCAAGGAATTGTCCAAGGCATAAAGGACCATCTGATGCAAACGCCTGTTCTATATGATTACTGGCGCTCGTCGGCGAGCTACCGGGTGCGGATCGCGCTCAATCTCGCCGGCGTCGAGTACACGCCCGTGGTGGTGGATCTGCTGAGCAAGGCACACAAGGGCGCGGAGCATCTCAAGCGCAATCCGCAAGGGCTGGTGCCGGCGCTCGAAATCGACGGGCTGATGCTGACGCAGTCGCTGGCGATCATCGAATACATCATCGAAACCCGCGGCGTTTCGCTGTTGCCTGACGATGCGGCGGGGCGGGCGCGGGTGCGGGCGCTGGCGCATTCGATCGCCATGGACATCCATCCGGTCTGCAATCTCTCGGTGGTTGCGCATGTGCTCGAATTGGCTGGCGGCGATGATGCCATGCGGGTGGCGTGGATGCGGAAGTTCATCAGCCAGGGGCTGGAGGCGTTCGAGAAATATCTCGATCATCCCTCCACCGGCGTATACTGCCATGGCGACAGGCCCGGTCTCGCCGACATCTGCCTGATCCCGCAGATCTACAATGCCGAGCGCTGGGGTGCGGATATTTCAGGATTCACCCGGATTCAGGCGATCCGCGCGGCTTGCGACCAGATCCCGGGGTTCATCAACGCGCATCCGGACAAAGCCAATAACTAACCGGAATCAGAACCTTGCCAGGCGTTTTTCAACCGAAGCAAGGTATTTGGCGCGGCTTTCAGGCGTTGATTTGTCCATCAGGTAATGCGCCATGAAGAGCCTTTGGCACCGCTTGCCGCACAGCGCCCGCATGCCGCGCAGGATCGTGCGCTTTCCCGGGTGACCAACAAGATAGGACCACCAGCGCGGCGCACCACAGGTGGTGATCACGCCTAACGCGCGGATATGGGTCATCAACGGCTTGATCGGACCGGGGCCGTCGGGAATCTCGAAGGTCAGGTCGGGCGTCCAGACCCGGTCAAGCCAGCCCTTCAGCATGGCCGGCAGGCCGTACCACCAGGTCGGATAGACAAACAGCAGCGCTTCGGCGGCCTTGAGCCGGCCGGCATGGTCCGGGTACGGATGGTCGGCGAGTTTCATGTCATTGTAGCGCCGGCGTTCGTCGGCGGGCATCACCGGGTCAAAACCTTCCGCGTAAAGATCGAGCAGGTCGACCTCGTGTCCGGCGCCAGTGAGGGCGCTGATGGCCACGTCGCGGATTGCGGCGCAATAACTTTCGGGAACCGGATGGCAATAGACGAGGAGAATGCGCATCAGATCCGGTCCAGGGCGTTTTCAACGCGCGTCATGAAGGCGTGCCGCGTCATGTCGGTGGACAGGTTCATGTCATAATGCGCCAGATATTTGACCGAGGCGCCGGGCCTGACGGTCGCGCGTAGCATCCGGTGGGCGATCTTGCGCGGCGGATCGCCCATCAGCCAGGAGCGGAAGCGCGAGCCGCCATAGGAGGTGACCACGAGGATTTTGCCGATATTGTGCAAGGTCGGCCGGACCTTGCCATTGACGAGGCCAAAGGAGACGCCGGGGAGGAACACCCGGTCGAACCAGCCTTTCAGGATGGCCGGAAAACCGTAGTTCCACACCGGATAGACCAGCACCAGCGCCTCGGCCGCAAGCAGGCGGTCGACATAGGTTTCCACCGGTTGCCGGTTGGCCTCAAGATCATGATAATTCAGCCGTTCCGCCTCGCTCATCACCGGATCGAATCCGTCCGCGTAAAGGTCGATGGCATCGACATCGTGGCCGTTTTTCTTTAGCCGGTCGACGGCCATGCGGAACAGGCTGGCGTTGAAACTGGATGAAACCGGGTGGGCGTGGACCACGAGAATGCGCATTGCAATCGCCTCAGCTTGCCTGTTTCAGACCCTTGAACAACCAGGTTTTTCCCGAGCCGAAATCATAGTCCGGATCGTCCCAGGCGATCATCTTGCCGGGATTGAGCAGGCCCTTCGGATCGGCCTGGCGCTTGAAGTCGAGCTGGATCTCGTCGGTCTGCTTCATCCCGCCCTCCTCAAGCGTGAAGCGGTGCGGATTGAAGATCGGGCAGCCATTGGCATTGTGCAGGTCCATGATCTCCTCAAGCCGCGCATCGGTCGTGTAGCGGATCAGCGGCAGGCCGAAACAGGTGATGTCGCCGTCGAAGCGGACGAACTCGAGGTGCGAGATCAGCTCGCCGGGAAACATCCGGTCCATCTTCGAGGCGAGCTCGAGCTGGTTGGGGAAGGGATAGAGCACCTGCAGATAGGTCCAGGCCGGATCGACGCGCAGCGCCCGCAGTGTGGTGTGGTTCCAGGCCAGCTCAAACACCGGCGGCACCCCTTTCAGATCGCCCGCGGTGGTGGCGTCAAATACGATTTCGCCGGCATTGCGCGCGGTGAACGCCTTGAAGGCGTCATGGCTGTGCGGCGCCACCATGACCAGAACCACGCTCTGGCCTTCGGTGAGGAATTTCTGGTGCCGCTTGAAATAGTCAAACGGGCAGGGCGCGGAGATCACCGACACCAGCTTGGTCAGAATTCCATCCTGACGCGCCAGCGCGTTGGCATAGGCTGCCGCCTGATCAAAACTGTCAAAGCCGACGATGGCGTCGACCCAGTCATAGGCGGGTGCCAGCGGCATTTCGATTTCGGTGATGATGCCGTTGGTGCCATAGGCGTGGGTGACCTTGTGCAGGTCCGCGCCGGTGAGGTCGAGCACGCGCGGCTCTTCCTCCATGGTGACGACGCGGAGCCTGATGATGTTGCCGAAATCGCGCAAGCCGCCCCAGGAGATCGAGCCGACGCCGCCCGAGCCGCCGGCGATGAAGCCGCCGATGGTGGCGGTGTGGGCGGTGGAAGGATGCATCCTGAGTTCCTGCCCCGATGCCGCGCGGACTGCCTTGTCGAGCTCTGAGCAGATCACGCCGGGGCCGCAGACGACGCGGCCGGGGGCAATCTCGCGGATGTCGTTAAGGTCGGCCAGGCTCAGCACCACGCCGCCCGAGAGCGGCATTGCCTGGCCGTAATTGCCGGTGCCGGTGCCGCGCGGGGTGACGGGAATGTTGTGCCGGTAGCAGGCTTTCAGAACCCGGATCAGCTCGGCTTCAGTCTTTGGCGAGACCACGATATCGCCGGTGACATGGTCGAGCTGGCGCTTGAGGACGGGCGAGTACCAGTAGAAGTCGCGGCTTTTCTGCAATACGATCTTGTCGTTTTCTTCGATGCGAATTCCGTCAAGGTCGGTAATCAGGGCGGTCATATCCATGTTAAAGCTCCATCAGATCGTCTAGGTCCTGGTAATCGGGGACAGTCGCGTCAATGAGCTTACCTTCACGGATAAGTGTTCGGCGGCTTTCGGGGCGGGAGAGAAGTTCGGTCAGGCTGCGGCCGCGGAACACAACGAGGTCCGCTCCGGCGCCTGGCTTGAGTGTGCCTGCATCGGCAATCCCCATGGCGCTGGCCGGATTGGCGGCGACTGTCGCAGGCCAGTTGCCGACAGGATGGTCAAAATGCAGGATCCGTGTGGCTTCGCGGTAGACTTCCAGCACATCGAGATCGCCATAGGCGTAGAACGGATCGCGGGTGTTGTCGGAGGCGACGGCGACATTGACGCCGCGCGCGGCCATCTCGTGCAGCAGCGTGACGCCGCGCCAGCGCGGCGTGGTGGCGTCAGTCCTTCGGTCCTGCAGATACATGTTGCACATCGGCAGCGAGACGACGGACAGGCCGGCCTTAGCGACCTTGTCGAGCGTCGATTTCACCGCGCCGTCAGGCTGGCGGGCGAGCGAACAGCAATGGCCGACCAGGATCCGGCCTTCGAAGCGATGCCGCAGGGCTGCGTCGGCGATGCGGTCGAGCGAGACGGCGCTGACGTCGTCTGTTTCGTCGGCGTGGAAATCCAGGTCCAGCCCCAGATCCATGGCCTTGCGGAACATCCGGTCCAGCAGCGCATCGAGATCCGGCACCATGTAAGTGACCGCGCCCAGAACGCTGCGATGACGCGCGACAATTTCGGCCAGCCGGTTGAACCAGCTTTCGTTTCGCGCTTCGTCGATGCCGAACAGACAGGCCGCCTGCAGCTCGATCCTGCCTTTCCAGCGCTCGCGCACGGTCGAGAACACCGGCCAGGAAATGTCCTCCTGCGGGGCTACGGAATCGAGATGGGTGCGCAAAGCTTTGGTGCCGTGGGCATAGGCAGAGGCGAGCGAGAATTCCATCCGCCGTTCGACGTCGTCTGCCGACCAGTTGGCGCGGCGGTCGGCGCCGACGGCGTCGA
>LADQ01000235.1 GCA_000961635.1 Hoeflea sp. BRH_c9 | reverse complement strand
GGATGATCTCGGCTCGACGCCCTCCCTGCGACATCCGCAGGGCGGCGAAAATCCCGGCCAGACACAGTGGCAGCCCGACGCCGTTGCTGCTCAACCGCCCCGGCAATCCGGTGATCTGCCGCATCCGGATCAATGGCCGCATCAGCCGCCGCGGGGTCACCACCCGATTGCGGCCCCGCACCCAGCCGGTCCTCAGCCTGTCGGCCCTGATCCGCGGCTGATCCAACCGCTCTGGTCCGCCTATCCCGCCACAACCCAGCCGGCTTACCATCCCGGTGCGGCGGCCTATGCTCCCGCGGGGCAACAGCCGGGCTATGACGCGCCGCGCCCGCCGATGGTCCCGCAGCCGCAAATGATGCCGGCCTATCCGCCCTACAGCCATCCCCAGCCGCCGCAAGCCTGGCCCACCCCGCACCAGCCCTATCCGATGGCGCAACCGGACCCGGTCTGGCCGTACATGCAGCCTGCTCAGGTCAACGCCAATCCCCAGGTCGAGCAGATCAGGCGCAAGATGGACCGGCTCAAATCACGGATCAGCGGCTACGGCTCGGCAAGAAACGCCGGCTGAGGCGCAAGCTCCCTTGTTTTTGACACCAGAAGACGCAAAGAGGCTATCTGACTTTGCGCCCGGTTTCGTAAGGTCGCGGCACGAAAAGCCGGCCGGCGGCGCGCGACGGGAAAACAAAAGGGATGGCCATGGCGAAGGTGATTGACGGCAAAGCCGTCGCGGCGGGCGTGATCGAACAGGTGAGTGCGGCCAGTGCGGCGCTCGAGGCAGAGACCGGCGCCCGGCCGGGCCTCGCCGTGGTGATTGTCGGCAATGATCCGGCCTCCCATGTCTATGTCTCCTCCAAGAGCCGCATGGCCAAGCAATGCGGCTTCAAATCGGTGCAGCACACCTTGCCCGAGGACACCTCGCAAGCCGAACTTGAGGCGCTGGTGGCCTCGCTGAACGAGGATCCCGACATCCACGGCATCCTGGTGCAGCTGCCGCTGCCCACGCATCTCGATTCCGATGCGGTGATCCAGTCGATCCGGCCCGAGAAGGACGTCGATGGGCTGCATGTGGTCAACGCCGGCAAGCTGATGACCGGAGATCTCGACGGCGGCCTGATTTCCTGCACGCCCGCTGGCGCCATGCTGTTTGTCCGCCAGACCCATGGCGCCGATCTCTCCGGCCTCAACGCCGTGGTGATCGGCCGCTCCAACCTGTTCGGCAAGCCGATGTCGGCGCTGCTGCTCGCCGCCAACGCCACCGTCACCACCGCGCACTCCCGCACCAGGGACCTTCCCGGTGTCTGCCGCAACGCCGATATCCTGGTCGCGGCCGTCGGCCGTCCGCAAATGGTCAAGGCCTCCTGGGTCAAGCCCGGCGCCACCGTCATCGACGTCGGCATCAACCGCATCGACGCGCCCGAGCGCGGCGAAGGCAAGACCCGGCTCGTCGGCGATGTCGCCTTTGACGAATGCGCCGAGGTCGCAGGCGTCATCAGCCCGGTCCCGGGCGGCGTCGGCCCGATGACCATAGCCATGCTGATGGCCAACACCGTAACCGCCGCCATGCGCGCGCACGGGATGACGCCGCCGAGCTTTTGAGCGGCGGTTTCGGGCAGGTTGGGCGGATTGGAGTTGGGGAGCGACGGATGCTTTCGGGCCTTTGCGGACCTTCGTGTCATTCGCAGCGGAAGGCAGCGAGGAGCCCTTCACGGTTATATTTGTGAACTTCCGGGAATGACTGGCAAACCAGAAATGAGTCGTTCGATTGTCCCGATGCCCAACGTTCGCGATCAATCCGCTAATCGGAAAGCAGATTTGGGCTCGACGGATTCAGCGATAGGCAAGCCGCTTCAGTGGTTCTTCATATTCTCCAATCAAAACGCTCAATGGGTCGGCACCCTTGAAAAAGACCTGCGCGTCAAATCCGTTCTCAGGTAGGAGACCTGTCGACTTCCTTACAGTTGAAATTGCGTTCCGGGACACTTCTTTAGACCACCCAGGGAAGCCAATCTGTGAAACCCTCTGTTCCCCAACATACACATTAATGAAATTCCCACTCGGGTTGCCAATGGAGCAATTGTGCGCTTTGAGGAGCTGCTGCAACTCGTTGAACGTCACAACATATGACATTCTATTGTCCTGTTTCCGGAACATAGTTTTGAAACGTGGGGCAATTTCGCTTACCTCCATATTCCTGTTATTGGCGCGCTTGAAGTCCGCAATTTCGACGGTGAAATCCTCTACCGCAGCGATGTCGACAGAAGGTGCGTATCCGTGCTCCATCATGAAAAAAACCGAACTCAGAAAAGCCGTTCGCTTGTTGCCGTCATGAAATGGATGGTCATTAATAAGGCCAAAAATCAGCGATGAAGCGATGTCCCAGAATTCGTTATAGACATACGCGCCTCCTGCAGACGCCAATTGTCGGCTGACTGCCGAGGAGAGTAGGCCAAAGTCCTTGGGGCCGAAGCCAGCGATGCCCTCTCCGAGTTTGTAGAAATGATCACAGATGAGATAGTGAGCATCCAAAACGTCCTCGCAGGTTAAGTGCGGGCGATCACCACTATAATCAACTTCGTCGAGCTGGTTCAAAAAATGAGTATAGTTCTCGTACAGCTGTGGTGAGAGTTCATTTTTACCAAGCATTGAATCTGTCCTGCGAAATGGATTGATGACAATCATGTTCTACGTGCAGCGCTCGAAGGGGGTTTTTGGGACAAAAGGGCGAGCCGCTTCGCACCAATATATGTAGCGGCATTGCGGGCAAGGCTACATGTTTTTTACATATCGTCGCCGTTCGTGCGTCATGCAGCGAACCTCCGCTCCCCACCCACTCCGCCCAAACCCTTCCCGCTCTGCCGCACACTCTCCCCATCGCCACAGCAGTCATCACCGAGATAACCCACCCAATCCCCCGCCCGCGCTACTCGGCTGCTTCCGGTGATCCGCGCCGCGCCGGCTTGCGTTCGGCGGGCGCAGGCCCGGTCGAGGCGCGCACGATCAGTTCCACCGGCCAGATCTCCTGCACGCAGCCCGTCTCGGCGCCGGAGATGATGTTGACCAGCCGTTCGCAGACGCGTGCGCCAGCCGCCCGGATCGACGAGCGGGTGGTGGTCAGCGGCACCGTGAAGCTTTCGGGCTTGAGGAACGGAAACACGTCGTCATGGCAGATGATCGAGACATCGTCGGGCATCCTCAGCTTCAACTGGTTGAAGGCGCGGACAATCCCCAGCGTCGAGAACATCGAGGAACTGAGCACGCCGGTCGGACGGGTCTCCGGATCGGCGCCGCGAAACAGCGCCATCGCCAGCTTGTAGCCGTTTTCCTCGTTCATCGCCGCGGAATGCTGCACGAGCGCCGTTGCCGGCAGGCCGTGTTCCTTGATCGCCCTGAGCACGCCGTTGAGCCTGTGCACGGCGAAGGTGAAGTCGGTGTCGCCATTGATGAAGGCCAGCCGCTTGTGCCCCAGTTGCAGCAGCAGCCGCGCGGCATTGTAGAACGCCCCCTCATTGTCGATGTCGAGAAAGGCGTAGCCCTCCGCCGGCCGCAGCGCGCGGCCATGCGCCAGAAACGGGATGCCGAGATTTCTGACCAGCGCGATGCGCTGCTCGTCATTGCGCATCGAGGACAGGTAGACGCCATCCACCGACCGGCTGGCGGCAATCCGCCGGTAGGCTTCACTCTCGCGTTCGAGCACCGCCGGCGTCAGCGAAAGATCGACGTCGCGCGACAGCGCATGTTCGCCCAGCCCCGACAGAAACTCGACGAAATGCGGATCGAGATCGACATTGCGCCCCACCGGCAGCACATAGCCGATCGCACCGGCCCGGCCGGTGGCCAGCTTGCGGGCGTTGGAATTGGGCTTGTAGCCATGCTTCTGTGCCGCCTCGACAACCCGCCGGCGGGTGCGCTCACCCACTTCGGGATAACCGTTGAGTGCGCGGCTGATCGTGGTCTGCGACAATTGAAGGAGCTCGGAGAGCTGTTTCAGATTCACTTCATGCGGTCCAGTTCTTTCAAAGCGCTTTGGAAATCGGCCGGGAGCAAGCGTCCTTCCAGACTTACAGACAGTCCATTAAGCCGCAGCTTGACGCGCAAGAAAAGCAGAAAGTGCCGATAATGCAATGCAAACATCTATTGCGACGCAGCAATCGTCCGGATCCCGAAGCAGTATTGAAACTTTGAGCTTGACTCAGGCGGGCTCTCGTAATCCTCTAAACAAAGGCCAAAGCGCTTTGAACTTTGCTCAGCCATGGCTGTGAAAACCGGGAAGATCCATGTGGAGGCCAGACGCTGGCCGGGAGGAAAAATCGATGAAGAGAATGTTTGTGATGGGCGTTGCAGCCGCTGCGCTGATGGCGGGATCGGCGCAGGCCGCGGATCTCAAATTCACCCCGGGCGAGGGTGCTTTCAACTGGGAGAGCTACGAGGCGCTCAAGGCGACACAGCTCAATGGCGAGGAAGTGACCGTGTTCGGTCCCTGGCTCGGACCCGACCAGGAGTTCGCCGAATCGGTCCTGGCCTATTTCGCCGAGGCCACCGGCGCCGATGTCAAATATGTCGGCTCCGACAGTTTCGAACAGCAGATCGTGATCGACGCCGAAGCCGGCTCCGCGCCCAATGTCGCGGTGTTCCCGCAGCCCGGGCTTGCCTCCGACATGGCCAGCCGCGGTTTCCTGACGCCGCTGGCTGAAGGCACCGGCGACTGGGTCAAGGAAAACTACGCCGCCGGCCAGTCCTGGGTCGATCTCGGCACCTATGCCGGCAAGGACGGCACGGATAATCTCTACGGCTTCTTCTACAAGGTCGATGTCAAATCGCTGGTCTGGTACATCCCGGAAAATTTCGAGGATGCCGGCTATGAAATCCCCGAGACCATGGAGGACCTCAAGGCCCTGACCGAGCAGATCGTCGCCGATGGCGGCACGCCCTGGTGCATCGGTCTGGGATCAGGCGGCGCCACCGGATGGCCGGCCACCGACTGGGTCGAGGACATGATGCTGCGCACCCAGGCGCCTGATGTCTATGACAAATGGGTCTCCAACGAAGTCAAGTTCACCGATCCCGCCGTCATTGGCGCCATTGAGGAATTCGGCTGGTTCGCCCGCAATGACGCCTTTGTCGCCGGCGGCGCCGGCGCGGTCGCCACCACCGACTTCCGCGACAGCCCAAAGGGCCTGTTCTCGTCGCCGCCGCAGTGCTACATGCACCATCAGGCCTCGTTCATTCCGGCGTTTTTCCCGGATGGCACCAAGGTCGGCACCGACGCTGATTTCTTCTACATGCCTGCCTATGCGGGCAAGGATCTCGGCAAGCCGGTTCTCGGCGCCGGCACCGTCTGGGCGATCACCAAGGACAGCCCCGGCGCCCATGCTCTGATCGAGTTCCTCAAGTCGCCGATCGCGCATGAGATCTGGATGGCGCAGAAGGGCTTCCTGACGCCCTACAAGGCAGTCAACACGGATGTCTTCAGCGATCCGACGCTCAAGAAGATGAATGACGTGCTGCTCGGCGCCACCACCTTCCGCTTCGACGGGTCCGACCTGATGCCTGGCGGCGTCGGCGCAGGCTCGTTCTGGACCGGCATGGTCGATTACGCCGGCGGCAAGTCCGCCGAGGAAGTGGCGGAAACGATCCAGAAGTCCTGGGACTCGATCAAGTAATCAGGCCATGGAGCCAAATCGGGAGATCCCGGCGTTTCGCCGGGATCCCCATCAGGACAGCCTTTTGGGGAGGGAAGGATGCATCCGGCACTTCAGGGTTTGATCACCATCATCGTCGGCGTCGGCGGATGCGTGGGTTACTTCTATTTTTCCAACCAGTTCCTCGACAAGGTCCTGTTTCCCGCCACCGGCAAGAACGCCGGCCACAACATCAACCGGGCCAACCAGGTCCGGCCCTGGCTGTTTCTGTTCCCGGCGCTTTTCGCGCTCGGCCTCTATCTCGCCTATCCGGTGGTCGCCACCTTGTGGCTGTCGCTGACCGACCGCAAGGCCGGCGGCGCCTTCGTCGGCTTTGCCAATTACCGGCAGATGTTCGGCGAGCCGAAATTCTGGGAAGCCGTGCAGAACAACATGCTCTGGCTGATTGTCGTGCCCGCCTTTTCGACCGGCTTCGGCCTGCTCGCCGCCCAACTCACCGATCGCATCAAATGGGGCAACATCGCCAAATCGCTGATTTTCATGCCGATGGCGATTTCCTTCGTCGGCGCCGCGGTGATCTGGAAGCTGGTCTATGACACAAGGCCGGTGGACCAGGACCAGATCGGCGTCTTGAACGCGGTCTGGTTGCTCTTTGACGGCGGGCCGGCGTCATTCCTGCTGCTCAAACTGCTTCCCGCGCTCATTCTCGTCATGTTCGCAGCCAGCATGGCCTGGGTCATCTATCAGGTGGTGCGGCCATGGATCCGGCCCGAAAAAGGTCATCGCAAGACCGGTTGGTGGGCCGTGCCGTTGCGCGCCGTCCTGGCCATTGTCGCCGCCTGGCTGATCTGGCTGTCGCTGGGTTCGCTGGTCTCGCTGTTCTCCGCCAGGCTGCCCTATGGCGCGCCGCAGACCTGGCTCACCATTCCGTTCTGGAATTCCTTCTTTCTGATGGCCGTGCTGGTCTGGATCCAGACCGGTTTCGCCATGGTGATCCTGTCGGCGGCGATCCGCGGCATTCCGGAGGAAACCATCGAAGCGGCGGTCATTGACGGGGCCAACCCGTTCCAGATCTTCTTCAAGATCAAGGTGCCGCAGATCATGGGCACCATCGTGGTGGTCTGGACCACCATCACCATCGTGGTTCTCAAGGTGTTCGACATCGTCTTCGCCATGACCAACGGTCAGTGGCAGACCCAGGTTCTGGCCAACTACATGTATGACAAGCTGTTTCGGGCCAATGACTGGGGCGTCGGCTCGGCCAGCGCCATGGTCATCATGCTGCTGGTCACCCCGATCCTGGTCTGGAACGTCTACAACGCCCGCAAAGAATCGCGCTGAGGGAGGCGGAGATGCACGCAACATCATCGAAAAAGTCGCCTCTGGTCTGGGCCGTCCATATCTCGGTCGTGCTTCTGGTGGCGCTGTGGATGTTCCCCACCGTCGGCCTGTTCGTCTCCTCCTTCCGCACCGCCGACCAGATCGCCAACACCGGCTGGTGGAATTCCCTGTTCACCCAGGAACGCCAGCGGCCGGCGATCCGCATTTCGGGCGACGAAAAGCAGGAAGGCGCTGAGTTCGTCATCGATGGCCGTCTTTTCCGGGCTGATAATGTCGTCATCAGCAAATGGGGAACCAGTTCGCGTGAGCCCAAGGCCTATGAGCCGGGCGACGTGGCGGATCTGGGCGAGGGCGTCAGTCTGACCGTGGCAGCCGATGGCGCGTTCCGCCTGTCGGCCCCGCAAAGCTTCGGCGACGGCCGCCTGCCGCGCGTCTTCACCACCGCCGAGGCGCCACCGGAATTCACCTTCGACAATTATCGCTTCGTGCTGTTTGATCCCAACAACCGCGAAGGCATGGCGAATGCGTTCTTTAATACGCTGACGGTGACGATTCCGGCCACCATCATCCCGATCGTGATCGCCGCCTTTGCCGCTTACGCGCTGGCCTGGATGCGCTTCCCGGGGCGCTCGCTGCTGATTGCGGCAATCGTAGGCCTGCTGGTGGTGCCGCTGCAACTGGCGCTGATCCCGCTACTGAAGCTCCACAATGACATCGGCATCGGCAAGGGCTATCTTGGCGTCTGGCTGGCGCACACCGGCTTCGGCCTGCCATTGGCGATCTATCTGTTGCGCAATTACATGGTCGGCCTGCCGCGCGACATCATCGAGAACGCCCGTGTCGACGGCGCCACCGATTTCCAGATCTTCGTCAAGATCATCCTGCCGCTGTCGTTCCCGGCGCTGGCCTCCTTCGCCATCTTCCAGTTCCTCTGGACCTGGAACGACCTGCTTGTCGCGCTCGTCTTCCTGATCGATTCGACCGGCGAGACCACGGTGATGACCAAGCAGATTGTCGAACTTCTGGGCACGCGCGGCGGCAATTGGGAAATTCTCGCCACCTCCGCCTTCGTCTCGATCGCGGTGCCGCTGGTGGTGTTCTTCGCCATGCAGAAATATCTCGTGCGCGGCCTGCTGTCGGGGTCCGTGAAGTAATGGAGTTTCAATGAAAACGATGACCCTCGCCGGGAAGCGGTTGCAGACCGGCGCCGAAATCACACCGGACGCGGACTGGTGGCGCGGCGGCGTGATCTATCAGGTCTATCCGCGCTCATTCCAGGACACCAGCGGCGATGGCGTCGGCGATCTGATCGGCATCGCCGAACGGCTCGGATACATCGCCTCGCTGGGCGTCGACGCGATCTGGATCTCGCCCTTCTTCACCTCGCCGATGAAGGATTTCGGCTACGACGTGTCCGACTACACCAATGTCGATCCGATGTTCGGCACGCTTGGCGATTTCGACTACCTGGTCAAGGTGGCGCATGATCATGGCATCCGCATCATCATCGACCTTGTGCTGTCGCATTCGTCTGACCAGCATCCATGGTTCATCGAGAGCCGGGCCAGCCGGGATAACCCGAAATCCGACTGGTATGTCTGGGCCGAGCCCAAGCCGGATGGCACGCCGCCCACCAACTGGCTGTCGATCTTCGGCGGATCGGCGTGGCAGTGGGATGGCAAGCGTGAACAATACTTCATGCATAATTTTCTCACCTCGCAGCCGGACCTCAATCTGCACAATGAGGAAGTCCAGGCGGCGCTGCTCGACATCGTCCGCTTCTGGCTTGATCGCGGCGTCGACGGCTTCCGGCTCGACACCATCAATTTCTATTTCCATGACAAGGAACTGCGCGACAACCCGCCGCTCGCCAGGGAGTTGCGCAACGATTCGATCGCTCCGGCGGTCAATCCGTACAATCACCAGCTCCATGTCTACGACAAGAACCGCCCGGAGAATCTCGATTTTCTCCGGCGTTTCCGCGCGGTGCTGGACGAATATCCCGGCACCACCGCCGTGGGCGAAGTCGGCGATGCGCAGATCGGTCTTCAGATCGTCGCCGACTACACCTCGGGCGGCGACAAGATGCACATGTGCTACGCCTTCGAGTTTCTCTCCAACGAGAAGCTCTCGGTCGCCCGGGTGCGCAGCGTGATGACGAATTTCATGAGTGCGGCGCCCGAGGGTTGGGCCTGCTGGGCCTTTTCCAATCACGACGTTGTCCGCCACGCCACAAGGTGGGGCGGGGACGTCAATGATCGCGATCGCTACTTGCGGCTGCTGGCCGGTCTGATCATGTCGCTCCGCGGCTCCATCTGCCTCTACCAGGGCGAGGAACTGGGACTGACCGAAGCTGACCTCGCCTTCGAGGATCTGCAGGATCCTTACGGCATCGAGTTCTGGCCCGATTTCAAGGGCCGTGACGGCTGCCGCACCCCGATGGTGTGGTCCGAGCACGAACAATCGGCAGGCTTCACCGTTGGCCAGCCCTGGTTGCCTGTCCCGCCGGAACATCGCCATCTAGCGGTGGATGCGCAGGACAATGTTCAGGCCTCGATGCTCAATCACTACCGCCGGATGCTGGCCTTCCGTCGCGCCCACCGGCCCCTGGTCAAGGGCAGCCTCGAGTTTCAGGACATGGGCGACCAGGTCTTGGCGATGATCCGCCGCGACGGCAACGAGGCGGTTTTCTGCGCCTTCAACCTGTCCGAGGAGATGCAGGTGATCGACCGTCCCAAGGGCGTGGTCGAACCGCTTGACGGGCACGGATTTTCCGGATTTCTGCGCCCTGATACAATAGAATTGTCGCCCTATGACGCCTTTTTCGCAAGGCTCGGGTAATGGATATGAAATGCTCTAGCGGGAGGAAACCATGGCCGGCTTGAAATTGAAGGGCCTCAAGAAGTCCTACGGCGCAATCAAAGTGATCCACGGGGTCGATCTGGAGATCGAGCAGGGGGAGTTCATCGTCTTCGTCGGCCCGTCCGGCTGCGGCAAGTCGACGCTGCTCAGGATGATCGCCGGATTGGAGGACATCACCGGCGGCACGCTGGAGATCGACGGCATGGTGGTCAACGACGTGCCGCCGTCCAAGCGCGGCATCGCCATGGTGTTCCAGTCCTACGCGCTCTATCCGCACATGACGGTCTACGACAACATGGCTTTCGGCATGCGCATCGCCAAGGAATCCACCGAGGAGATCGACCGCCGGGTCCGCGCCGCTGCCGACATCCTGCAACTGGGTCCCTATCTCGACCGGCTGCCCAAGGCGCTGTCCGGCGGCCAGCGCCAGCGCGTCGCCATCGGCCGGGCGATCTGCCGCGATCCCAAGGTGTTTTTGTTCGACGAGCCCTTGTCCAACCTCGACGCCGCGCTGCGCGTCGCCACCCGCATCGAGATCGCCAAGCTCAACGAATCCATGCCCGACACCACCATGATCTATGTCACCCACGACCAGGTCGAGGCGATGACGCTGGCTGACCGGATCGTCGTGCTGGCCGGCGGCTATATCGAGCAGGTCGGCCCGCCGATGGAGCTCTATGACCGTCCGCAGAACCTGTTTGTCGCCCAGTTCATCGGCTCACCGGCGATGAACATCATTCCGGTGGCCATTGAAAAGGCCGGCGCCAGCGCCGTGGTGCTGCTGGCGGGCGACAGGCCGATCGACACCGGCATCGCCGTTCCCGACAGTGACAAGGGCAAGAAGGCCTCGCTTGGAGTGAGGCCCGAGGATCTGGTCGCCACCACCGGCGATGACTTCCTGTTTGAGGGAACCGTGTCGATTGTCGAGGCGCTGGGCGAAGTCACGCTGCTTTATGTCGAGGACCTGACCGAGAACGAACCGATCATCGCCAAGATGGGAGGGCACCAGCAGGTCAACCGCGGCGACAAGCTCCGCTTCAAGGCTGACAAGTCCAAGCTGCATCTGTTCGACGACCAGGGCAAGACCTACCGCCGCTGATTGGGGTCGCCAAAGCGCGCCGCCCGAACCGGTTTCGGGGCGGCGCTGGTGCTGTTGCCGGGGCAGGGCCGGGTCTTAATACAGGACGCTGGCGCCTTCATCCGCCGGTCCGGCATTGTCGCGGAAGCGGGCGAACAGCTCACGGCCAATGCCCCATTCATTGTGGCTGAGATCGGCCTTAGCCGGTGCGCGGCTGGCGAAGACTTCCGCATCGACCAGCACCTCGAGCGTGCCCCTTACCGCATCGAGCCGGATCATGTCGCCGTCGCGGATCTTCGAGATCGGCCCGCCGTCCTTGGCTTCCGGCGTTACATGAATGGCGGCGGGCACCTTGCCCGAGGCGCCCGACATGCGGCCGTCGGTAACCAGCGCCACCGTCTGCCCGCGATCCTGTAGCACCCCCAAGGGCGGGGTCAGCTTGTGCAGTTCCGGCATGCCATTGGCCTTGGGCCCCTGGAAGCGCACCACGGCGATGAAGTCGCCGGTGAGCGTGCCCGCCTTGAAGGCGTCATGCAGCCCTTGCTGATCGTGGAACACCCGCGCCGGGGCCTCGATGATATGCCGCTCGGGCTTGACCGCGGAAATCTTGATGACGCCCTTGCCGAGATTGCCGGTGAGCATTTTGAGCCCGCCGGTGGGCTGGAACGGCTCGCTCGCCAGGCTCAGAACTTTCGGATTGTGGCTGGTCTTGGACACCGGTTCGCGCACTACCGCGCCGTTGTCGCCAAGCCGCGCTTCCACCGTGTAAGCCGCCAGTCCCTTGCCCCAGACCGTGCGCACGTCCTCATGCAACAGCCCGACCGAGAGCAATTGGTCGATCAGGAAGCCCATGCCGCCGGCGGCGTTGAAATGGTTCACGTCGGCGAGCCCGTTCGGATAGACCCGCGCCAAGAGCGGCGCCACGTCCGACAGGTCGGAAATGTCCTCCCAGGTCAACCTTATGCCTGCCGCGCGCGCCATGGCGACGAGATGCAGCGTGTGATTGGTCGATCCGCCGGTGGCGTGCAACCCGATGACGCCATTGACCACCGAGCGCTCGTCGATCATCTCGCCCACCGGGGTGAACTCGTTGCCGAGCGCGGTGATCGCCAGGGCCCGCTTGGCCGCTTCCGCCGTCAGCGCGTCCCTCAGCGGCGTGCCCGGATTGATGAAGGAGGCGCCGGGCATGTGCAGGCCCATGATTTCCATCAGCATCTGGTTCGAATTGGCGGTGCCGTAGAAGGTGCAGGTGCCGGGGCCATGATAGGATTTCGATTCCGCCTCCAGGAGTTCCGCCCGGCCAACCTTGCCTTCGGCGTAGAGCTGGCGGATCTTCACCTTCTCGTCATTGGGCAGCCCCGTCGTCATCGGTCCGGCCGGAATGAACACCGCCGGCAGATGCCCGAAGCTCAGCGCCGCGA
>LADQ01000222.1 GCA_000961635.1 Hoeflea sp. BRH_c9 | reverse complement strand
GGCCAGGAATGCGGCATGGCCTTCGAGAACTACGAAGACATCCGCGCTGCCGACGTCATCGAGTGTTTCCGCGTCGAGCACGTCACCCGCACGCTTTGATCGGGTCGCTGCCCGGCGCGCCATGCGCCGGGCGGTTTTACCTGTGCCTCTCATGCATGTCGCGCGAATGCGCTACTGCTTTGCGATTACGGCATGCAAACACTAGAGTTTAAGCGCGTCGAATCCGTCTGGATGCGACGCGCTCTCATGCATGTCGCGCAAATATGCGCAGCGGTTTTGCGACTACGACATGCAAAAACAAAGAGCATTTGGCTCGCAATTTCGGTTGGAATCCCATGACCAAGCCCACCTCCTCGGCTCCTTCCCAGCGCATGTTGCGCGTCGGCGAACAGGTCCGCATCGCCATCACCCAGGTGTTGCAGCGCGGCGATGTGCGTGATCCGTTGATCGAGACCGCGGTGATTTCCGTCTCCGAAGTGCGGATGTCGCCGGATCTCAAAGTCGCCACCGCCTATGTGACGCCGCTGGGTCAGAAAGACCACACCGCCGTGATCGAGGCGCTCAACAAGCACGCCCGCTATCTGCGCGGCCGGGTCTCGCCGATGATCAGGCAATTGAAATACATGCCCGAACTTCGCTTCCGCGATGACACAAGTTTCGACAATTACGCCAAGATCGACGCGCTGCTGCGCTCGCCCGAGGTCGCCCGCGATCTCGGCCATGACGATGGCTCAGACAATGACAATGACAATGACAATAACAACAACAATGACGGTGAAAACTAAGATGGCGACGCTCGTAACCCCCGAAAAGATTGCCGCCATGTCCACCGAGGACCGAACAACGCTTTATGCCAACTGCATGCGCACGGTGGACAATGAGGACGCCATTTCGATTGTCGAGATGATCGTCGACAGCGGCCTGCCCTATGCCCGCAAGAAGGAAATCTCCCACGCCGATCCGGAAATGCGCATGATCGAACTGATCGTCAACGCGCCCGCCAATGAGGCTGCGCTGCTCGAAGCCGCCGCCAACGGGACGCCGCCGCTGGCGGCCATCGAACCGCTGATCGTCAAGAAACTGAAGGGCCAGTACAACGGCCAGAACGGCGCCACCATCGCCGCCGGCTATTTGGTGGCCAAGCGCCTCTACGCGCTCGACTTCGAAAAAGGTCCATCCAGGCCAATGCCGGCGGGCAGCGTCGCCAAGTCGGCGGCGACTTTCCGCAAGAAGCCGGGATACGCCTGACATGGGCCGGCGCGGCAAGAACAAGGGCCGGCCCATCTCCGGATGGCTGGTCCTCGACAAGCCTTGGGATTTCGGTTCCACCGAGGCTGTCTCCAAGATCAAATGGCTGTTCAAGGCGGAAAAGGCGGGCCATGCCGGCACGCTCGACCCGCTCGCCTCGGGCATGTTGCCGATCGCGCTTGGCGACGCCACCAAGACCGTTCCCTATGTCATGGATGGCCGCAAGATCTATGAATTCACCGTGGCCTGGGGTGAGGAGCGCAACACCGACGACCTCGAGGGCGAAGTCACCGCACGGTCGGACAGCCGTCCGGACCCGGCCCAAATCACCGCGCTTCTGCCCGGCTACACCGGGGTGATCGAACAGGTTCCGCCGGCCTTTTCCGCTGTCAAGATCGCCGGCGAGCGCGCCTATGACATGGCGCGCGAGGGCACGGTGGTGGAGATTCCGGCCCGCGAGGTGGAGATCCACCGGATCACGCTGCTGGGCTGTCCCGATCCCGATCACGCGGTGTTCGAGGTCGAATGCGGCAAGGGCACCTATGTCAGGGCGCTCGCGCGCGACTTTGGCCGCGCGCTTGGCTGCTGTGGCCACATCTCGAGCCTGCGCCGCACCATGGTGGCGCCGTTTTCCGAAGACGCCATGGTGCCGCTCGCCGATCTGATCGCACTCGAGGAGATCGAGGACGAGGCCGAACGGCTGGCCCGGCTCGATGAATTTCTGGTGCCCGCCGGCGAGGCGCTCGGCATGCTGCCGCGCATTGATGTCAGCGAGGATCAGGCCCACCGCATCCGCATGGGCAATCCGATCATCCTCAGGGGCCGCGACGCCCCTGTCGCCACCGACGACGCCTGCGCCTTTGTCCGCGGCGCGCTTCTCGCCATCGGCGATGTCGCCGAGGGCGAATTTCGGCCCCGCCGGGTGTTCAAAGGCTGACAGGCTTCGGCTGGTTGCTGTCGCAATTCATTCCGTCAGGGCGCGATCGGCATCGATCCGTTCGGCCACCAGCGCCTGCAGACGCCACAGCCGGCGGTCGTGGATGCCCAGGCTTTCAAGCATGGTCACGGTCGACAGCAGATATTCCGCCATCGAGCCGCGAAAGCCGCAGGCGCGGGCGAGGATGGCGGCGGTTTCTTGCTCCGAAAGCCCGGCGACATAGCGCTGGCTTTTCCGGTCCATGGCGAATGTCAACGCCTTGAGCGGTCCCTGGCCGGTGCCGACGCTGATCCAGCGCCAGGGGAAGGCCGATGGCAACTGGCTCAGTTCACGCCGGATCAGCCGGTGCAGTTCCGCTTCGAGGCCCAAGCGGGGCAGGCGGTAGACCATGCCCCTGCACTGGCCGCCGCGATCGAGCGCCATCATCAGGCCGGGCGTGTCATGGCTGCCGCGATAGCGGTAATCGGGGCCGAGGCAGAAGCTGCGGCGCCAGCCGAAGGCGGTGGCGAGCCGCTTTTCCTCATAGGCAGTTTCCGGGTTCCAGATCAGCGAGCCATAGCCGAACAGCCAGAAATCCTCTTCTGGACAAGTCGCCATCATGCCGTCGACGGCCTCGGAATAATCCGCGTCGGTGGCCGGCCGGAACCCCGGCAGCAGCTTCGGCCCGGGGTCAGCGATATCACGATGGACCATCTCGACATGGCGCTGGCTCAGAAGCAAGGATCTTCGCTTCGGCATGGTCGCTGCTTTCCCTGTCTATATGAATGGCCGCATCAGACCGGAACCTCCTCTGGCCGCCGCCCGCCTGTCAAGCCGGGCATGCCCGAAAGCCAGGCCTGCAGCGGCGTCGCCCACATTTCCCTTTCATTTTGGCCGGAATTGGCCTATAGCCCAGCCGTTATCGCCGGTTTGCCGGCCTGACGCTCGAGGCCCTTGCTGGACGACATCCCGGCAGCGGGCGCCCTATCAATCCAGACTGAAAGGATTTCACGATGTCGATTACTGCTGAGCGCAAGGCTGCGCTGATCGAAGAATACGCCACCAAGCCAGGTGACACCGGGTCGCCGGAAGTCCAGGTCGCGATCCTCACCGAACGGATCAACAATCTGACCAGCCACTTCAAGGACAACAAGAAGGACAACCATTCACGGCGCGGGCTGTTGACCATGGTGTCCACGCGTCGCTCCCTGCTCGATTATGTCAAGCGCAAGGAAGAAGCGCGCTACACCGCGCTGATCACCCGTCTGGGCATCCGCCGCTAAACCGTTTTCGCGCGGGCGGAGCCTTAAGCTTTGCCCGCGCGCAAAGATTCCGGTCCCTTCAAAGCCCTTTCCGGGCCGGGACCGTGGCGCCCAAGCGCACGCCATCAGGCCGTCATGGACTGAAATCTGCGCCAACACCGTCCGCTGGACCGGATATCCCGGTTCCGGACATTTTGAATGGCCCGTCATGGGGCAGGATTGCCGGATGCTTTCGCCGACCCTTTCGGTCGGCGGCCACTTTCAAAGCCTCCTGTTGTCTTGCCCGAGATGCGCTCAAAACAATCGGGACAGTGAAGCGCGCGGCCTCAATCAGGCCCTGCCCACATGCCCGCCTATGAAGGACAAGACATGTTCGATACCCACAAGGTCGAGATTGAATGGGGCGGCCGTCCGCTCACCCTGGAAACCGGCAAGGTCGCCCGCCAGGCCGATGGCGCCGTCATCGCCAGCTACGGCGAAACCGTCGTGCTCGCCACCGTCGTTTCGGCGAAATCCCCCAAGCCCGGCCAGGATTTCTTTCCGCTGACCGTCAACTACCAGGAAAAGACCTACGCGGCCGGCAAGATCCCCGGCGGCTATTTCAAGCGCGAAGGCCGCCCGAGCGAGAATGAGACGCTGACGTCGCGCCTCATCGACCGCCCGCTGCGCCCGCTGTTTCCCGATGGTTACAAGAACGACACCCAGATCATCATCACCGTTCTGCAGCATGATCTGGAAAACAACCCCGACATCCTGGCGCTGGTCGCGGCCTCGGCTGCACTGACCATTTCCGGCATCCCGTTCATGGGCCCGATCGCCGGCGCCCGCGTCGGCTACATCGCCGGCGAGTATGTGCTCAACCCGCATATCGACGAAATGCCTGAATCCGACCTCGACCTGGTCGTCGCCGGCACCAATGACGCCGTGCTGATGGTCGAATCGGAAGCCAAGGAACTGGGCGAGGAAGTCATGCTCGGCGCCGTCATGTTCGGCCACAAGTCGATGCAGCCGGTGATCGACGCGATCATCCAGCTCGCCGAAGCCGCCGCGAAAGAACCGCGCGACTTCACCGCGCCGGACAACTCAGTGCTCGAGGCTGAAATGCTGGCGATGTGCGAAGCGGATCTGCGCGACGCCTACACCAACACCGACAAGGCAGCCCGCTACAACGCCATCGACGCGGTCAAGGCCAAGGTCAAGGCGCATTTCGCCCCAGCTGACGGCGAAGAGCCCCGCTTCTCGTCCGAAGTCATCGGCGCCGTGTTCAAGACGCTGCAGGCCAAGGTCGTCCGCGGCGCCATCATCGAGACCAAGAGCCGCATCGACGGCCGTGATCTCTCCACCGTGCGCCCGATCGTCTCCGAAGTCGGCATCCTGCCGCGCACCCATGGCTCGGCGCTGTTTACCCGCGGCGAGACCCAGGCCATCGTCGTCGCCACGCTCGGCACCGGCGAGGACGAGCAGTATGTCGACAGTCTGACGGGGACCAAGAAGGCCACCTTCATGCTGCACTACAACTTCCCGCCTTATTCGGTGGGTGAAACCGGCCGCACCGGCTCGCCCGGCCGCCGCGAAATCGGCCATGGCAAGCTTGCATGGCGCGCCATCCACCCGATGATGCCGTCCGCCGACCAGTTCCCCTACACGCTGCGCGTCGTCTCGGAAATCACCGAATCGAACGGCTCGTCTTCGATGGCCACCGTCTGCGGCACATCCTTGGCGCTGATGGATGCGGGCGTGCCGCTGGCCAAGCCCGTCGCCGGCATTGCCATGGGCCTGATCAAGGAAGACGCGGGTTTCGCGGTTCTCTCCGACATCCTGGGCGACGAGGATCACCTCGGCGACATGGACTTCAAGGTCGCGGGCACCACCGACGGCATCACCGCGCTTCAGATGGACATCAAGATCGAAGGCATCACCGAGGAGATCATGCAGATCGCCCTTGGCCAGGCCAAGGACGGCCGTCTGCATATCTTGAACGAGATGGGCAACGCCATTGCCGAAAGCCGCGGCCAGCTGGGCGAGTTCGCCCCGCGCATCGAGGTGATGAACATCCCGGTCGACAAGATCCGTGACGTCATCGGCACCGGCGGCAAGATCATCCGCGAGATCGTCGAGAAGACCGGCGCCAAGATCAACATCGACGATGACGGCACCATCAAGATCGCCTCGTCCTCGGGCAAGGAAATCGAGGCCGCCAAGAAGTGGATCCACTCGATCGTCGCCGAGCCTGAAATCGGCGTGATCTATGAAGGAACCGTGGTCAAGGTCGCCGACTTCGGCGCCTTCGTCAATTTCTTCGGCCCCAAGGACGGCCTCGTCCACATCTCGCAGCTGGCAGCCGACCGCGTCGCCAAGACCTCCGACGTCGTCAAGGAAGGCGACAAGGTCTGGGTCAAGCTCCTGGGCTTCGACGAACGCGGCAAGGTCCGCCTGTCGATGAAGGTCGTCGACCAGGCCACCGGCCAGGAAGTCACCGGCGGCGAATAAGCCGGAACATGATTAGCCGAGGGCGGGAGACCGCCTGAGGGAAGTGGAATGAGAGCGCCTCCGGATCTTGATGGTCCGGGGGCTTTTTCGTTTGGGGGCGGCAATCCTCAAATCGGGTGATTGACCCAGTCCTCGCGATGATGCCGGACCCGCAGGATAAGCACCCCGGATTCGTTGATCTCATAGATGACCATGTGGGAACCGCAGGGGTGGACGCGAACCGGCGGCGCAATTTCTCTGCGCTCTCGGGCAATTTCCGGGGTGTCCGCAATGATCTGAAACGCATGTTCCAGCAGCGTCAGGTAGGATTCGGCCTGGCGCAGTCCAAACCGTTCCAGGCCGGTGAGATAGACTTGGATCAGGTCGCGTTTGGCGGCTTCCGTCAGCCTATAGCTCAAGGCCAGCCAGCCGCCGTGCTTCCTCGCGAATGTCCTGCATGGAGCTTGTTGAAATCCCGCTTTCCCGGGCCTCATCCACCAGCGCCTGCATCTGCGCGATCCTTGCATCCCGCTCCTGATCCTTTCGGATCAGGTCGCGCACATAGTCGCTCGTGTTGCTGTATTGTCCAGAATTGGCCTTCTCCTCGACCCAGCCTTTCATCGGCGCAGGGAGCGACACATTCATTGAAGCCATTTCAGCCATGACAAAGTCTCCTTTGGCCCATTATGGCATCAAATGGCAGAAAATGCCATGGGATGTCAGCCCATTCATCAAGCTCATGATGTTGATAACGAACACGCTCACGGCAGTTCTATGCCTGAGGTCCGGACGGCATGGTCAATAGCATCACCTATGCACTCAAGGAACTCGGCGCCGATCCCCACGGGCAGGTCTTCGAGAATCAGATCGCCTCAGCCGTTTCGCCGCCCCTACCCCTCATCCGCCTTCGTCAGCTCCGACACAATCGGCATCGAGGTAATATTGAACCCCGAATCCACATAGTGGATCTCGCCGGTCACGCCTGACGACAGGTCCGAGAGCAGATAGAGCGCCGATTTGCCGACGTCGGAGATGTCGACGGTGCGGCGGAGCGGCGCATTCTTTTTCTGGTAGGAGAACATGGCGCGGGCGTCGCCGATGCCGGCGCCGGCGAGCGTCCGCACCGGGCCCGCCGAGATGGCGTTGACGCGGATGCCGTCCTGGCCGTAATCGGCGGCGAGATAGCGCACCATGGCTTCAAGCGCCGCCTTGGCGATGCCCATCACATTGTAGTTGGGCATCACCCGCACCGAGCCGCCATAGGTCAGCGTCAGGATCGAGCCGCCTTCGGTCATCAGCGGTGCGGCGCGCTGCGCCACTTCGGTGAAGGAATAGGCCGAGATCACCATGGTGCGGGAAAAATTCGCCCGCGTGGTGACGTCGGCATAGCGGCCCTTGAGCTCGTTCTTGTCGGAAAACCCGATGGCGTGGACGACGAAGTCGATCGTCCCCCATTCCTCTTTAAGCCTGTCGAACACCGCGTCGACGGTGGCGATGTCCTCGACATCGCAGGGGAGCAGCAGCGTCGAGCCGACGCTTTCGGCGAGCGGCTTCACGCGCCGGCCAAAGCCTTCGCCCTGGTAGGTGAACGCCAGTTCCGCCCCGGCCTCGGCCAGTTGCTGGGCAATGCCCCAGGCGATCGAATGGTTGTTGGCGACGCCCATGATCAGGCCCCGCTTGCCTTGCATCAGTCCGGTCATGCCATTCATCCGTTATACCGCTGGAACACGAGCGTTGCGTTGGTTCCGCCAAAGCCGAAGGAGTTCGACAGCACGGTGTCAATCGTGGCGTCGTCGATGCGCGCGCGCACGATCGGCACGCCGGCAAATTCAGGGTCGAGCTCGGTGATGTGGGCGCTTTCGCCGATGAACTTCTCCTTCATCATCAAAAGCGAGTAGATCGCCTCCTGCACGCCGGTTGCGCCGAGCGAATGCCCGGTCAGCGATTTGGTCGACTGCACATGCGGCATGTCTTCGCCGAACACGTCGCGGATCGCGCCGATTTCCTTGCTGTCCCCCACCGGCGTCGAAGTGCCGTGGGTGTTGATGTAGTCGACCCGGCCTTTGACCGAGGCCAGCGCCTGCCGCATGCAGCGGACAGCGCCTTCGCCCGAGGGCGCCACCATGTCGTAGCCGTCGGATGTGGCGCCATAGCCGGTCAGTTCGCCATAGATCTTGGCGCCGCGGGCCTTGGCGTGTTCGAGTTCCTCCATCACCAGCACGCCGGCGCCGCCGGCGATGACAAAGCCGTCGCGGCTGACATCATAGGCGCGGGATGCGGTGGTGGGGGAGCTTTCATTGTATTTCGAACTCATAGCCCCCATCGCGTCAAACAGGTTCGACATCGACCAGTCGAGATCCTCGTGGCCGCCGGCAAACACCATGTCCTGCTTGCCCCACTGGATCAGCTCCGCCGCGTTGCCGATGCAGTGCGCCGAGGTCGAGCAGGCCGACGAAATCGAATAATTGACGCCGTGGATCTTGAACCAGGTGGCAAGCGTGGCGGACGCGGTCGAGGACATCGCCTTGGGCACCGCGAACGGGCCGATCCGCTTCGGGCTGCCGTTCTTGCGGGTGATGTCGGCGGCGTCGATCAGCGTCCGCGTCGACGGTCCGCCCGAGCCCATCACGATGCCGGTGCGCTCATGGCTGATCTCGGCCTCTTCGAGCCCGGCATCCTCGATCGCCTGTTTCATGGCGACATGGTTCCAGGCGCCGCCGCGCGACAAAAACCGCATGGCGCGGCGGTCGACCATGTCGGTCGGGTCCAGCGTCGGCGCCCCCCAGACCTGGCTGCGGAAGCCGTGGTCGGCGAAATCCTGGCTGAAGCTGATGCCGGATCTGGCCTGGCGTAGCGAATCGGTCACTTCGCCCGCATTATTGCCGATCGAGGATACGATCCCCATGCCCGTCACAACGACTCGTCTCATAGGTCTGCCCTTTCAAGTGGAGGGTCCATCCCGGCGCCCGTTTGGCGCCCGGGCTCCGGATGTGTCAGCCGGTTTTGTCTTTTGCAAGGCCAACCTTCAGATCGGTGGCGTTATAAATGGTTTCGCCATCGGCCTTGAGCCAGCCATTGGCGATGCCGAGCACCAGCCGGCCGCGCATCACTCGCTTGAAATCGATGCCGTATTCGAGGGTTTTGACGTCCGGCGTCACCATGCCCTTGAACTTCACCTCGCCGGTCGACAGCGCCATGCCGCGGCCAGGTTCGCCCAGCCAGCCGAGATAAAACCCGGTCAACTGCCACATGCCGTCCAGTCCGAGGCAACCGGGCATCACCGGGTTGCCCTTGAAATGACAGGGAAAAAACCAGAGATCCGGGGTGATGTCGAATTCGGCGCGCAGATAGCCCTTGTCGAATTCGCCGCCGGTTTCGGAAATATCGGTGATCCGGTGCACCATCAGCATCGGCGGAAGCGGCAGTTGCGCATTGCCGGGCCCGAACAGCTCGCCCTCGGCGCATTTGATGATTTCGTCGTAGCTGTAGCTTGATTGCCTGTCGACCATAAATAAAGCGTCTCCCGTTTCGCCGTCTTTGCGCGCGGCTTCAGTGGTATTGCTGTGCAAGCTAGCACAGGCCCGCGTGACAGCGAAACCGGGCCGGCGGGCATCTCGGAATATAGGATGAGGCAGGCGAGCGAAAGGGGTGACGCTGCGTAAATATGGCTCTGGCGGCTCTATTGAAAGCAATGCCCACAAAAGTTATATGAAAGCAATGCAATCCAACGTTCGGACGCCGATGCCCATGCCCAAAGCGACAGACCCAGACATCGCCGCCCGCGATTCGGCCCTGCGCCTGCGCGGCGCCGGCCTTCGCCCGACGCGC
>LADQ01000210.1 GCA_000961635.1 Hoeflea sp. BRH_c9 | reverse complement strand
GGCGCCGCCACCGGGACAGGCGCTGCTGCGATTGCTTCGGGCACCTCGTCCTCGTCGCCGCCGCCGAACAGCGCCGCCAGCAATCCGCCGGAGCGCTTGCCGGAACTTGAATCATCGCCCCCGCCGGTCGACACAATCGCGCCACCGCGCCGTTTGTATTCGGCCAGGGCGACCTTGTATCCGGGCAGCGGTTTGCCGTCCGGCGGCAGATGCAGGGTCTTGCCGTCCGGGAACAGCTTGCTCAGTTCCTGCCTGCTCATGCGCGGCCAGGCGCGCACGCTCGCCACATCAAGATGGACGAAGGGCGAGCCCGACTTCGGGTAATATCCCACGCCGCCGCCCTGGATTTTCATGGCGGCGCTGCGAAGCGTGGAAATTTTCACTCCGGGGATGAAGAAATCCATCGCCTTGCCGACCATGTGCTGGCTTTTTGAGGCTTGTCCGCCGCGGGTCCGGCGCAGCATGTCGTTGGTGGCGGGCGACCGGTAGGCTGAAACAACGTTGATATAGTCCCGCGCACCGACCTTTCTGTAAACTTCCCAGACAAGGTCAAACAACCGCGGATCCATCTTGGTCGGCTCGTTGCGCCGCCAGTCACGCAGGAAACGATTGAGCTTGTTCAAGCCAGCCTGATCGTATTTTCCATTGCGCTTGTAAACGATCTCGGCTTTTTCCTTGGTGTGGATGTAATAGAGCTTGAGCGAGCGGGTCTCGGCGGACGCGCCGACTGTCGCAGCCAGCCCGGCAGACGCCGTGATCAGCGCCAAAAGGCAAAACCGCAACATCGTCGACAACACGGCCCGTCGCGGCCTGCTGCACAAGCGCACACCAGCGAGCCGAGTGACCCGCGCCAGACCTGTCATTGTTGTCATTATCGCCAAAGTTGTCCCCGAACGCCGGAAAACCGTGATCGATCATCATTTGATGACCAAATGCGGTGACACAATGGCAACCACGACCATGTGTCACTCCGGGACCCTTTATAGTGAATATTCACTTAACAAGGAATGAAGCAGATCAAACGGGAAGCAGTTTTTTCAGATTGGCCGGGTTTTTCCGTCAGGCTGCTTCGCGGTCGGGGTCATCGGGATTGATGGCGTAATCCTTGAGCTTTCGATAGAGCGTCGACCGGCCGATGCCGAGGCGCCGGGCAACTTCGCTCATCTGTCCGCGATAAAACGACAAGGCGAAACGGATGAGTTCCTCCTCGACTTCGGCGATCGGACGCACTTCGCCCTCCGGCGTCACCGCGTTGACCGCAGGCACGCCAGCGCTGATAGCTGGCGCGGGCTCCACAATATCCGCCGGTTCGAAGGTCATGGGACCGGCAGCCCGGCCGTGCGCCCTTGGAGCGGCCATTTCCGATCGCAATTGTGCCCATTCGCGCGGTTCCGCAGCGCTCTCCGGCGCTGCAAGACTGTATCCCGGCACCTGCGCCGCGATCTGCGGGAAAAGATCGGCTGTCAGCGTATCGCCGTCGCACAGGACGATCGCCCGGTGCATCGCGTTTTCCAGCTCCCGTATATTGCCCGGCCAATCATGGGCGGTCAGCAATGCCATGGCGTCGGGTGCGACACCACGGAGGCTTTTGTTGCCGATCGCATTCGAAAAGCGCTTGGCGAAATGGCGGACCAACTGCGGAATATCCTCCTTGCGCTTACGCAGCGCCGGAACATGGATCGGAAACACGTTGAGCCGGTAATACAGGTCTTCCCGGAAACGGCCGGCCTTGACCTCCGCGATCAGGTCCTTGTTGGTGGCGGAGATCAGGCGAATATTCACCTTTTTCGGCAACCGCGCTCCAACGGTTTCAATCTCGCCCAACTGGACCGCGCGCAGCAGTTTGACCTGAATTTCCGGAGGAAGTTCACCGACTTCATCGAGAAAAAGCGTGCCTCCGTCGGCTTCGGCGAATTTGCCGGCATGGCGCTCGGTGGCGCCGGTAAAGGCGCCCCTCTCATGGCCGAACAGGATGCTCTCAACCAGGTTTTCGGGAATGGCGCCGCAATTGACTGTCACGAATGGCTTGTTGCGCCTGCTGCTTTCAGCCTGAATCGCCTGCGCGATCATTTCCTTGCCGACGCCGGACTCACCTTCGAGAACGACCGGAATGACCGATGCCGCCGCCCGGCGGCCAAGCGAGATCACCCGCTCCATGGCCGGACTGGCGGCCACGATGTCATGGAAACCAGCCTCATTGCGCGAAGGCTTGGGCACAACGCCGATTCGCGATGCCTTGAGCGCATTGGCGAGCGACAATCCAAGCCGCTCGGGGGAGACCGGCTTGACGACGAAATCGAAGGCGCCCGCCCGCATCGCCTTGACCACGGTCTCAATGCCACCCTGACCGGTCTGGACAATGACCGGCACTGAAATGCCGGCGGCCTGCATGCGCTCCAGCACTTCCAGTCCGCCCATTTCCGGCATCATCAGGTCGAGCACCACCACATCAATGCTCTGTTCGGGATCGGCCAACCGGGCAAGCGCCGTGCGCCCATCCTGGAACAGTTCGGTCTCGTACCCGGAACGTTCAGCCGCGGCCTTGAGCAAGCGGCGCTGAACCGGATCATCATCAACTATCAAAACACGATTGGACAAGGGGCTTGGTTCCTCACTCCCGGTGATGCGGGCAACGGGCTTTCGTCTGCAGCCGACATTGCCAGCAAAGGCTAAAAATCGGATTTCGAGAAACGATTGCATTTTAATCGTCGCTGCCAGTAAAACCGGAATGCCGCTTCGACGATCCTGCTATCAAAAGTGAGTGCTTTCATGCCGAAATCAATTCTGGACCTTGCACCGGTCCGCGCACCCGCGACAGCCCGGCAACCGGATGCGGCCCTGGGTCAGTTGCCCGGATGGAATCTTGACGATCTCTATTCCGGTCCCGATGCGCCCGAGTTCAAATCTGATCTCGCGGAGGCGCGCAGCCGGGCGGAAGCCTTCGAGGCGCGCTGGAAAGGCCGGATCACGGAAGCTGCGATGGGCACCGGCGATGAGGGTCTGGGTGCCGCGATCGAGGCCTATGAACAGCTTGAGGAATTGATGGGCAGGATCATTTCCTATGCGGGACTGGCCTATTTCAGCGATACCTCGGACCCAAAGATCGCCAAGTTCTACGGTGATGTGCAAAGCGCGATGACGGACGCCAGCGCCCATCTGCTGTTCTTTGCGCTGGAGCTCAACCGGATCGACGATGCGGTGATCGAGGACAGTTTGAGCCGCGACGCCCGCGCCGCGCGCTATACGCCCTGGATCCATGACCTGAGGCTTGACCGGCCCTACCAGCTCGAAGACCGCATCGAGCAATTGTTCCATGAAAAGTCGATGACCGGCCACACCGCCTGGAACCGGCTGTTCGACGAGACCATGGGCAGTCTGGAATTCATCGTCGATGACGTGCCGCTGCCACTCGAACTCACACTGTCGATGCTGCAGGATTCCGACGGCGCCAAGCGAAAGAAGGCGGGCCAGGCGCTGGCCGCGACGTTCAAGGAGAATTTGCGCACCTTCACCCTGATTACCAACACGCTGGCCAAGGACAAGGAAATCTCCGACCGCTGGCGTGGATTCGAGGACATTGCCGACAGCCGCCATCTGGCCAACAGGGTCGAACGGCCGGTCGTTGACGCCTTGGCCCAGGCCGTGCGCGAAGCCTGCCCGCGACTGTCCCATCGCTACTATGCGATGAAGGCCCGCTGGCTTGGCCTCGAAAAGCTTGAATTCTGGGACCGCAACGCGCCTTTGCCCGAAACCCCGGGTGAAATCATTCCCTGGGATGAGGCCAAAAACACTGTGCTGTCCGCCTATCACGGCTTCGCTCCGGAAATGGCGACCATCGCGCGGCGCTTTTTTGATCAACGCTGGATCGATGCACCCAGCCGTCCCGGCAAGATGCCGGGCGCTTTCGCGCACCCGACCGTCCCTTCGGTTCATCCCTATGTGCTGGTCAATTACCTCGGCAAGCCGCGCGACGTGATGACGCTGGCCCATGAACTCGGCCATGGCGTGCATCAGGTTCTGGCCGGCGCCCAAGGCGCGCTGATGTCGTCAACCCCCTTGACGCTCGCCGAGACCGCCTCGGTGTTCGGCGAGATGCTGACCTTCCGCGCCTTGCTCGATCGCACCTCGGATCGCCGCGAACGCAAGGCGATGCTGGCCCAGAAGGTGGAGGACATGATCAACACGGTGGTCCGCCAGATCGCATTCTACGAGTTTGAACGCCGGGTCCACACCGCACGGCGCGAGGGCGAACTCACATCCGAGCAACTGGGCAAGCTCTGGCTTGATGTTCAATCCGAAAGCCTTGGCCCGGCGGTTGAATTGTCCGAAGGTTACGAGACCTTCTGGGCCTATATCCCGCATTTCATCCACTCGCCGTTTTACGTCTACGCCTACGCATTCGGCGATTGCCTGGTCAATTCGCTCTACTCTGTCTACGAGAAGACGCCCGAGGGGTTCCGCGAGCGCTATTTCGACATGCTCAAGGCCGGCGGAACCAAGCACCATTCCGAACTGCTCATGCCGTTCGGCCTCGATGCGTCCGATCCCGGTTTCTGGAATCAGGGGCTGTCCATGATCGAAGGATTGATCGACGAACTCGAAACCATGGATGCCTGATCCTTCTGATTCCGCTTTATTGTAACAGCGAAGTGTGGTTTACGCCGCCGCTACCGCCGCAGACGGCTGCAGCGCTTGTGAATGGAGCGAATGACATGTCCCAGCAGGATTATCCGGTCTATGGGGAAATCACCGGTCCGATCGTGATGATCGGTTTTGGATCAATCGGCCGCGGCACCCTGCCGCTGATCGAGCGCCACTTCAAATTCGACAAGAGCCGGATGGTCGTCATCGATCCGCGCGACGACGCCAGTGACATGGAAATCCTTGCCCAGCACGGGATCAGGCACATCAAGGAACATGTGACCAAGGACAACTACAAGGACCTTCTCAAGCCGCTGCTGAGCGAAGGCGAAGGCCAGGGCTTCTGTGTCAATCTCTCGGTCGATACCGGCTCGGTCGATCTGATCAAGCTCTGCCGCAAGCTTGATGTGCTCTACATCGACACCGTGATCGAGCCCTGGCTCGGCTTCTATTTCGACAAGACCATGAAGAACTCCGAGCGCACCAATTATGCGTTGCGCGAGACCCTGCGCCACGAACAAAAGAAAAGCCCGGGCGGCACGACAGCTGTCTCCACCTGTGGCGCCAATCCGGGCATGGTGTCCTGGTTCGTCAAGCAGGCGCTGGTCAATCTCGCCAAGGATCTCGATGTCAAGTTTGACGAACCCGAACAGACCGATCGCGAAGGCTGGGCAAAGCTGATGAAGAAGGTTGGCGTCAAGGGCGTTCATATCGCCGAACGCGACACCCAGCTGACCAAGAAGCCCAAGCCGCTCAACGTGTTCTGGAACACCTGGTCGGTGGAAGGCTTCATCTCCGAAGGCCTGCAGCCGGCCGAACTCGGCTGGGGCACCCATGAAAAATGGATGCCGAAGAACGCCAGGAAGCACAAGAAGGGCTGCAAGGCGGGGATCTATCTTGAGCAGCCGGGCGCCAATACACGCGTGCGCACCTGGTGCCCGACGCCCGGCCCGCAATACGGTTTCCTCGTCACCCACAATGAGTCGATCTCGATTGCCGACTATTTCACGGTCAAGAACAAGGACGGCGACGTCACCTATCGCCCGACCTGCCATTATGCCTATCATCCGGCCAATGACGCGGTGCTGTCGCTGCATGAAATGTTCGGCAATGGCGGCAATGCCCAGCCGGTACAGCACGTGCTCGACGAGCACGAACTGGTGGATGGACTCGATGAACTCGGCGTCCTGCTCTACGGCCACGACAAGAACGCCTACTGGTACGGTTCGCGCCTGTCGCTGAAAGAGACCCGCCACCTCGCGCCCTATCAGAACGCCACCGGCATGCAGGTGACATCGGCTGTTCTGGCCGGCATGGTATGGGCGCTGGAAAACCCCAAGGCCGGCATCGTCGAGGCCGATGAGGTCGACTACAAGCGCTGCCTGGAAGTGCAGTCACCTTATCTCGGCCCGGTCGAAGGCCACTACACCGACTGGACCCCGCTCGACGGCCGTCCGGGATTGTTCCCCGAGGACATCGACAAGGACGATCCCTGGCAGTTCCGCAACGTGCTTGTGCACTGAGAGAGCTATGAAAACTGCAAGCCCGGGTGGCCCACGAGGCTGGCCGGGCTTGCGGTCGCCTTGCTTTCGACGCAGAGGCCCTGCATTCTGTTGAGACGGAATCATATTTATGACGGCCCCAGGGGAGCACCGCGCCATGAAACTGCACCGCATCATCGCCATTGGCGCGCTGGCCGGCCTTTTGGCCGCCTGTCAGTCAGCATCCTACAGCCCACGCCCGATGGTGGCGCAGCCTCAGGGCATCGACGGCCAGTGGGTTGATCCGAACGGCATCATATCGAGCTTCTCGGCAGGCCGTTTCGAGACCCGCACCACCGACACCAACTCGCTGCTGGCCGAAGGGTCCTATCGTTATGTCTCGGATCAGATGGTCGAGATTGAGCTGACTTCGCTCTTGCGCCAGACCACATCGCGGGTCAATTGCGCGCTTGCAAGCCAGTCCCAACTCAATTGCACATCCTCGACCGGCGCGCAGTTCACCCTGGTGCGCCGGATCTAGGCAGACCCGGATTCAGGCAAACAAGGGGACGGGCTTTCGTTCATGACCAGCCATTTCGATGACCGCGAAACGCGCCAACCCGAAGCGCGCGAACAGGAAACATTCGCAAAACTCCGGACCCTGCTGGAACGAAGCCTCAAGCGGCTCCCGGCGCTTGATTCCTGGCTCGGACATCCGGATCCCTCCGGTCTGGTGGACCGCACCGCGTTGGCGGCGCTTCCGGTGTTGCGCAAACCCGACCTGATGGAAATGCAGGAGGCCAATCCGCCCTTCGGCGGTCTCGCCGACCCCGACGCGTTGAAAGGCAACCGCGTGTTCATGTCGCCCGGGCCGGTCTGGGAACCGCAAGGGCTTGGCGTCGATCCCTGGGCCGCGGCACGTGCCCTGTTTGCCGCCGGTTTTCGCGCCGGAGACGTGATCCACAACTCGCTCGCCTATCACATGACGCCCGGCGGCTTCATTCTGGACGAAGGCGCCCGCGCATTGGGATGCCTGGTCTTTCCAGCGGGCGCGGGCAATACCGAAGCCCAGGTTGACGCCGCTGCACGGTTGAAGCCATCGGGCTTCACCGGGACACCGGACTATCTCAAGACCATTCTCGAAAAGGCCGACGAGCTGGGCCGGGATATTTCCTCGATAAAGCGCGCGCTGGTCTCCGGCGGCGCCCTGTTTCCCTCCCTGCGACACTATTACGCTGACCGCGGCGTGTCGGTGCTTCAATGTTACGCGACGGCGGATCTGGGCGTCATTGCCTATGAAAGCGCCGACGAAGATGGCGCGCCGCATCCCGGCATGATTGTCAACGAAGACATGATCGTGGAAATCGTCCGGCCCGGCAGCAATGATCCGGTGCCCGAGGGCGAAGTCGGTGAACTCGTCGTTACCACGCTCAATCCTGGCTACCCCCTGGTCCGCTTCGGAACCGGAGACCTGTCGGCCATCCTGCCCGGCGTCTCGCCCTGCGGTCGCACCGGCGCGCGCATTCAAGGCTGGATGGGCCGCGCCGACCAGCGCACCAAGATCAAGGGCATGTTCGTCGACCCCAAGCAGGTCTCCGCGGTGCTCAAGGCGCATCCCGAAATCGCCCGGGCGCGCCTCGTCGTCAGCCGTTCAGCCGATGCCGATGTCATGACGCTGCTGGTTGAACCGGCGCAAGCAGCAACGCCGGCGGTGGCTGCAATCGAAGCGTCTCTGGCCGCCCTCACCAAACTGCGCGGCAAGGTCGAGATCCGGCCATCCGGAAGCCTTCCCAATGATGGCAAGGTGATAGCGGACGAGCGTGATTATTCAGCCTGAAATGCGGCTGATTTCCGGCGTTCCCGCCGCTTGGCTCTTGATGTTCACCGCCGATAGTGAAACCATCGCATAAAGCCTGTAGCGTAAGTCCAGTCATGCGGATTGCCCGCGGGCTCAGAGCACCGAAACTGGGAGCCATTCCATGAACACACTCATCAAACGCGCGCTTTTATCCGTGTCCGTCCTGGGCCTGAGCTCAGGCGCGGCCTTGGCCGATTACACGTTGACCATTCTCCACATCAATGACTGGCACAGCCGCATTGAATCCAACAACAAGTACGAATCGACCTGTTCCGCCGAAGATGAGACCGAGGGCAAGTGCATCGGCGGCGCGGCGCGGCTGGTGACGGCCGTC
>LADQ01000171.1 GCA_000961635.1 Hoeflea sp. BRH_c9 | reverse complement strand
GGCGAGCGAGATCACATTGTTGACCACGGTCGGCCGGCCGAGAAAGCCCTTGTGCGCGGGCAATGGCGGCTTGGCGCGGACGACGCCACGGCGGCCTTCGAGGCTTTCCAGCAGCGCGGTTTCCTCGCCGCAGACATAGGCGCCGGCGCCGACCCGGATTTCGATGTCGAAAGCGTGGCCGGACCCGAGAACGGATGCTCCCAGGACATTGTTTTGCCTGGCTATTTCGACCGCGCGGTTCATCATCCTTATGGCGTGCGGATATTCCGAGCGCGTATAGACATAGCCCTTGGCAGCACCGGTGGCGATACCGGCGATGACCATGCCCTCGATCAGCACGAAGGGATCGCCTTCCATGATCATGCGGTCGGCGAAAGTGCCGGAATCTCCCTCGTCGGCGTTGCAGATGATGTATTTCTGCGCGCCTTCAGCCTCCAGCACGGTTTTCCATTTGATTCCGGTCGGAAAACCCGCGCCGCCGCGTCCGCGCAGCCCCGACTGGGTGACTTGCGCGACGATTGCCTCCGGCGTCATGGCGACGGCGTTCATCAATCCGGTCAATCCGCCATGATTTCGGTAATCCTCAAGCGACAGCGGATCGGTGACGCCGCAGCGGGCGAAGGTCAGCCGGGTCTGACGCATGAGAAAAGGAATATTTTCCGTTGCGCCAAGGCAGAGCGGATGGTCGCCGCCCTCAAGCAGGCCCGCATCTAAAAGACCATCGATGTCCGCTGCTTTGACCGGGCCATAGGCGACCCTGCCCGCGGTCGTCTCGACTTCAACCATCGGCTCCAGCCAATAAAGCCCGCGCGAGCCATTGCGGATGATTGTGACGTCAAGATCGCGCGCCTTGATGGCTTCCGCCATGCGGATGGCGACCCTGTCGGCGCCAACGGCGACCGCGCCGGAATCGCCCGGAATGTAGATTTTCACGCTCATGCCAGCACCGCCTTGGCCAGAACCTTCACCGCGTCGGCATCGAGCCGGCCGATCACCTCGCCATCGACCATTGCAGCGGGCGCGCAGGCGCACAGCCCCAGGCAATAGACAGGCTCTATGGTGACCGATCCGTTGCCGTTGGTCTCGTGCCAGTCCAGCCCCAAGAGGCCCAACAGCTTTTCAGCCAGTTCATCGCCGCCCATCGACTGGCAGGCTTCCGCCCGGCACATCTTGATGACGTGGCGGCCAGCGGGCGCCTCGCGGTAATCATGATAGAAGCTGACCACGCCGTGAACTTCCGCGCGCGACAGGTTGAGGCCATCGGCAATCACCGGCAACGCGGAGGCCGGCACATAGCCGAACTCGTCCTGGATGTTATGCAGGATCGGCAACAGCGGCCCTTCGAGCGCCTTGTGGCGATCAACAATGGCGCCGGCGCGTGCGGCGATTTCCGCATCAGCCGTTTGAATCTGCATCGACAATCCTCCAACCATCATGACTGCCACAATTTCAGGCAATTCCGTCCCAAATCAATAGCGCATATTCGTTGAACGATAGAGTTCTTCTATCGTTCAGCCAGATCACGGGCAAATATCCGCGCCTCGTGCAGCAGCGCCGAGACGATCGGCGTGTGCGGCTCACGCGGGGCGGCGATCATGCCGACCATGTGATGGGCGTCCGGCTCGACAATGGGAATGCCACGGATTTCCGGAGCGAAACCCAGCGTCTCGGCCAGATGCAGCGGCATGATCGACGCCCATTTGCCGGTCCGCACATGGGAAAACAGCACGGTCACGGAATTGGATTCGAGCGTCGGCTTGGCCACGGCGCCGGCTTCGGCGAGATGCTGGTTGATGATGCGGCGGTTCTGCATGTCGGGCGTCAGCAGGCAGAGCGGCAGCTTCGCCACCTCCGCCCAGCTCACCGTCTCACGATCCGACAGCATCTGTCCGGCGGTGGTGAACAGCTGATACCGCTCCGCATAGAGCGGCACCGAAACAACGCGGCCGGTGGGCTCGTTCTCCAGATAGGTGACACCGGCGTCGATCTCGAGATTTTCAAGCTGGAACAGCACCTCGTTCGACGTGCAGGACATGATTGCGAGCGTGACCGCCGGATGCTTCTCGCTGAAGGCCGCTGTCATGGCGGTGACCTTGGCCAGGGCCGTGGGAATGACCGCCAGCCGCGCATGGCCCGACAATCCCTTGCGGGCGGCCTTCATCTCCTCGCGCATGGTGCGGGCGTCGCCGACGATCCGCCGGGCCCATTCGAGCACCCGCTGGCCCTCGGGCGTGAGCCCCTGATAACGCGAGCCGCGCTGCACCAGGGTGACGCCGAGCTGATCCTCCAGCTGCTTGAGCGACGCCGAAAGTGTCGGCTGGGTGATGCCGCATTCCTGCGCGGCCCGGCCGAAATGCCGTTCCCGCGCCAGCACAATGAAGAATTCGAGCTTGTCGATCATGACAAGCAAAGTCGCATGGCGCGCCAGCATCACGCAAGCAGACGAGCGACGCCGCCATGTCGGAATTGCGACGGCCCGCCTCAGGCCGCTTCGCGGTCTCCGTCCTTGGTGCCAGACACCGGTTTCAGATCCGGCATGTCAGGCATCGCTCCACCGCTTTACGTTTTCCTCACCACCTCCATCGATAGCCCAGTTGTACAGCCGTCCAAGCATCTCTCCAAGATCGCGTCCGCGCGGAGAAAGCCCGTAGCACACCCGGCTAAGCGCATCGCCTTCCTCCGTCCTCACAACGATCTGTGCCTCGATTAGCGCACGGAGTTCAGCTGTCAGCACTTTGCGGCTGACATGCGGCATGGCGCGGCCAAGTTCGAGAAAGTGCAGATCGCCAGCGACGAGACTATGCAGGATCGTCGTCGTGTGCTTGCCGCCAAGCAGGCGCAATGTATCGGCGAGCGGACAGCCATCATCGCCGATGCCGCGCCAGGGCCGCGCTTCCACCAGATTCATGGTTTCGTCCCTCCAGGCTCCCGAAAACAGGCCAATTCGACCGCAGTAGCGGCAACCGGTATCAAAATTGTGCCCAATTGTAATCTACGGACGCGCCAGTGAGAAGGGACCGGACATTTTCCACGCCACATACCAGAGGCCCCGTGATGCAAACCAGAATCAAAACCATTCCCATCCTGCCCTTCGGCATGCTCAATGCATTTCTCGCTATTGGTCCGGGCGGGGCAATTCTCGTCGATACCGGCCTGCCCGGTTCGACTCGTTTAATCAGCCGGGCACTCGAAGCGGCGGAGCTTGGATGGCGGGACATCAAGCTCATTGTCCTGACCCACGGCCATATCGACCACGCGGGATCGGCGGCCGATATCCGCAGGTTGACCGGCGCTCCGGTCCTCTATCACACATTGGAAATGCGTTACTGCATGGGAGAAAGGCCGGTTCTGCACCCGACACGGCTCTTCGGTCGGTTGTTCCTGATGACCGGCGCGATCGAACGTCCATTTCCGCCGGTTACGGCCGACATCCAGATGCAGGGTGAAAGCTTCGATCTGAAGACGCTCGGGTTTGCCGGAACGGTCTGGCATACGCCTGGCCACACCCCAGGCTCCGTTTCGCTTCTCTTGTCAGGGGGTGATGTTCTGGCTGGCGATCTGGCTGCTTCCGGTATTCTGCTCGGCGGTATCGCCTTGCTCGACCGGCCAGAACGGCCGCCCTTTGAGGAACACCCGCATATAGCCGCCCGTTCCCTCGAAGAACTGCTCTCTATGGGCGCCAAGCGATTTTATCTGGGTCACGGAGGCCCACTCGGGGTTGAGCCGATTGCGCGCCATGCTGCCCGCCTCAAACGCCTTTAATCCGTTCCGATCAGGCCGCTTCGCGGTCTCCGCGCTGCGTGCCCGGCGCCAAGGTCACCTCGAGGCCGTCGAGCTCCTCGGACATCAACAGCTGGCAGGAGAGCCGGGAATTGTCGCGGACATCGAAGGCTGCGTCGAGCATGTCTTCCTCCTCGGTTTGCATCGGATAGAGCCTGTCGGTCCAATCGGGGGCGACATGGACATGGCAGGTGGCGCAGGCGCAGCCGCCGCCGCATTCGGCCTTGATGTCGAGACCCCAGTCGCGAATGATCTCCATCACCCGGAATCCCTCCAGCGCTTCAAGCGTGTGGCGGGTTCCGGACTGGTCGGTCACATGGATATGCATGGCAAGCCCCCGGTCAGCCGTTCAATGTGGCGGTGCGGCGCCAGCTGTAACTTGGTCCGGCCCCGGCCTGATCGGCCGCCGGCTGGTAATGCAGATCGATGCCCGGCAGCCGCTTTTCAGCGAGCCGCGCAATCGTTGGCGCATGGCTGACCTCGAAACTGTCGAACCCGGTCCTGAGCATCAGCGGCACCTGATCGAGCAGCACCGTGCCGATGGCGCGCAATTCGCCCTTGTAGGCCAACCTTTCCCTCAGCAGCATCGCCTGCGAGAAGGCGCGGCCATCGCTGAACGCCGGAAAGGTCAGCGCGATGATTGCCAGCCGGTCGAGGATCGGCGCCAGCGCGCGAACGTCCTCGGCGGGCTGCAACACCACGCCGAACGGAACGTTGTCGAGCGCATGATCGAGCGCTTCCGCCAGTCCCAGCAGCCTCCGCCCTTGCGCAGAGTCGGCGCCAATCCAGGGATCGTTTTCGACAATCCCGTCTCTTGTCCAAATGACGGTCATAAAAGTCTCCGGTCTCAGGCCGCCTGGGCTTCGCCGCCATAAAGCGCTGTCTTGAAGGGAGCGGCGCCAATGCGGCGGTAGCACTCGATGAACGGCTCGTCCTTGCCGGTGCGATGGGCGAGATAGGTGTCGACGATGGTCTCGATGGCGTCGGTCAGTTCATCCGGCTCGAAGCCGCGGCCGGTGATCTGGCCGATCGAGGCATTCTCGTCGCCCGACCCGCCGAGCGAGATCTGGTAAAGCTCGGCGCCCTTCTTCTCGACTCCCAGAATGCCGATATGGCCGACATGATGGTGGCCACAGGCATTGATGCAGCCCGAGATCTTGATCTTCAGATCGCCAATGTCGGCCTGCCGCACCGGGTCGGCGAAGCGGTTGGAAATATCCTGCGCCACCGGAATCGAGCGGGCGTTGGCGAGCGCGCAGTAATCGAGCCCCGGGCAGGCGATGATGTCGGTGATCAGACCGGCGTTCGCCGTCGCCAGCCCCTCGGCCAGAAGCGCCCGGTACAAAGGTTCCAGATCGGCCAGCGCCACATGCGGCAGCACCAGGTTCTGCTCATGGGTGACGCGGATTTCGTCATGGCCATAGTCCACCGCCAGTCGCGCCACGGCATCCATCTGGTCGGCCGATGCATCGCCCGGAATGCCGCCGATCGGCTTCAAGGAAATCGTCACCATGGCGTAGTCGGGATGCCGGTGCGGCGCCACATTGCGGCCGACCCAGGTCGAAAAACCGTCATCTGCCTTCTTCCATGCGGCCAGTTCGCCCCAGCCCTCGGCGCGGGGCGCGAGCTTCGGCGGAGCGAAATAGGCATTGATCGCCGCAATGTCGGCTTCGGGCAGCTTCAATTCGCCATCCTTGAGATGAGTCCACTCGGCGTCGATCTCCCGGGTCAACTGCTCGACACCGGTCTCATGCACCAGGATCTTGATCCGCGCCTTGTACTTGTTGTCGCGGCGGCCATGCAGATTGTAGACCCTCATGATCGCCGTGGTGTAGGAAAGAAGATCAGCTTCCGGCAGGAAGTCCTTGACTTTCTTGGCCAAAATCGGCGTACGCCCCTGCCCGCCGCCGATCCACACGGCAAAGCCCAGCCGGCCGTCATCGCCCTTCTTCAGCTGCAGGCCGATGTCATGCACCTGGATTGCGGCGCGGTCACGCTCGGCGGCGGTCACCGCGATCTTGAACTTGCGCGGCAGGAACGAGAACTCCGGGTGCACCGATGACCATTGCCTGAGGATCTCGGCATAGGGCCTCGGATCAGCCACTTCGTCGCTAGCAGCGCCGGCGAAATGATCGGCGGTGACATTGCGGATGCAATTGCCCGAGGTCTGGATCGCATGCATCTCGACTTCGGCCAGTTCCTTAAGGACAGCCGGAATGTCGGACAAGGCAGGCCAGTTGTACTGGATGTTCTGCCTTGTGGTGAAATGGCCATAGCCGCGGTCATAGGTGCGGGCGATATGGGCGAGCTTGTGCATCTGCCGGCTGTTGAGCGTGCCATAGGGGACGGCCACGCGCAGCATGTAGGCATGCAGCTGCAGATAGACGCCGTTCATCAGCCTCAGCGGCTTGAACGCATCCTCGGATATCTCGCCCGACAACCGCCGCTCGACCTGATCGCGGAACTGGTCGACGCGCGCGGCCACGAAGGCGTGATCGAATTCATCGTAACGGTACATCACTCGGGTCCTTATGCGGCGACGGAGGCGCGCGGGGCGGCGGCCGGCGCGTAGTCGATGCTCGGCCCATC
>LADQ01000022.1 GCA_000961635.1 Hoeflea sp. BRH_c9 | reverse complement strand
GCGACATCGCGGCCACGCTGTCGGCGGTGCGCGACGCCACGGCGCTGGTCGAGGCGCTTGACCACCTGTTGGCAAGTGATGTCACGGACGAAGATAAAGTGGCGCTCGGCGCCATCCGCACCCGGCTGGCGGAGCGGCGTGACCGCATCACCACCGAGGAAACCGATCTCGATGGCAAGATCGCGGCGGCGATTGCCGGCTGCGAGGACGGCGTCACAGCGCTCGGCAAGCTGCGGCTGCCGAAGCGCAACGACAAGGCCATCGCGGTTGTCGCCAAGGGCCTCGCCAAGAATTACGGCCGCGCTGTCTGCGCCCTGCAAACGGCGATCGCCAGCGGCAATTCCGCCGACTGGCACGATCTGCGCAAGCGGATCAAATATCATACGATGCATGTGCAATTGCTGAGCCCGGCCTGGCCCGGCGAAATGAAGCTGCGCGCGCAAACCGCCGATCTCGCCGGCGAGGCGCTCGGCGACGACCATGATCTGGCAGGTCTCGACGCGCTGATCACCCGGGAGCCCGACGCGATCGGCGCCGAGGCCGAAATCGCGACCTTGCGCACCGTCATGGCGGCGCGCTCGGCAGACCTGCACGAGCAGGTCCGCGACATCGTCAAGAACCTGCTCAAGGACGACCGCAAGCTGGTCGAACGAAGAATCGCGGCGCTGTGGCGGGATGCGGCGGGCTGAAGGGCCCGCGTTGCCGCGAGCCCTTGAGGCGATGCTCTATCTGAGGGCCTTCTCGCGCTCCCAGAAGCGCAGCGCCCGGCACATTTCGACGACACCGGCGGCATCCGTCTTCTTGCCGAGTTCGCGGCAACCATCATCGAGATCGGCCCAGATGCCGGCTTTTTCGAGCAGCGGACGGGCCGCCGCCGCATAGGCGATGAACTTGCAATGGGCGAAGGCGTCGGCGGCGAAATCGCGCGCCGGCGGCATTTTGGCAAGTTTTTTGGCGCCCGCTTCCGAGACCAGGATGGCGACCGCGTCATAGAGCACCGAGGGGCCACCATCGATCTTCTGCTGCGCCTCGATCCATGTGCCGTCGCTGGCTTCGACGCCGCCGATTTCCGGCGCCACGAACTCGATCATCGCGCCTTCCTTCGTGAGCGCCGCCTCAAGCGCCTTGACCAGATCGATGTCGACGCCGTCGCTCAGCAGCACGCCCATCTTGCGGCCCTTGAAGCTGACGGGGCCGTTGGCAATGATCGACAGTTTCGGCGATGGCTTGAGATCGGTGAGCGTCGGCCGCGCCGCGTCCGCAGGCTTCGGCATCGCCTTCAGCCGCAGGCCCTTGCCGACCCGGCCTGCCAGATCCTTGTCGACATTGAGGAGATGCGCCACCATCCGCTCGCGGATCGCCAGCCTGTCAACCTTGGACAGCTCGAAGATGAAGGCGTCGGCGATGTGGCCCTGCTCCACCTCGGTCTGCGACAGGTAGAACTGCCGCGCCTGGCTGTAGTGATCGGCAAAGGTCTCCGAACGGTGGCGGCCCTTGGCGCCTTCGAGATTTTCCGGATGGCTCGAAAAACCGGTCGCGGGGTTCTCGCGCGGTCCGCCGTCCTCGCCCCAGGAATTGGGCTCGTAATTGGCGCGGCCCTTGGGATTGTGGAAGGCCATGTGGCCATCCTGCTGGAAATGATGGAACGGGCAGCGCGGCGCATTGACCGGCAGATGGTTGAAATTGGTCGAGCCGAGCCGGCTCAGCTGGGTGTCGAGATAGGAAAAATTGCGACCCTGCAACAGCGGATCATTGGTGAAATCGATGCCGGGCACGATGTTGCCGGTCTGGAACGCCACCTGTTCGGTCTCGGCGAAGAAATTGTCGACGCAGCGGTCAAGCACCATGCGGCCGACGATGCGGACGGGCACCTGTTCCTCGGGAATGATCTTGGTGGCGTCGAGCACGTCGAACTCGAACTCTTCGGCGAATTTGTCGTCAAACACCTGCAGGCCGAGCTCCCATTCCGGGAAATCGCCCATCTTGATCGCCGACCACAGATCGCGGCGGTGGAAATCCGGATCGGCGCCGTTGAGCTTGACCGCCTCGTTCCAGGCCACCGACTGCAACCCCTGCTTGGGCTTCCAGTGGAACTTGACGAAGCTCGACTTGCCCGCCTCATTGATCATGCGGAAGGTGTGGACGCCGAACCCTTCCATGAAGCGGAACGAGCGCGGAATGGTGCGGTCGGACATGATCCACAGCGCCATGTTGACCGATTCCGGCGTCAGCGTGATGAAATCCCAGAAATTGTCATGCGCGGTCTGCGCCTGCGGAAAATCCCGGTCGGGCTCGGGTTTGGCGGCATGGATGAGGTCGGGAAACTTGATCGCGTCCTGGATGAAGAAGACCGGGATGTTGTTGCCGATCAGGTCCCAATTGCCTTGCTTGGTGTAGAACTTGACGGCGAAGCCGCGGACATCGCGGGCGAGATCGGCCGAACCCTTGTTGCCGGCCACGGTGGAGAAGCGGACGAACAATTCGGTTTTTTCGCCGGGGCGCTGGAAAATATCGGCCTTGGTGAGGTCGGAAAGCGACTCATAGGCCTCGAAATAGCCGTGCGCGCCAAAGCCGCGGGCGTGCACCACGCGCTCGGGGATGCGCTCATGGTCGAAATGAAAGATCTTCTCGCGAAAATGCTGGTCCTCGACGAGCGTCGGCCCGCGCTGGCCACTGCGCAGCGAATTCTGGTCGTCGGCCACCGGGGTGCCGACCTGGGTGGTCAGCGTCGGCGTGTCGCCGCTGGCTGTCTGATGGGTTTCCCCGCCCGCCCCGCGCTGATATTTCTGGTCTTCCAGCACAATGGTTTTCCGGGTTTCATGGGTCTTGCTCGCCATAATACTCTCCATCTCGTGATCAGGTTTGCCGCGCGGAAACGGCGCGACGGGTTGGTTCGATGGGAGAACGTGGGAGGGATTGGATTGTTCCTGAGCAAGCCAAAAACCCGTGTCTCAGCCTGCGAAATGACTGAGAGTCTTGTCGACGGCATAGAAAGCCCAATGAATGCCGAAGGCCCAGGTGTAGCCGGAGCGGACGCGCAGGATCAGCCAAGGCATGACGCTCGCCATAAGCGTCGCGGCGACGGTGTAGCGGGCAATGTAGAACGGGTCGTTGCCGTTCAGCACCAGGGTCAAGTGAAAGCCGCCGAACATCGCACCCAGCAGGATCGCCATCTTCCGCAACGGCAGGCCATGCTGCCAGAAGCCCATGATCAGCGTGACGATCAGGATCTGCTGGAACCAGATCTCGAGCGTCTTGGGCAGGAAATAGGGCGCCGTGGCCGCCATCAGCGTGGGCATGACGGCATCGGTCTGCCAGTTGATCGCAGGCAGCGCGGGCAGGCCGAGAAAAACGAAGGCCAATGCACCCGCAAACACGAGAACCTTGGGCCACGCCTCCGCCTTTGGGGCCACGCGTTCCCATCTGGCGCGACTGCCGCGGAACACCAGCGCGACACCCAGCGCAAAGGCCCCGTTCAAGGCCGCGAACAGGATCGGACGCTGTTGGTAGCCGTTGGTCAGGCCAAGTGCAGAGGAAAGGCCGTAATAAGCCAGCGAATTACCGGTCCAGATTGCAGCCACAAGGCCAGTCCGCAGCGGCAGAGTGGGCCAGTCCGATGCCATGGGAGGGGTATCCTGAAGTTTGTGTATCTGGCCGGTAAAATGGTGGTTTCAGATAGCTTGAAGCGGCAAAGCCCCACGGGGGCAGTATGGCGGAATGAATGCCGGCTGCAAACTGATTCCAGGCATGCTCTCCGTCGTTGTCGCAGTCTAAACCAACGAGATGCCGGCAAAACCGCTGCAATGCGCCATCATTCCCGCAAATCGCACGCAAAACCACCGTGCCGCGCGCCGCTCAATCCCTAGTCGCCCAGCCCGCGGCAATCGCAGCGGTCCATCCCCATTTCCTGCTCCGGCGTCATGCGGTTCCAACGTATCCGGTTTGATACGTGGCGACCTCTTCAGCAGGCAAGGATCCCACAATTTCACGTGCCGCCGGAAACATGAGTGAATTACTCTTGATTATTGCCGACCCTCTCTGTAGGGGAAACATGACAATTTTAGTCGAGATATGGAGACCGCCAGATGTGGAACAAGAGCCTTTTGGTCATGGGAACAGTCGCTGCGACGTTCGCCTGCACCGCGCTCAAAGCCGAGCCGACGACCTACCCTCTTGCCATCGAGAACTGCGGGCAGACCGTCAGCTTCGATCGGGCCCCTCAAAATGCCGTTGCGCTGGGGCAGAACAGTGCGGAGATCCTTCTGCTTCTCGGTCTTGAGGACCGTATGGCCGCCACCGCTTTCTGGCCAAACAAGGTGCTGCCCGAACTCGAGGAGGCCAACAGCAAGGTAGAGGTTCTCACCGTCGAATTCCCGACGCTCGAAGCGGTGTTGTCAAAACAGCCCGATTTCGTCGCGGCGATGCTGGTCACTTTGCTCGGCCCGGACAGCAAGGTCGCCAAGCGCGAGGATTTCGAGGCGCTCGGCATTCCCGCCTACCTCTCGCCCAGCGCCTGCTCGACCGCCAAGAATACGACGGACGCCTATGGCAGCCGTGACGATTTGTGGACCATGGACCTGCTCTACAAGGAAATCGACGATCTCTCCCGGATCTTCGACGTGGCCGACCGCGGTGCGGCCCTGATCGCCGACTTCAAGGCGCGCGAAGCCGCACTCAGGGCGCAGTTCGCCAGCAATGACGACCTCACCTTCCTGTTCTGGTTCTCCAGCCCCTCCCCAGCCGACGACGCCTATCTGGGCGGCGGCAACGGCCCGTCCGGCTATATCGCCGATGTGCTCGGCGGCTCGAACGCCGTCAAGACCGATGCGGAATGGCCGACTCTTGGCTGGGAAGGCATCATGGCCGCCGATCCGAAAGTGATCGTGGTCGCCCAGGTTGACCGCAATCGCTGGGATCTCGACAAGGCGGAGAACAAGATCGCGTTTCTCACCTCCGATCCCACGGTCAGCCAGATGGAGGCCGTGCGCGCCGGACGCATTGTCGTCATGAGCGGGGCGTCGATGAACCCGAGCATCCACACGCTCCACGGCGCCGAGCAGGTGGGCGAGCAACTCAAGGCTCTCGATTTGTTGCAATAATGACAACGGCAGAGACTGAACGCGGAACATTTGGGCTGGCGCTGCTTTTGACGTTTGGCCTCGTCGCGCTGGCCTTCGCGATCGCCGTGGCGACCGCAATCGGCGACTACAGCATCGGTCTGGGCACCGTGTTTCTCGCCGTAACCAACGGGCTCGGCCTCACCGGGGCCGAGATCTCCCCGATCGAGCAAAGCGTGGTCTGGAATCTGCGGCTCAGCAGGGCGTTGGTGGCGGCGCTGGCGGGCGCGGGATTGTCGATCTGCGGCGCTATTCTGCAGGCATTGCTGCGCAATGCGCTGGCCGAGCCCTTCGTTCTTGGCGTGTCGGCCGGCGCCTCCACGGGAGCGGTCTCGGTGATCGTTCTGGGGGTCGGCGCCGGCGGCCTGTCGCTGTCGCTCGGCGCTTTTGCCGGCGCGTTCTCGGCCTTCG
>LADQ01000255.1 GCA_000961635.1 Hoeflea sp. BRH_c9 | reverse complement strand
GATAGTCGCCCTTCTCGATATGGCTGGCGAACAGCCTGAGCTGGCCGGTGGTGCGGCCACGCTCGCCCTGCAGGCGGGCTTCCGGCAATCCGCTTTCCGATGTACCGATGGCGGTGATTTCCTCGCCGCGCGCTTCAATCTCGTCGGCGATGGCGTTGAGCAGCGCCGCCCGCTCAGTGCGGGTCGAATAGCCAAAACTCCAGAACGCCTCTTCCGCGGCCTGTGCCGCCGCGTCGACATGAGCCGGCGTTCCCACCGAAAATTCGTGCGCCTCGCCATGCGCCGGTTCGGAGGTGAACTTGGTGGCGCCCTCGACCCAGTCGCCGGCGATCAGATGTTTTCCGGTAATCATGATTGGTATTCCCATTCGAAAATCTGGTTTCTGACGGTAAAGCCGAACTGCCTATTTGCCCCATTTCAAGGCAAGCACATCAAGATCGCCCGCAAGCTGCAACAGGCGGCTTCTGGTGCGGTCGGACATCGGCTTTAGCGGGTGGCGCACATAATCGCTGGCGATCACCCCTCCCTCCTTGAAAACCACTTTTGCCGCCCGAAGTCCACACTGCCGGTTCTCATGATTGATCAAAGGCAGACATTTCTGCCATCGCGCCAGCGCCGCATCCCGGTTGCCGGCGCGAAACTCGGTGACGATCGGCCTGATCTGTTCCGGGAACATCGCAGACGTCATCGTGCCGGTGGCGCCGGCATCGAGATCGGCCAGCAGCGTCACCGCCTCCTCGCCGTCGAACGGTCCGTCGATATGATCGCCTGCCGCCTCGATCAGGGCCGCCAGCTTGTCGGCGGCAAAGGGGCATTCGATCTTGAAATAGGAAACGTTTTCCAGTTCGCGCGCCAGACGCGCCAGCAGCTCAACCGGCATCGTCATGCCGGAAAGCGGTGCATCCTGCACCATCACCGGAATGGAAATGGCGTTGTTGACGGCCTCGAAATGCTCGAAAATCCCCTGCGGCGCCGGAAACAGCCCGGAGCCGTGATAGGGCGGCATCATCATGATCATCGAGGCGCCCATGGATTGCGCCGCCCGGGCGCGCTCGATGGCGATCCTGGTGCTGAAATGGCTGGTGGTGACGATCACCGGCACCCGTCCCGCCGCATGCTCGAGGCTCAGCCGCATCAGCAACAGCCGCTCCTCGTCCGACAGCAGGAACTGCTCGGAGTAATTGGCCAGGATGCAGATGGCGTCGACGCCCTGGTCGATCATGCAGTCGATCACCCGGCGCATGCCGTCCTCGTCGACTCGGCCATCGGCGTGAAACGGCGTCGGTGCCACCGGGAGGATATTGGCGAGCGGTTGTTTCATCGTGTCGTCCTTTCAGGAAATCCTTGCATGGTCCGGGCGCTGTGGGTGCGGGGCGCCAGCCAGGTCGCGACCTGCCGTCAGCGGCCCTGGCGCTTCACTCGAAAAAAGGTTCAACGGTGACCCGTCTGCCCAGAAGAAACGCGTCGGCGACATGCGCCATTGGCGATAGATCCATGTCGATCGCCCCGTCCCGCACCAGCCTCGCCATGTTGGCGTAAAGCCGCGGATACTCGCCCTGCAAGGGATTGCCGTCTGTCGCGGTGCTCTGCGCATGGCCATCAATGACAAGCTTCGCCCCGCCATCCGAAAGCACCAGGTGGCCCTGATCGGTCTCGATGGCGATGTTCCAGAACTGATCGCCTTGCTGGCGGAAATCGAAGTCCGCGGTCACTCGCGCGCCGTGGGGATGGGCAAATGCCATATGGGCGGCAATCGGCGTCTCGCAATTCTCCGGGATCAGCAATTCAGACGATGTCAGATGGATCGGGTCGGCGAGAATTTCCGTGACGATCGACAGCGCGTTGATGCCGGGATCGAAAACGCCGAGACCGCCGGCCTGCCAGATCCAGCTCTGGCCGGGATGCCATTTGCGCACATCCTCCTTCCAGGTGACCACGAGGCTCGTAAGCCGCTTGCCCACAAGCCAGGCCTTGGCCGTCGAGACCATCGCGGCTTCGCGCGAGTGCCAGGTCGCATAGATCGACACGCCAGCCTCGCGTGCCATCGCCTCAAGCGCGTGGCACTCGGACAAGGTGGCGCCCGGCGGTTTTTCCAGCATCACGTGACGGCCGGCTTCAATCGCCGCGCTGGCGTAGTCAAACCGCGGCACCGGCGGCATGCACAACGACACCACGCCGATATCGGGCCGGGCGTCGAGCATGGCGGCGAAATCATCGAACGCCTGGATGCCGCCGACTGTTCCGTGCCGCGACACGGTCGCCGCCAGTTGCCAATCCGGCGACGCCTGGATGGCGGGTATGTGCTGATCACGGGCAATCTTGCCGATCCCGACGAGAGCGATTTTTTGGGGCATCAATGCGAATCCTTTCCGACCGGCGCGCCGCGGCAGCCGATCAGAAAATCGAGATCCGCCCCGGTGTCGGCGCCGTTTGTATGGGTTTGATGCAGCCAGGCATAGCCGGACGACGCCTTTTCGATGTTCGGTTTCCAGTCCTTCAGACGGGCCGCCAGATCCTCGTCGGAGAGGTCGATGCGGATGCTGCGGGCGGCGACGTCGAGTTCGATCATGTCGCCATCCCGGACAACGGCCAGTGGCCCGCCATCGGCGGCCTCGGGGGCGGTGTGCAGGATGACGGTGCCATAGGCGGTTCCCGACATCCGCGCGTCGGAGATGCGCACCATGTCTGTGATGCCTTTTCTGAGCACCTTTGGCGGCAGCCCCATGTTGCCGACCTCGGCCATGCCCGGATAGCCCTTGGGGCCGCAATTCTTCAGCACCATGACGCAGGTCTCGTCGATGTCGAGCGCCTCGTCGTTGATCTTGGCCTTGTAGTCGTCAATGTCCTCGAACACCACTGCGCGGCCGCGGTGCTTGAGCAGATGCGCCGACGCCGCCGATGGCTTGATCACCGCGCCCTTCGGCGCCAGATTGCCCTTCAGCACCGCAATGCCGCCCTCTGCCGTCAGCGGATTGCTGACCGGCCGGATCACGTCCTCATTGGTGTTGACGGCGCCCTTGACCTCGTCCCAGATCGAGGTGCCGCTGACGGTCAGCGCATCCTTGTGCAACAGACCCGCCTCGCCCAGGCGCTTGAGAACCACCGGCAGGCCGCCGGCATAGAAGAATTCCTCCATAAGATATTTGCCCGACGGCATCAGATTGACGATGGTCGCGACCTCGCGCCCGCACCGGTCCCAGTCATCAAGCGTCAGGTCGACGCCGACCCGGCCGGCGATCGCCAGCAGGTGAATGACGGCGTTGGTCGACCCGCCGATGGCGCCGTTGGTGCGGATTGCGTTCTCGAAGGCATGTTTGGTCATCACGTCGGAGGGCTTGAGATCGTCCTTGACCATGTCGACGATGCGTCGTCCCGACATCTGCGCCATGACCCGGCGGCGGCTGTCGACAGCGGGTATCGCGGCGTTGCCCGACAAGGCCATGCCGAGCGCTTCGGCCATCGAGGCCATGGTCGACGCCGTGCCCATGGTGTTGCACGATCCCGGCGACCGCGACATCGAGGCTTCGGCTTCGAGAAAATCTTCCTGCGACATCTCGCCGGCCTTCACCGCTTCGGAGAACTTCCACAGATGCGTGCCCGATCCGACTCGCTCGCCGCGGAAATAGCCGTTGAGCATCGGCCCGCCGGTGACCACGATGGCGGGCAGGTCCGTCGACGCCGCCCCCATCAGCAGGCTCGGCGTGGTCTTGTCGCAGCCGACCAGCAGCACGACGCCATCCATCGGCTGGCCACGGATGGTCTCCTCGACCGCCAGCGCCGCGAGATTGCGGAACATCATCGCCGTCGGCCGGAACGAGCTTTCGGCCGCCGAGAGCACCGGAACCTCCACCGGGAAGCCGCCTGCCTCGAACACGCCATGTTTGACCCGTTCGGCCAGATCCCGCAGATGCGCGTTGCATGGGGTCAGTTCCGACCAGGTGTTGAGAATGCCGATCACCGGCCGTCCGTCGAACATGTCGTGCGGGAAGCCCTGGTTCTTCATCCAGCCGCGATGGTAGATCTGATCGCGGCCGGTTCCGCCGAACCATTCCTGAGACCTCAATCTGCGCGGCCATTTTGCTGGTGTGAATGTCATTTTAACTCCGAAGCCGTTTCACCTGGTTTCAAGGCAAACGGCCCTCCTCAGTTGGATCAGCTTTGTTTATTCTTGTTGTAGACGTCGAAAATGACGGCCGCGAGCAGCACCAGCCCCTTGATCACCTGCTGGTAATCAATGCCGATGCCCATGATCGACATGCCGTTGTTCATCACGCCCATGATGAAGGCGCCGACCACGGCGCCGACGATCTTGCCGACGCCGCCTGACATCGACGCCCCGCCGATGAAGACGGCGGCGATCACGTCAAGCTCGAACGACACCCCCGCCTTGGGCGTCGCCGTATTCAGCCGGGCGGCGAAGATCAGTCCGGCCAGCGCCGCCAGCATGCCCATGTTGACGAAGGTCAGGAAGGTCAGCCGTTCGGTGCGGATGCCCGACAGTTTCGCCGCTTTCTCATTGCCGCCCAAGGCATAGACACGCCGTCCCAGAGTCGTGGACTCGGTCAGGAACGCGTAGATGATTGTCAGAATCCCCATGGTGATCAGGACGTTGGGCAGGCCGCGAAAGGTCGCAAGCTTGTAGGACACGAACACGATCGCGCCGGCCACCAGGATGTTGCGCACGACGAAGAAGGCGATTGGCTCGCCGCTCATGCCATAGCTGCGATTGCGGGCGCGCGCGCTCAAACCCATCCAGATGATCATGCCGGCAATGACAATGCCGGTGACGACCGCAAAGCCGTTCATCCGCTCAAGCCCGAACAGATCTTTCACGAACGGCAGCAGATCGGGAATGAAGCCGGTCGACAGCGCCTGGAACTGGCGCGGGAACGGACCCACCGATTGCCCCTCAAGCAGCCACAGCGATGCGCCGCGGAACACCAGCATGCCGGCAAGCGTGACGATGAATGAGGGGATCCGCCAATAGGCGATCCAGTAGCCCTGGGCTGCGCCAATGAGAATGCCGACAAGCAGGCAGCACGGGACGGTGAGGTAGATCGACCAGTCCCAGTTGACCATCATCACTGCTGCCAGCGCGCCGACAAAGCCGACAACGGAGCCCACCGACAGGTCGATATGGCCGGCGACAATGACCAGCAGCATGCCGAGCGCCATGATGATGATGTAGCTGTTTTGCAGAAACAGGTTGGTGATGTTGACCGGGCGCAGCAGGGTGCCGTCGGTCATCACCTGAAAAAACGCCATGATGGCGATCAGCGCCAGCACCATGCCGTAATCGCGCAGGTGCTCGGCGAGATACTGACCGGCGCTGCGGCCTTGGCCGCCGACTGTGGTTTCAACGGTTTCCGTCGCCATCGTCTCAACTCCTCACGATGAAGGACATGATGCGTTCCTGGCTCGCCTCGGCGGCGGTCAGTTCGCCCACCAGTGCGCCTTCATTCATCACATATATTCTGTCGCACATGCCCAGCAGTTCGGGCAATTCGGACGAGATCATCAGCACGCCCTTGCCCTCGGCCACAAGCGTGTTGATGATGCCGTAAATCTCGTATTTCGCCCCGACATC
>LADQ01000032.1 GCA_000961635.1 Hoeflea sp. BRH_c9 | reverse complement strand
CGGCTTTGGCGGCGGCGGTGGCGGTGGCGGATCGTCGCGCGATCTCGACGACGACATTCCGTTCTGATCGCGCGGCTGGCCGGGCGTTGATCTAACAGCATGCAGTTGACGGCACGGTTATTGGGGGGGCTTTAAATGGACCAGACACAGACAGAGCATCGGCCGGTCTCGCGGTGGCGCATCATCCTGGCGGCCGTGCTTGATTTCTTCACCGCCTTCTTCGTGTTCGGCTATCTGGTCGGCTCGGTGACCGGCGAGACCACAGACGGCGGTTTCCAGCTGAACGGCGTTTCCGCGCTGGCGGCCTTCGTGCTGATCGTGGCCTATTTCTGGCTTGGCGGCAAATATTTCGGCGGTACCATCTGGCAGCGGATTCTGAAGGCGCGCTGACGGCCATCCGGTTTCAAGATGATCCATGCCCTTGAGCGCGCGGGAGAGCAATGTGCGTCAGTCGATCACCCATGTCGCCCTGGTCGTCGCCGATTATGACGAGGCCATCGGCTTTTATTGCGGCGTGCTCGGATTTGATCTGCTGGAAGACACATACCAGCCCGAGCAGGACAAGCGCTGGGTGGTGGTTCGTCCGAAAGGCGGGCAGGGCGCGTCGCTGGTTCTGGCCCGGGCGTCCAAGCCGGAGCAGGAGCCGTTCATCGGCAACCAGACCGGCGGCCGCGTGTTCCTGTTCCTCAACACCGATGATTTCTGGCGCGATTACCACCGCCTGATTGCCGAGGGCGTCGAATTTGTCCGCGAACCCGCCACCCATGATTATGGAATTGTCGCCGTGTTCCGGGATATATACGGAAACCTGTGGGACCTCCTGCAATTGACCCCGGGCCATCCCGCGGCCAACTGACCATCGGCCACAGCCGCACGGGATTGTGATTGGCCTCATGGCCGTGAAGCAGCGACACTTGGCCATGTTTGCAAAGCTGCCATTGATCCGCTGCGGGATCATCCCGTTATTTTTCCTGGCTTGCGTCCTGTTTGCCTCGGTTCCGGCCGAGGCCGGCGAGGCCGATGTGGTTGCGGCGAAATACGCCAGGACGGCGGACGGCAGCTACAGGTTTGATGTCTCGGTGCGCCATGCGGATGCCGGCTGGCAACACTATGCGGACAAGTGGCAGGTGATCGGTCCTGGCGGAACGGTTCTGGGAGAGCGGGTGCTGGTTCATCCGCATGACACCGAGCAACCGTTTACCCGCAGCCTGTCGGGGATCGCCATTCCGGCCGGTGTCGGCAGTGTCACCATTCGCGCTCACGACAAGCAACACGGCTGGGGCGGCGCTGAACTGGTCGTCGAGCTTGGCGAGTAGCGCTGCAGCATCCGCAGGCCGTCTTCAGGCTCAACCGATCCTCAACTCGACACCGACAAGGTCTCCGGCGGAGATGCCTTGCGCCTTGCGCACTTCCGCCTTGACCGGCAGGTAGTAGCAGCCCGATTGCTTGTCCGGAAACAGCGATGTGGCCCAGCGGCTTTCGCCGATGCGGGCGCTGACACGGATCGAGCCAAACCCATTAGTCTTGCCCGAAAAGAACCGGATCTGGCGCGAAATCCCGGACGGGACGGTGATGAAGTGCCATGACGCCTTGGCGCCATTGTAGAGCCAGAGTTCTGTCTCGAAACTGTGCGACTGCTCGGGGAGCACTGCTTGCCCTCTCAGCCGGTGATGAACGCCTGCTTGGCGCCGTCGACGACGAACTGCACCGAGAGCGCGGCCAGCACCACGCCCAGGAGCCGGGTCAGGATTGTCCTTCCGGTGTCGCCCAGAAACTGGTCGATGCGCTCGGCGATGACCAGAAAGGCGAACAACACAATCGACGCGGCGATGATGACGCCGATCAGGCCGGCGCGCTCGATCGGCGCATAAAACGAGCCGGCGAGCAGGATCACCGCCGAAATCGCGCCGGGTCCGGCAATCAGCGGAATGGCCAGCGGAAACACCGAGACATTGGAAATATGGTCCTTGGTAATCGCCCGCTCGGCGCTCTTTTCCTGCCGTTCGTGGCGTTTTTCGAAGATCATCTCGAAGGCGATCCAGAACAACAGCAACCCGCCCGCGATGCGGAAGGCGCCAAGTGAAATCCCCAGCACGCTCAGAATGCCGGCGCCGGCGATGGCGAACACCGCCAGGATCGCCGCCGCCGTCACCGTGCCGCGCAAGGCCACCTGGATCCGCTGGCTGCGGGTCATGCCGGTGGTCAGCCCGAGAAAGATCGCCGCCAGACCGGGCGGATCGAACATCACGGTGATGGTGACAAAGGCATTGATGAACAGATCGACACTCATGGCGAGCCTCCGGAGCCTGAAAAGCGGCCGTTTCATCCTGCCTACGCCACCCGTGCGGCGAGCGAAACCCCTTTCCATGGCCACAATGGTGGAGAAAGTGGGCTGAAGTGCCGATTCCGCGTTCGAAAATTGGCGACGCCGGTGGCTTTGGGCTATAAGACCCGAATGATTCCATCCAATGTTCGTGGACCGCTTTGACCGACCAGAAAACACCCGCCGGACCGATCACGCCAGGCATTCAGCCGGTATCGATTGTCGAGGAAATGCAGCGCTCATATCTCGATTACGCCATGAGCGTGATCGTCAGCCGGGCTCTGCCCGATGTGCGCGACGGGCTCAAGCCCGTGCATCGCCGCATTCTCTACGCCATGCATGAGGGCGGCTACCACTGGAACCGCAAATATGTGAAATCGTCCCGCATCGTCGGTGACGTGATGGGTAAATACCACCCGCATGGCGACCAGTCGATCTACGACGCCATGGTGCGGATGGCGCAGCACTGGTCGATGAGCGCCATGCTGGTCGACGGGCAGGGCAATTTCGGCTCGATCGACGGCGATCCGCCCGCTGCGATGCGCTACACCGAATCCCGCCTGGCCAAGCTGTCGCATGAAATGCTGGAGGACATCGACAAGGACACTGTCGATTTCCAGGAAACCTATGACGCCTCGGGCCGCGAGCCGAAAGTGGTGCCGGCGCGGTTTCCCAATCTACTGGTCAATGGCGCCGGCGGCATCGCCGTCGGCATGGCCACCAACATACCGCCGCACAATCTGGTCGAAGTCGTCAATGGCTGCATCGCCATCATGGACAATCCGGCGATCGACCTGATCGAGCTGATGAGCATCATCCCCGGTCCGGATTTCCCCACATCGGGCATCATCCTCGGCCAGGCCGGCATCCGTCAGGCCTTCGAGACCGGCCGCGGCTCGGTGATCATGCGCGGCAAGGTTCATGTCGAGCCGATGCGCAATGACCGTGAGGCCATCATCATCACCGAGGTTCCCTACCAGGTGAACAAGGCGACGATGATCGAGAAGATGGCCGAACTGGTGCGCGACAAGCGCATCGAGGGCATTTCCGATCTGCGCGACGAATCCGACCGCCAGGGCTACCGGGTGGTGATCGAACTCAAGCGCGATGTCGTCGCCGATGTGATCATCAACCAGCTCTACCGCTACACGCCGCTGCAATCCTCGTTCGGCGTCAACATGGTGGCGCTCAACGGCGGCAAGCCGGAGCTGATGAACCTGATCGACATGATCAAGGCCTTCGTCGCTTTCCGCGAGGATGTGATCACACGGCGCACCAAATATCTGTTGCGCAAGTCGCGCGAACGGGCCCACGTGCTGGTCGGTCTCGCCATCGCGGTCGCCAATATCGACGAAGTCATCGCGCTGATCCGCAAGGCGCCCGATCCGGCCACCGCGCGCGAGCAATTGATGACCCGGCGCTGGCCGGCGATGGACGTGGAAAGCCTGATCCGGCTGATCGATGATCCGCGTCACCGCATCAACGAGGACGGCACCTACAATCTGTCGGAAGAACAGGCCCGCGCCATTCTCGAACTGCGGCTCGCCCGCCTGACAGCGCTTGGCCGCGATGAAATCGGAGACGAACTCTCCAAGATCGGCGATGAAATCAAGGATTACCTCGAAATCCTCGGCTCCCGCCTCCGCGTCCAGCAGATCGTCAAGGACGAGCTGATCGCCGTGCGCGACGAATTCGGCGTTCCGCGCCGCACCGTCATCGCCGAGGGCGGTCCGGACATGGACGACGAGGACCTGATCGCGCGCGAGGACATGGTGGTCACCGTCAGCCACGCGGGCTACATCAAGCGCGTTCCGCTTCACACCTACCGGGCGCAGCGCCGCGGCGGCAAGGGCCGCTCGGGCATGTCGACACGGGACGAGGATTTCGTCACAAGGCTGTTCGTCGCCAACACGCACACGCCGGTCTTGTTCTTCTCCTCGCGCGGCATCGTCTACAAGGAAAAGGTCTGGCGGCTGCCGATCGGCACGCCGACATCCAAGGGCAAGGCGCTCATTAACATGCTGCCCTTGGAAAAGGGCGAGCGGATCACCTCGATCATGCCGTTGCCCGAGGACGAGTCGAGCTGGGCCAATCTCGACGTGATGTTCTCCACCACGCGCGGCACCGTGCGGCGCAACAAGCTCTCGGACTTCATCCAGGTCAACCGCAACGGCAAGATCGCCATGAAGCTCGACGACGAGGGCGATTCCATCCTCAATGTCGAGACCTGCAACGAGTTCGACGACGTGCTGCTGACCACGGCGCTCGGCCAGTGCATCCGCTTCCGGGTCGATGATGTCCGCGTCTTCGCCGGCCGCAATTCGATCGGCGTGCGCGGCATGACGCTGGGCGCAGGCGACAGCATCATCTCGATGACCATCGTCCATCATGTCGACGCCGAGGCCGCCGAACGCGGCGCCTATCTCAAGCGCGCCATGGCCGAACGCCGGGCCGCCACCGGCGAGGAAGTCGAGGAGGTGGTTCTTGTCGGCGAAGAAGCCGGGGACATCGGCGAACTGCCCAATGAGCGCTACGAGGAACTCAAGGCGCGGGAACAGTTCATCCTCACCGTCAGCGAAAAGGGCTACGGCAAGCGCTCGTCGACCTATGAGTTCCGCATTTCGGGCCGCGGCGGCAAGGGCATCCGCGCGACCGACACCTCCAAGACCAGCGAAATCGGTCCGCTGATCGCCGCCTTCCCGGTGGATCAGGGCGACCAGATCATGATGGTGTCGGATGGCGGCCAGGTGATCCGGGTTCCGGTCGCAGGCATCCGCATGGCCGGCCGCGCCACCAAGGGCGTCACCATCTTCAACACCGCCAAGGACGAACGCGTGGTCTCGGTCGACCGCATCAGCGAGCCGGAGACGGAAGAAGAGCTGGAAGAAGTGGTCGATGAGGCAGTGGAAGCCGGCGCCGTGGCGCCTGACGCGACCGATGCCGCCGGCACGATCGAAGAAGCTTCGCCGGCTAATGATCTGCCTGATGCGGATACCGACAACGAGCCGCAGGCCTGATTTAACCGGAATGAATGAGTGAGCCGGGGAGCGATCCCCGGCTTTTTCTATGGGTGAATGCTTGGCGTCAGGCTACCCCACAGCGAAAATTCTGCCGCCCGCTTGACGCATCCATAGCTCTATGGTTATGAGTAACATCAATAACCCGTGAGTTATCAATGTCCGAACGCCACGATTCAATTTTCAAAACACTGGCCGACCCGACCCGCCGGGCGATCTTCGAGCGGCTGTGCCGCAACGGCGACCTGACCGTGGCCGCGATCACTGCGGAAGCGGGCGTTTCGCAGCCAGCGGTCTCCAAACATCTTGGCGTTCTCAAGCGGGCAGGGCTGGTCAGCAACCGTGCTCAGGGCCGCAACACCCATTACCACGCTGAACTGGCCGCGCTTGCGCCTCTGACCGACTGGACCAGGCAGATGGCGGGATTCTGGCATGGCCGGTTCGATGAACTCGAAGACCTGCTCAAGAGAATGGACCAATGACCGGTACAGACAGCCAAACCCGCTCCGTCATCGTCGAACGCGAACTGGCCCATCCGCCTGAAAAAATCTGGCGGGCGCTGACCCAGTCGCATCTGATCGGCGAATGGCTGATGCAGACCGATTTTCAGCTGAACGAGGGCCATGAATTCTCCTTCAACGCCGATTGGGGCCGGATCGATTGCCAGGTGGTCACGCTCGAGCCGAATCGGATGCTGGCCTACAACTGGGTGTCGCAGGGGCTCGACAGCGTCGTCACCTGGACGCTGACGCCGAGCGAAACCGGCACCTTGCTCAGGATGGAGCAGACCGGTTTCCATCCGGGTCAACGCCAGGCCCTGACCGGCGCCACCGCCGGATGGCCGCGGTTTCTGGACAAGCTCGAGCAACTGCTCGCGGGCACGGACTGACAGCTTCACCCCATCCGCTCAATCAGCACTTGAAAGGACATCCGATGCACTGGAACAGTTGGATCAGGCAGGCCCATCGCTGGCTTTCCATCGTCTTCACGCTCACGGTCATCGCCAATTTCGCCACCATGGCGATCGGCGAACCGCCCGCCTATGTGGTCTACGCGCCGCTGCCGCCGCTGTTTTTGATGCTGTTGAGCGGCCTGTACATGTTCGCGCAGCCCTATGCCGGCAAATGGCGCCGCCGGGATGATGTGCGGGCCTGATGCTTGAACCGGCCGGCGGCTTCCCACCAAGCTACTGGCCGGTTATCTTGTGCAAACCCGATTGAAGGCTGGCGTCCATGACCCCATCAGAACAGATCGACCAGCTGATTGCCGAGACAAATGACTGGCGCGGCGAGACGCTGGCGCGGGTCCGCAAAACCATTCTTGCCGCCGATCCGGCGATCATCGAGGAATGGAAATGGATGGGCAGCCCGGTGTGGTCGCTTGACGGCATCATCGCCGTCGGCAACGCCCACAAGGCCAAGGTCAAACTCACCTTCATGCACGGCGCCAAATTGCCGGATCCCGATAAACTCTTCAATGGGAATGATACCGGCGCCACGCGCCGCTCGATCGATTTTCTCGAAGGCGACACGGTCAACGAGCCGGCGCTGAAAATCCTGATCCGCGCCGCGATCGACTTCAACCAGGCCAAAAAGAAGCCGGCCAAGCGTGCCACGGCAAAGGCCGCCAGGAGCGAATAGAAGCTGTTGCGGACGGTTCCGGGGCGGAAATCCATTCACCACTGCCACATTCTGGCAGCAGGATCTGCTACACTTGTCTATCAGTGTTTCATCCCCGGAGCCCGCCTTTGTCCCGCGCCGCCCGCCTTCTCGATCTGTTACAAGCGTTCAGGCGCTACAAGCGTCCGGTCAGCGGCGCGGCGCTTGCCGAAGAACTCGGCGTGTCGCTGCGCACCATTTACCGCGACATCGAGGCTTTGAAGGCGCAAGGCGCGGCGATCGATGGCGAGGCTGGCGTCGGCTTCGTGCTCAAGCCCGGCTTCATGCTGCCGCCCTTGATGTTTTCCGAGGACGAGATCGAGGCGCTGGTGCTCGGCTCGCGCTGGGTCGCCGAACGGGCGGACCAGCCGCTGGGGCAGGCGGCGCGCAATGCGCTCACCAAGAT
>LADQ01000184.1 GCA_000961635.1 Hoeflea sp. BRH_c9 | reverse complement strand
AGCCGATGCCGCGATCGGTCATCAGCCGCGCGGCCTCATAGAGGCTGACGTGACGGGAGACCGTGATCGGCGGGCTGCTCATCACTTCGCCAAGCCTGTGGCGATAGAGAAAACTGTCGATTGCCTTCTGGGCGCCGGATCGCAACGATCTGGGGGTGAAATCGGGCCGGCCGCCGGGACGCTCGAACCATCCCGCATTGCCCTGCCGGGCGATCAGGTCGCCGGGCTTGCGGCATAGCGTGTCTATTTCGCCGAGGCTGCGGACGCCGGCCGCCAGCAGTTGCGGCACCAGCGCCACATAGACTTTCGCGGTCGCCATGGCGTCGCCGAGCGCGCTGTGGCGGCCCGAGATGGTGATGCCGAGACCGGCGGCGAGCGAATCGAGCGATGTGTCGACCAGGCCAGGCTGCAGGCCGGCCGCAACCAGCCCGACATCAACCGCGTGCGGCTCTCTCCAGACCAGTCCGTGGCGCTGAGCCTCGTGGCGAAACACCGCCATGTCGAAATGGATCGAATGCCCGATGACGACCGCGTCGCCGATGAAGGCCGCCAGCTCCGGAGCAATCGCCGGGAATGTCTGTTTTCCCGCCACATCCTTGTCGCTGATACCGTGAATGCGGGTGGCAACCTCGGGGATCGGCACGCCCGGATCAAGCAGCACATTGAAGACGTCGTGCTCGATGATGTCGACGCCGTGCAGCCGCACGGCCGCGATCTGCACAAGCCTGTCCTGGCGGACATCGAGTCCGGTGGTCTCGGTGTCGAGAACAATTGTATCGAGAGCGATCAGCGGCGTGGCCGGGCCATGCTGGTTTCGGCTATCGCCGCTGTGCTTCTTCATGCCTGCGCCATTCTGCCTGCCAGTTTTGAGGTGATGGCTTCGACGTCGAGTTCGCCGCGCAGCTTGGATTGCTGGTCGATGAAGCGGAACGCGACATTGTTGACCACCATCATCTCGTCGGCCTTTCGCACATCCGGATCGATCGGGGCATGGTCGAGGATGCGCAGGGCCGTGGCGATCGAGATCAGGTCGGGCTTCATCGGCGGCCTGGCGAGCGCGGAAACCAGGCGAGGCTCGAACTCGCCGATCATGTCGTCCCAGCCGGTGGCCGTCCGGTGCGGGGGAACCGGCTCGCGCGCAAGGACATCTTTGTAGAGTGCGGCAAACACCCGCCTGCGGTCTTCGAGGTCCTGCGGCAGTTCCGCCCTGATTTCGGCTTCCAGAATCAGGATCAGGTCTTGGCAGGCGACGCCGAAAGCCTCCCACTTGCAGATTTCCAGCGCGCCGCCAAAGCCTGCGTCGGAGAACAGCCGGGGGCCGGCCATCAGGCTGCGGGCGCGCAGATAGGAATAGCTTGCGCCCTGCGCAAGATAGGCCGCGGCCGCCCGGATTGCCTCCGCCAACTCGTCGAGGTTGGTGATCGTTTTCCTTTTTCTGCGCAGCGCACCGATGAGATCACGCATGGAACCCCTCCTTTCGTCTGAGTTGACACAATTTTTCGAATCCCACTATATCTTTAGTCCCTATAATCACGACATCGCTTTGTTTGGGAATAGGGACTTTAGGGGGGGACATGGGAAAAACAAAAAACACGAGGCTCCTCTCTTAGTGAAGTAAACCCGGGAGGCATTTCTCAGGCGTGCTTTGCGCCTGAATTCTCCCGTATTCGCAACATAGGGAGAAGGACATGTCCGACAATATTTCCCGAGAGGTTGCAGAAGCACATTGGTCCAAGACCAAGCGCCTCATGATCATCACTCTGGTGATCTGGGCTTTCTTCAGCTTCTTCATCCATTTCTTCGTGGTACAACTGAACAATATCGTCATCCTCGGCTTCCCGCTCGGCTTCTACATGGCTGCGCAGGGGTCGCTCATTGTGTTCGTCGTTTTGATCTTCTGGTTTGCCTCACGGCAAAACGCGATCGACGAGGAATTCGGCGTCGCGGAAGATTGAGAGGAACAGATCAATGGCACTTTCCATGAAAGGCGATTTCACGGACAACCTCGGCAAGATCTACGGGATCTATGTCGGCGGCTTCTTCGGATTCGTCGTCCTTATGGCCATCCTTTCGATGGTCGGCGTCCCGGACCGCTTTATACTTTGGTCCTATATGGCCATGACGATCGGCATCTATGCCTTCATCGGCATCATGTCCCGGACCGCGGTGGTCACCGAATATTATGTTGCCGGGCGATCGGTTCCGGCAATCTACAACGGCATGGCGACCGGCGCCGACTGGATGTCGGGCGCAAGCTTCGTCGGCATGGCGGGCACGCTGTTCGTGCTCGGTTATGACGGCCTTGCCTTCGTTCTGGGCTGGACCGGCGGTTATGTTCTGGTGGCGGTGCTTCTGGCTCCCTACCTGCGCAAGTTCGGCGCCTACACGGTTCCCGACTTCCTCGGCACCCGCTACAACGGCAATGCCGCGCGACTCGTCGGCATCGTCGTGCTGTTCTGCTGCTCGTTCACCTATATCACCGCGCAGGTCTATGCGTCCGGCATCATCGCGTCCCAGTTCCTCGGCATCGACTTCGAGATCGCCGTGTTTGCTGGACTGCTGGGCATTCTGGTCTGTTCGATGCTCGGTGGCATGAAGGCGGTGACCTGGACCCAGGTCGCCCAGTACATCGTTTTGATCGTTGCCTATCTGCTTCCCGCTATCTGGATGTCGACAGTCCAGTTCGGTATTCCGATTCCGCAGCTCACCTATGGCGGTGCGCTGAGCAAGATCGCCGAATATGAACAGATCCTTGGCGTCGCCAAGGCGCACGTGGCGCCGTTCACCACCTACTCACCCAAGGATTACTTCTTCCTGATCTTCTGCCTGATGGTCGGCACCGCATCGCTGCCGCACATCCTGATGCGCTTCTTCACCACCCCCACGGTGCGTGAGGCGCGCAAGTCGGTCGGCTGGTCGCTGTTCTTCATCTTCCTTCTGTACTTCACGGCGCCGGCCTACGCCGCCTTCTCGAAGTTCAACCTGATGGGACTGTTTGCCAATGCCGAAGGCCTCCAGCTTGCTTTCACTGCCATACCGCAGTGGATGCTGAACTGGGGTTCGATCGAGGGCCATCAACTGGTGACGATCTGCGGCGTCAAGGCGGAAACCGTCATGGCCATTCAGACGGCTTGCGAAGCCAAGGGCTTTGTCGGCGGCTTCCCCTATGCGGAACTGAAGCTCAACAACGACATGATCGTGCTTTCGACGCCGTCGATCGCCGGCATGCCGATCTGGGTTGTCGGTCTCGTCGGCGCCGGTGGTTTCGCAGCCGCCCTGTCGACCGCCGATGGACTGCTGCTGGCCATCGCCAATGCCTTGTCGCACGACGTCTACTACAAGATGATCGACCCCAAGGCAGACACCAAGCGCCGTCTCTTGATCTCCAAGATCCTGCTCGTCGTCGTCGCTCTTGCGGCAGCGTTCCTGGCGCGCACCAAGCCATCCGACATCCTGTCGATGGTGGCGTGGGCGTTCTCGATCGCCGCGGCCGGCTTGTTCGCGCCGCTGGTGCTGGGTGTCTGGTGGAAGCGGACCACCAGCATGGGCGCCATTCTGGGCATGACGGCAGGCTTCTGCACCACGATGTATTACCTGATCGGCAACGTCTACGGCTTTGACCTGACCAAGGGCACCGGCGACGAGATTGTCTGGTTCGGTGTTGCGTCGATCTCGGCTGGCGTGTTCGGCGTCCCGGTTGCTTTCATCGTCACCTATCTGGTGTCGCTGGTCACGCCGGAGCCCAGTCAGGAGATGCAGGACTTTGTCGACCGCCTGCGTCTGCCAGGCGGCGCGCAAATGATGGTGCAAGGCGCCGACGACTGAGGCTTCAATCTCACGTCACTTTCCGCAGGGCCTTCGGGCCCTGCGTTTTTTACGGAACTCTCCCGGTCGCGAAACGATCAGAGGGCGGTCCGGAAGACGGCGGTCATGCACCGTGCCTGGCATGACCGAATTTGGTTGTCACGCCCGCTGCCATAAGGCATGTCGGAGGGGCAGGCTGAACGGAACGGACACGGCGCCGGTTCAAGCTTCGCCGGGACGGCCGTTGGAAGCGGGGCAAAGGCTGCAATGGAGTAGGTAATGAGTAAACTGGCCTTGCGCGGACTGATCATTGTCTCGCTCACCTATCTGGCGGCGGTGGCGACATTTCTGGCGGGCGGCGCGCCCGGAATGGTCGCGGTGTTTCTTGGCGGGACCTATGCGCTGACGGCGCTGGCGGCGTTGCTGTTTTCCCGAGGGCTGCTCGAATTTGTTGTCGGCGTTGATCGCGAGATCGCTTTCTTCGTTGTGCTCAAGCGGGTGACCGATCCCTTGCTTGCCCTGTTCGACCCGATCACCCCGGGCTTTCTGCTGCCTTTCGCCGCTTCGCTCTACACCGCCTTCCTGTTCTTCTTTTTCAAGGTCTTCCTGTTCGGCGATGCCTTTCTCGGCTTGCCGCCGCTGTTCATCGTTGTCGTTGCCGCGGTCATGACCTTTTTCGCATAAGCGCAATCTTGACTTCCCCGGGGCCGGGCGTACTTCTAGTCCATGACCTGCAATCCGGATGTCAGGCATGGACAGGATCAGCAAACTCGCGCGGCTCAGCGTCCTCAGGGCGGGGGGCTTTGGCTGTCTGGCCATCCTGATGGTCATGATGGGCACTGCGCATGATCCGGCGCTCAGCATGAAATGCGGCGCGGGCGGAATGCTGGTGATTTCCGCCATCATGCTGTTCACCGGGCAGAATTATCACAAGCGGAAGCGGATTGAAGAGACCGAGGTCTGGATCATGCTGACCGAGGCCGAACGGCCGCCCCTCCGGATCGCCCGCCCCCTCATCATCAACGCCATGCGTGGCGAATTGCTGGAAAAATCGGCCTGGGCCGCAATGATCGCGATCACCCTGCTCGCAGTCTCCGTCACCTTGCCGGTCTTGCTGCGCTGAGGCCGCTTGGCTCTTGAACCTTGCTGCCGGGCCTGACCGTTTCACAAGTTTGTCGCGCCGGCTCAGTCACCAATCGGTTTGAGATTGTCAAATTGCGGCGGCCGCTTTTCGCCCCGCGCGATGAAAGCTTCCTTGATGTCATCGGGGCGCAGCATCGCGGCGTTCCACACCGAGACATAGTCGAGCGCGTCCGCGGTCGAGTGATCGCGGGCGTAATTCGCCATCGCCTTGCATCCGGACACGGCGAGCGGCGAATGGGCGGCGATCTTGCGCGCAATCGCCATCACCCCCTCCAGCAGTTCCTCGTGGGACGCAAACACCTCGTTGACCAGCCCGATCTCCCTGGCCTTGGCGGCCGGAAGCCGCTCGGCCGTATAGGCCATTTGCCGCGCCCATCCCTCCGGGATCAACCGCACCAGGCGAGGGAAGGTGCCGACATCGGCGGTCATGCCGATTGCGGTTTCCTGGACTGCGAAAAACGCGTCTTGCGAGGCGTAGCGGCAATCGCAGGCGGTGGCCAGGTCGACGCCGGCGCCGATGGCGCCGCCCTGTATGGCGGCAAGCACCGGCTGGCGCGCGCGTTCGAGGCAGGAGAAGGTCTGCTGCAGCGCCTTGATCTTGTGCCGGAACGCTTCGGCCGAAACATGCGTGTTCGGTCCATCCGCATCAAGGGCGCCGCTCATGAACACCGAAACATCCATGCCCGATGTGAAGTGCTTGCCTTCGGACGAGATCACGATGACGCGCGCCGCCGCATCGTTGGAAATCCGGTCAATCGCCTCCGGCAATTCCTTCCAGAATTCCCAAACCATCGCATTGGCCCTCTCAGGCCGATTGAATCGGACATGGGCGATGTGATCAATGATTTCGACGGTAAAGCAGGCATAGGTCATGGCGGACTCCCCTTGCCCTTGCTTTATCGCGTGATCGGGCCTTGAGATACCGCCAGATTGATAAATTTTCACCAGACGCGCCGCAGGGTGCTGCGATGCCAGCTGATGCGAAGCCATAAAAGGGATTTGGAATAAATGGAGCGAGAAGATCCCGGCACCAGATTTGGATCGCACGGAGAGCGAAGCGCAAGATCAAAATTAAGCAAGAATGGTGCTGCCGGAGAGATTCGAACTCTGCCAAACCAGTTCACAAAAGCCCTGAAAACAAGGGTTCTTCACCGCCGAAATTGGACGATGTGTACCCATAGCGTGGACCCACCAAAACTGCAAGACGTTGCATTATCGGCGTGCTTCTAAGCCAGTGATGGCTCTCCGACACGCCGAGAAGGTCAGAGCCGTGCGAGCGCTCGCTAGTTGGTCTGTAAGGGAGGCGCGGGTTTGCACGGGCATTGTCTCAGGGGATTCTTGACGGTTCCTACGCTCGGGGGAGCGGTGGCGCTTCTAGCCCTTCCCATCCCCACACACATAACCCGTAAGGCAGGGTACATACGCACCCCGTGAGCAATTGGAGAGAACCAATATTCCCTTGCGAAGTTGCGCGCCACACGCGAACCTATGAGATGATTTGAACGTAAACGAGTGAAAGACCATCAGACCATGCGGCTATCATGGAATGAAATCCGCGCCCGAGCTGCAACTTTTGCCAAAGAGTGGGCAGGTGAAGGGGTAGCGTCGCCTTAGCTTGGGTTTGGCACAGGTTGCTCTCTATGGGGCTGCTTCATGAGGTCGTCAACAGAGCGACTTCGCTCCAAGCCGCCATAGCGGCAGTGCGAAGCGTGTCCGAAAGGCACAGTTCCTCCCAGTTTTTCTCGAACAGATCGGCGATGCGCAGCAGCACCGCCGGGCGCTCGAAGGGTGAGAATCTCGCCCATGGCCCAATCAGCGCCGACCGGGCAGCGCTCACCGCCTCGTCAACGTCGGCGCCGCCGCCGCGTGGAACCGTAGCCAGCAGCGCGCCAGTGGCAGGATTGATACTTTCGAGCACCTCACTCGACCTGGCCGAGACCCATTTGCCGCCGATCAGCATCGGCCTGAACTCGCCTTTATAGAGGTGGTTTTCCACTGCGGTCTGAATGCTGGTCATGGAGAGTCCAATGTGATTTCAAGCGGGCGTCGTTCGCCAACGCCAGCGTGTGGGGCGATCTTCCTGAGGCTCAGTAACCTGGTTTCACAGCCTTGGCGCAACTCAGGAATTCTGAAGACCCGTTTAGATATTCAGACTGTCCATGGCGGCGTTTTTCACCAATGTAGCAGGGGAAAGCAGTGGCTCGGGTCTCGCGCCAGCGTGAGCTTCGGTCGCCGGAATATTGGTCGAACCTGCTCATCGCATCTATTCGAAAGGGGTAAGGTCATCATGCGTTTAGAAGGAAAGGTTGCGATCGTAACCGGTGGCGGATCGGGGTTTGGAGAGGGCATCGTCTCTGAATTCGTCGCGGAAGGCGCCCGCGTGGTTCTTGTTGACCGCGACGGTGACAACGCCACCCGGGTTGCCGCGCGGTTCGGGAATGCCTGCGTGCCTCTGGTTGCCGACGTGTCGAGTGCCGAAGGCTTTGTGGCGGCGAGGGATCTCGCTCTTGAAACATTCGGCAGCGTGAGCATTCTTGTCAACAATGCGGGCATCGGTCACCTTCCTGCGCCGATGGAGACCATAGATGTCGAGGTTTTCACCCGCATTGCCGCTGTCAACATGAACTCCATCTATTTCGGCGCCATGGCCCTGGTGCCGCTGTTCAAGCAACAGAAATCCGGGGTATTCCTCAATATCGCCTCGACTGGCGGCGTGTCGCCGCGGCCAAATCTTACCTGGTACAATGCTTCCAAAGGGTGGGTGATCACCGCCACCAAGGCGATGGCGATTGAGCTCGCTCCCTTCGGCATTCGCGTCAACGCGCTCAATCCGGTGGCCGGTGACACCCCGCTGCTGAAAACCTTCATGGGCGGCGACACGCCTGAGGTTCGTGCGAAGTTTCTTGCCTCGATCCCGCTTGGCCGTTTTTCCACGCCTGAAGACATGGGCAGGGCATCAGCATTCCTGTGTTCGGACGATGCCGGCATGATTACCGGCGTGGCCATGGAAGTTGACGGCGGGCGTTGCATATGAGGATGCCGATATGAAGGATACCTATGACATTGCTGTCGTTCATGGCGATGGCATCGGACCAGAGGTTTGCGCCGCTGCGGTCACCGTGCTACGCGCCGCATTCGGCGCTTCCTCACCGCTGCGCTTTGCCGAATATCCGGCGGGCGCCGAACATTACCGATTGACCGGGGAGAGTTTTCCAAAGACCTCGTTTGAGGCCTGCCGTGCTGCGGACGCGATCCTGCATGGTGCCGCCGGCATTCCGGGCATCAACCATCCGGATGGAACGGAAGCCGGTCTGGATTTCACGCTGCGGCTGCGCTTCGAACTTGATTTGTTCGCCAATATCAGACCGATCCGGCTGCTGCCCGGCGTCCGGTCCCCGTTGAGGGATGTTAAGGCAGGCGACATCGACTATGTGATTGTCCGGGAAAACAGCGAAGGCCTGTATTCGGCACGCGGTTCCGGAGCTTTGCTGCGTAGCGAAGTTGCCGTCGATACGCTGGTGCAAACCCGAAAGGGCATTGAGCGTTGCGTTCGCAAGGCCTTTGAACTGTCCCGCGCCAGCAATGGCGCGCCGTCCGACGGAGTGCGCCGGGTGACCTGTTGCGACAAGGCCAATGTGTTGCGCAGCTACGCATTTTTCCGAGCTGTTTTCGATGAGGTCGCCCGCGACGATCCGGATATTGCTTCCGAACATGTTCTCGTTGACGCGATGACGATGCATCAGGTGCTTCGTCCGGCCCATTTTAATGTGATTGTCACCGAAAACATGTTCGGCGACATCATTTCCGACCTTGGGGCGGCCACTATAGGTGGCGTTGGGCTCGCACCCTCTGCTGAAACCGGCAATGACCGCGGGCTGTTTCAAGCCTCGCATGGCTCTGCACCCGACATTGCAGGCAAGGGTGTCGCGAATCCTTATGGCACAATTCTCTCAGCAGCTGAAATGCTCAGCTGGCTGGGAAAGACACATGAGGACGTCCGTTTGACAGAGGTTGCTAAGCGGCTTCAGCACAGCGTCAGCCAGACACTCCCTACATGCTATCTCAGCCATGACCTGGGTGGCACGACGAGCACCGCTGAGATCGTCGGTCAACTTTGCGATACTATTTAAACCCGGGTGAGTTTCGCGTTCTTCCGGATTTTTTGGATTGTGACGATGGCTGGAACGAGCCCCTCGAGGTCCAGGCGAAGAACGCGATCAAGTGAAGGAGACGAAGGTCTTCTTGATCGGACGCTGGAGGATTTGCGGCAGGAGCTGCGCTGGCGCGAATGGACGATGCGCGTCGAGGTGTCAATCGGCGCGGAAAGTTGACCCCTTTTTGGAGTGGACCCCTCGGGCTGGACCACGGGAAACGGAAAAACTGATACGTTCTGCGTGAAAACCAACAATTTGTCCCAAGGGTGCTGATGTCTGACACTATTTGTCAGACCAGACTTCTTTCAATCGTCGATTCCTGATTTCCACTGCAGCAATGCGATCAAGCGCCGCACCCTCCGCCCGGCTTGCCAGCATGCCGGTCAGAACCTCCGTCAACACAAGTGTTCCGGCATAGGAGGAAAAGTAATGGGGGCTATCCGATGGAACGATGAATGCGGCCGAGGCGTATTTGAGCGCCGGGCAGGAATGGTTGTCGGTCAGCACGATCACGAAGACCCCCGCGGCATGCGCGTCCTCGGCGGCCAGGATCGACTGGGTGGCATAGGGTGTCTTGGTGATGACAATCAGCACATCGCTTGCCGCGAGCCCGACCAGACCGCTCCCGAGTGAAGTCCCGACGCGGTTGCCGAGCGACCAGTTGTCGGCGATGAAACTGGTCATGTAGGTCAGATATTCGGCGATCCCGGCCGATCCCAGGCCGCCAATGACGAGGACCTTTCGCGCGGAATGCAGGCGATCGACGCAATTTTCCAGCATCGCCAGATCAATCGACGCGCTCAGGCTTTTCAGGTTCTTCGACACGGCGACAAAATGATCGGCATGGAACCCATGGTCCCCGGCGACATGCTGCTCCTGGAGCTGCGCGACGCGGGTTGAGAACATATTGGAGCGCTGTTCCATCGACCGGCGCAGGACCTCGCGCAGGGCTTCGTAATTCTCGTATCCGAGTGCCGCGGACATGCGTGAAAATGTGACCGGGGTGAGCCTGGCGTCCCTGGCAATGCTGCGCAGGCTGCGGGTGGCGACATCGATCGGATTGGCCATCACGAAATCCGCGGCCTGTTGCAACCGGGCGCTGAGCTGGGCGTATTTCCCGGCGAGGGTTTGCTCGAACGATTGTTGCATGATCCACCGCACGTCTGATTGAAACTGCATGTTACGAATGTTTCATATATTGTCAAATTATGAATCATCTGCTTCATACACCAAAAGGACAGGCGCACAGCAAAGGACACACAGGCATGTCTCACATCTTTCCACGCCATACCAAGGCGATCCTCCCAACCGTGTCCCGTGGCGAGGGCGTCTATCTTTATGATCAGTCGGGCAAGGCCTATCTCGACGGCTCGGGCGGCGCGGCGGTGTCCTGCCTTGGACATGGCGATGTCGACGTGACCCATGCGATCAAGGCGCAACTGGACAAGGTTGCCTTTGCCCATACCAGCTTTTTCACCTCCGAGCCGGCCGAGCAACTGGCCGACAAGCTGATAGCCCACGCCCCGCAGGGGATCGACCGGGTCTATCTGGTGTCGGGCGGATCGGAGGCGATGGAGGCCGCCCTCAAGCTTGCGCGGCAATATTTCGTCGAGATCGGGCAACCGCAACGACGCCACGTCATCGCCCGTCAGCAAAGCTATCACGGCAACACGCTCGGCGCGCTCGCCACCGGCGGCAATGAATGGCGGCGTGCGCCCTTTGCGCCGCTGATGGTGGAAACCAGCCATATCTCGCCCTGCTTTGAATATCGCGGCAGGCGCGACGACGAGAGCGCCGCCGACTATGGCCTGCGCGTCGCCAACGAACTGGAAACCGAAATCCAGCGCCTTGGCGAGGACACGGTCTTTGCCTTTGTGGCCGAGCCCGTCGTGGGTGCAACCGCCGGAGCGGTGCCGCCGGTCGAAGGCTATTTCAGGCGGATTCGCGAGATATGCGACAAATATGGCGTCTTGCTGGTCCTGGATGAGGTGATGTGCGGCATGGGGCGCACGGGCACGCTGTTTGCCTGCGAGCAGGAGGGAATCAGTCCCGATATCGTCGCCGTGGCCAAGGGCCTGGGAGCCGGATACCAGCCGATCGGCGCGATGCTGTGCTCGGCTCGGATCTATGCTGCGTTCGAGGCGGGCAGCGGGTTCTTCCAGCACGGCCATACCTATGTCGGCCATCCGGTGGCAAGTGCGGCGGCCCTTGCAGTGCTGACAAAGCTCTCCGATGGCGGGCTGGTCAATCGCGCTTCTGAGATGGGGGAGCGGCTGAACGACGCGCTGGTGTCCGCTTTCGGGCAGCATCCGCATATCGGCGACATTCGCGGGCGGGGGATGTTCCGAGCGCTCGAGATCGTCAGGGACCGCGACACCAAAGAGCCCTTCGCCCCGGAACTGGCCAAGCACAAGGCGTTGAAAGCGGCCACCTTCGAGGCCGGGCTGATCTGCTATCCGATGGGGGGCACGATTGACGGCAAGCGGGGCGATCACATCCTGCTTGCCCCGCCGTTTATTCTGGAAGACCAGCATATCGACGAGATCGTCACGAAATTGCAGATCGCAATCGGAGCGCATTTGTGAGCCCGCTGCCCCGGCTCATGGTTGCGCCCACCGGTGCGCGTAAGACAAAGGCGGATCATCCGGCGCTGCCGATCACCCTGGACGAGATCATCGTCACTGCCCGGTCGTGTCAGGCCGCGGGCGCAGACGGGTTGCATCTGCATCTCCGCGACACCAACGGCCGGCACATTCTGGATGCCGGCCTCTACAAGGAGGCGCTGGCTGCTCTTGCAAATTCAGTGCCGGGGATGGCGGTGCAGATCACGACCGAGGCGGTGGGGATCTATTCCGCCGCCCAGCAGCGCGCGGTGGTGGAGGCAGTGGCCCCGCAAAGCGTCTCGATCTCGCTGGCGGAAATGCTGGCCGAGCGCGAGTTCGATGCGGCGGGGGCATTCTACAAGGCCTGTGCACAGGCAAAGACCGATGTTCAGCACATCATTTACGGGGCGTCTGATCTGGACTTCCTGGCGACAATGCTGAAGGAGGACCGCCTGCCCGGGGGGCCGGTGCAGCTCCTGTTCGTTCTGGGACGCTACAGCCAGAACCAGGAAAGCGCACCAGGCGATCTCGACGTCTTCACCCGGTGGTTGAGCGCCAGCAAGGTCGCTGCGGACTGGGCCGTTTGCGCGTTTGGCAAACAGGAAACCGCCTGTCTGACCGCCGCCGCAGCCGCCGGGGGCAAGCTCCGCGTCGGATTCGAGAATTCGATCTGGAACGCCGACGGCCGCATCGCAAGAGACAATGCAGAACGCGTGGCCGAGATCAAGACGATGCTGGCGGCGCAGTAAAACCGGCTGATCCCGACCTGACCCGAAGCCGAGCCGCCCTGTGCAAAAAAAGGCGCCGGGTTTACGGTTTTGCATCGGGATCGCTTCCCCACGATCAGGCATGCAATGGCGCAGCGCTGCGGTTTTCATCGCTCGCTGGGACAGGATTATCGGTATTTGACAAATATCTTTGCTTTTTAAATTTTTTGTGCAAGTATTTTTGAATTCGCATGGCCCGGACTTGCGAATAGCGATCCAGAAAACACCAGATCTCAGGGGAACATCATGAGACATCTAGCCAAACTTGCCGCCATCGCGATGCTGGCACTGAGCGTAAGCCAGGCCGCCGCCAAAGACCTGATTGTTGCGACCGACACCGCCTTTGTGCCGTTCGAATTCAAGGAAGGTGACACCTATGTCGGCTTTGACATCGACATGTGGGACGCCATCGCCACTGAGCTCGGCGTCAGCTACGAGCTGCGCCCGATGGATTTTTCCGGGATCATCCCGGCCTTGCAGACCGGTCAGATTGACGTGGCCCTGGCCGGCATAACGATCAAACCGGAGCGTCAGGAGGTCATCGACTTTTCTGACGGATACTACGACAGCGGCTTTCTGCTGATGGTGCCGACCGACAGCACCATCACCGGCGAAGCGGATCTGGCTGGCAAATCCATCGCCGTAAAGACCGGCACGTCGGCCACCGATTATGCCAAGGAGCATTTCAAGGAAACTGAAATCCGGCAGTTCCCGAATGTCGACAATGCCTATCTCGAACTGCGCACCGGCCGCGTCGATGCCGCCATGCATGACACACCCAACGTGCTCTACTACATCGCCAACGCCGGCAATGGCGAGGTCAAGGCGGTCGGCCAGCAGATGATGGCGCATCAATATGGCATCGGCTTTCCGAAAGGCAGCGAGCTGACGGCGAAAGTCAATGTCGCGCTTGCCAGCATGAAGGCCGATGGCCGCTATGACGCCATCTATGAAAAGTGGTTCGGGACAAAGCCTCCGAAATAACCGGCGCCCGCCCACGAGGCTGCGCCCAGTCGGCGCGGCCTCCTTTCAACCTGGTCAGAGGAACTCTCCATGCAAGTCGACTGGTCCGTTATCTTCGACTACATCCCGCAATTGATCGCCGGCGCGAAAGTCACGATCTACATCACGCTTGCCGGCCTCATCGGCGGGGTCATCATCGGTACGCTCGGCGGATTGATGCGCGCCTATGGCGGGCGCATTCTCAACAGCATCGCCTTTGTCTACATCGAGTTGATCCGTGGCACACCGATCGTGGTGCAGGTGATGTTTCTCTACTTTGCCCTTCCAGTGCTGGCCAATATTCGCATTGACCCAATGTCTGCGGCCGTTCTCGCCATCGTGGTCAATTCCGGGGCCTATATTGCCGAGATTGTTCGCGGGGCCTTCCTGTCGATTTCCAAGGGATTGAACGAGGCTGGGCTGGCCATTGGCATGCCGCAGTGGAAAGTCCTGCTCTACATCATCGGGCCGTTGGCGTTTCGCCGCCTGATCCCACCCTTGGGAAACCAGTTCATCGTTAGTCTCAAGGACACGTCGCTGTTCATCGTCATCGGTGTGGGCGAGTTGACCCGGACGGGGCAGGAGATCATGGCCGCGAATTTCCGAGCCGTTGAAATCTGGACCGCTGTGGCGGTGATCTATCTTGTCTTGACCGGCACCATGACTGTCGCCCTGCGCACCATCGAGAAACGGATGCGGATCCTATGAGCTTTATCGAATTCAAGAAAACGTCAAAGTCCTTCGGTCCGCTCACCATCCTCAAAGATGTCGACCTCGCGATCGATGTCCGCGAGGTCGTGGTGCTGATCGGCCCGTCCGGATCTGGAAAATCCACCTTGCTGCGCTGCATCAACGGGCTGGAAACGATCACCGGCGGCGATCTGATCGTTGATGGCATCTCGGTGAAGGAGGGGCATGCGCGCCTGCGCGAGATCCGGCAGGAGGCCGGGATGGTGTTTCAGCAATTCAACCTCTTTCCGCAGATGACGGCCGCGCAGAACGTTGCCATCGGTCCGCGCCGAGTGCGCGGCACCGGCAAGGCGCAGGCCCGCGAAGAAGCGCTTGCACTCTTGGCGAAAGTCGGGCTGGCTGACAAGACGGAGCACTATCCCTCCGAGCTTTCGGGTGGCCAACAGCAGCGGGTCGCCATTGCGCGCGCGCTTGCGGTGAAGCCCAAGGTCATCCTGTTTGACGAGCCGACCTCTGCGCTTGATCCCGAACTCAGGCAGGAAGTGCTCAATGTCATGCGGCAATTGGCCGAGGATGGCATGACGATGGTGGTCGTCACCCACGAGATGAGCTTTGCCAAACAGGTTGGCACCCGTCTGCTCTTCATGGAGCACGGGAAAATCACCGTCGATGGAAATCCACGCGACGTCATTGAAAACCCGCCCAACGACCGCCTCAAGGATTTTCTGCAGCATGTCCACTAAGCAATTTTCCTCCCTGGGCTGGCACGAAGTGCAAGGAACAGCCCGGGAGATAGGAACCCGGCTTGGCGTGCATGGACGAGAGGCTGTGCACCGCCATCTGCTATCGTCCGAAATCTGGCATCGGGTCACAAGCGAACGGAATTCTTCTCAAGTCGAAACACTCGCGAACGCAGTCCATGACCGTTTTCCCGGCATTTGGGACGAGATTGCCGGCCTGGCGGACGGACTTGATGTGCCGGTGGACAAGGTTTTTGCCTGGAACTGCCGCGGCGATCTTCTGGCCACGGTGCCGGACGGTTGCACCACCGTGCTGACCCCAGGCCCGGTGCCCGGCCTTGCCCACAATGAAGATGGTCTGCCGTTCTTTCGCGGCACCTGTTTCATCGCCGATGTCCGGCCCGATGGCGCCATTCCGTTCCATGCGTTCTGCTATCCCGGCTCGCTGCCCGGCCATACATTTGCCTGGACCGGGGCAGGGCTGGTGCAGACGGTCAATAATTTGCGGCTGCGGGGCATCAGAGCTGCCATCCCGCGCATGGTCCTGGGGCGGGCCATTCTGTCTGCCCATTCGCTCGATCAGGCGCTTGCAATCCTGCGGCAAGATCCATCAAGCGGCGGGTTTCACATGGCGCTGGCGCAGACAGGCGACAGCCGGTTGATGAGCGTCGAGTTTGGCGGCGGGCAGATCTCGGTCACCCAGCCGAAGGCGCGCGAGATCCATGCAAATCATGCACTGCATGTTTCCTTGCCAGCAGCAGGCCAGATTATCACGGCGTCGTCGGCCGATCGCCAGAATCGCGGCGACAGCCTGGCAGCAAGCGATGCCACCAGCCGGGAAATTATGAACGACAGATGGACGAAGGGTCTTCCAATTCGGCGTGACATGCCCGACGATCCGGACAGTGAAAACACGTTGGCGACGGTTCACTTTCGCGTCGGCGCCAACTGTGTGGAATGGGAAATCTATGACTCAGTCTCCGACACCCCCTGCTTCAAAGGGTGGACCGAACCGCAATCCGCAAGGCAAAACCCCGCCGCGGACGGTTGAGGAACTGCGGCTCCTGCTTGTGGCGATAGCCCGCGGCGACAGCGGCATTACCCTCGGGTCCAAAGCAAGAAAAACGCTCGGACAAATCCTCGAGCTTCAGGGCAGCCAGACCTTGCTGTCCATTACCACCCTGTCAGAAGCCGTGGGCACCAGCCCGTCGACGATTACGCGTCTGGCGCAATCGCTGGGCTACCGCGGATTTGCCGGCTTTCAGGAGGCGCTGTTGTCCGCCTCGATGGTGAAGCCGGGATCCTTCTACCTCAATCAGGCGCAGGCCGCGCTGCATGGGGGCGACACCTCGAGCAAGCGGCGTGCGACCCAGCTCTGCCGGGAAAACCAGGCCAATATTGATCGCCTGATCGATGCCTTCGATACCGACAGCTTCGACCAATCCGTAGGTTTGATTGTGAATGCGCCGCGTGTCGCAGTCTATGGCATACGCCAGTTTCACAGCTTTGCAGCGTTTCTCACCTACGGGCTGCGCATGGTCCGTTCGGACGTGGCCCTGCTCGATGCCAACGCGCTTGGCATTGCCGAGGAGCTTGCGTCGATGGATGATCGCGACGTTCTCATCGTGGCCAGTTGCGCACCCTATTCGCGCGGCGTCGCCGAAGTGGCCAGGATCTCGGCGGAATGCGGGCTCAAGGTCATCTCGATCACGGACCGCGCCAGCTCTCCTTTGGTGGATCACTCAACGGCAGTCCTATTCGCGGCCCATGAATCGAGCTTTCTGTCGAACTCGATGACCGCCTTTATCGCTCTGGCTGAATGCCTGGTCAACGGGGTCGCGGCGACGATCCCGGAAGATGCCAAGGCGGCGCTATCCAAACGCGACAAGCTTATCCAGTGGTTGTCCGTCGAGTAGGTTCTCAACCCGGGATGAGTTTCGGAGTGCCTCTCTGAGGGTGGACAGAGCGGAGACCTCTGCTCGGACGATCAGTTCCGGTGGCGACAGGACCGGTGTAGCTGGACTGTCTTCGTCTTCCACCTCAACTTGGATGGTATAGATCGTGTGGTCTCTTGCGATGAAACCTGCTCTCTCGCGAGAGCATGACGATCCCCTGAAGCCAAACCTACTATGGATCCTTACTATTCTGACCCGAAGCCATCTGACGAATATCCGACGGTGTCATATGGTACCGGCGCTTGAACTGCCGGTAGAAAGTCGACGGCTCGGTGAAGCCGACCTCGAATGCAATGTCGGCAATCTGCCGCAGGATCTGCCGAGGGTCTGTCAGGCAGCCATAGACGTGCGAAAGTCTACTTTCAGCGACATACTCGGAAAAGCTCGTCCCCTGCTCGTAAAAAAGTTGTCGAACGTAACGTGCACTGATCGAGAAAGTCTTGGAGACCTGTTCGGTCGAGAGGTCCGGGTCACATAAATTTCGGGCGATGTGTCGCTTTATCGCAGCAAGGCGCGCCGCCCGAATGCCCGGCGTTGGTGAATCGCGTTGTCCTGCCCCAAATGAAGCGGCCAGAATATCGACTATATGTCGAGAAGCCAGCGGGGCGAGAGACGACGGCATCTCCATGTGCATGAGCGACCAAAGGTAGTCGTGTAGAAGGCAATGCGCGGGGTGAATACGGCCGATACAATCTGGCTCGACGTCATCGATATGTTTGACCAAGGGAGCCAGGAGCGATCGCTTGAACTGAAGCACCAGCGCCCACCTGGAATCTATGGTCCTTGCCGAAAACCTTCGATCGAGCGGCAACGTGGCGGCGGTGCCCGGTCGGGTCTCATAATCGCCTCGACCGGGCATGGTGAACTGATAGCCCCCCTTGTTCCACGAGATCATGATATCATCGTTGCCGTCGGCCATCAGCTCGGAAGTCCGCTCCCAAGTTACCGGAGAGGCGGATGCTGTGGTGCACATCATGTCAGGCAGCATCAATGTCCTGACATTGTACTGCAGCAAGTGTTCAGGGTGAGGACTTATCTGCATCCGCATCTGGATGCGGCCGTGGAAATCCTGCATAAACTCGTTGCGATGAAGTACCGGGATATCATCGGTCGAGAAGGATACAATCTGATTGGTGGAGTTTGGATGCAAGGTTCATCCGCTCTGGTTGATATGGACCATGAGGAAGTTCCCTCATATCATTTCACGCAGGCAAGCAGCTAAGCGATATTATTATGCTGCGGCATAAATTTTCACAACGCGAAATTTCAACGTCTTGGTTTGATAGAACAAAAAATCGCCAGGCGGTCGCATTGTAAATCCGCGCCCGGAGGTGTGCTCGGCAGAGCCATTCGGTGAAGCCAACCTTCGGCTGATCATGACCGCAGCCAAACTCACGACATAAGTTCCCCTGCTGCAACAAACACTTCCGTCTCGTCCATACGCTTGTGCGCGATCTCTGCTAGCGATGAACTCGGATCAAGGCGCTCGCCGCGCGTGTTGAACTGCTTCACTGGCAGCGCCTTGCGCGGCCGGAAGCACGTCCTTCCCGTTGCCCCCAGCGCACCGTATTAACCGAGGAATAAAAATGACGGAAGCACACTGGACGAAGACGTCGCCCGGCCCCGAAAACGCAGTCGAACGCCATTATGGCGGCCGGCTTCAATCATGGGCGCGACGCCCGCACAGCCGGCACTTTCGCGCGGCCCTTATCGTCACGACAGCGCTTGCGGCGATGTCGCTCGATTCAAGGGCGAAGGCGCAGACCATGTGGACCGGCGCGATTTCGTCCGATTGGACGGTTCCGGGCAACTGGAGCGCTGGAGTTCCCGGTGCCGCAGATATCGCCGTCATCGACGTGCTTACTCCGTCGACTGTACTCGATGCCGCAGGTTTTGCGCACAGCCTTTACGTCGGCGACGCCGGTTTCGGTTTTCTGAGTATCGAGAACGGCGGCTTACTCACCACCACCTTCGGCACGATCGGATCCGGTTCCGACGGCGCGATCCACGTTACGGGTAACACTGCCGAATGGCAGAATTCCGCGGCTCTTTCCGTCGGCACCAACGGTAACGGGGCGTTGGTCATCGCGGCCGGCGGCACGGTCAGCAGTGACATGGGCACTATCGGCGGTTTTGTTGGGTCTCACACAGGGTCCGGTACGGTCACGGTCTCGGGGACCGGTTCCTCTTGGCAGACCACGTTCGGGCTCTTTGCTGGCGTGGGCTCCGGCATCGGCACACTGATCATCGAAGACGGCGGCACAGTCAGCAGCAATTCCGGCCTTATCGGCAGGTATTCGGATTCCAACGGTGCAATAACCGTGACGGGCGTGGGATCGGTGTGGACAAACACTGGTTATCTTGCGGCCGGCTACGGGGGCGCTGGTTCGCTGACCATCGAAGCGGCTGGCACGGTCTCCAATACGTTCGGTTACATCGGGGTCGAAGCGGGCTCCAACGGCACGGTCCTCGTTACCGGCACAGACGCCTTGTGGACGAACTCGAGTGAACTTAGCGTCGGCGTCGAAGGTTCCGGCTCTCTTGTGATAGAGGCAGGCGGCACCGTTTCCAACACAAATGGCTATATGGGACATCTGGCGTCGGGCGTCGGCTCGGCGCTGGTCTCGGGCCCTGGTGCGTTGTGGCAGAACTCCGGCGTGCTTTATGTCGGGGAGTACGGCGCCGGTACGCTGAACATCGAAGACGGTGGTGAGGTCGTCAACACCTTTGGCTATATCGGTCTCAATCCCGATTCCAGTGGCGAGGTCACCGTGTCCGACGCTTCTTGGCAGAACGCGAGTAATCTTTATGTCGCCAGCGGCGGCAATGGCGCACTGAGGGTCGAAGCCGGCGGCACCGTCTCCAATGTCACCGGCTTTATCGGCTTTTATGCGGGCTCCAATGGCGCAGCCGCCGTATCCAATGCCTCATGGCACAATTCACACGATCTCTATATTGGCCGCGAAGGCAGCGGATCGCTGTCGATCGATGATGGTGGCGCAGTCGCCAACGTTGATGGTTTGATCGGCTTTTACGAAGGGTCAAATGGCTCGGTTGCGGTGTCTGGGGCTGGCACGAAGTGGCAGAATTCCGGCGACCTCTTTGTCGGGCAGGAAGGCACAGGCTCGCTATCCGTCGCGGACGGGGGCACAGTCTTCAATACGAACGGTTCTGTCGGGACGGCCCCGGGTTCTGTCGGCACGGCTACCGTCTCCGGACAGGATGCATCATGGCAGAATTCCGGCTATCTTCGTATCGGTGAGCACGGCGCCGGAACACTAACCATCGAGAATGGCGGTACGGTCTCCAATACCCACGGCTATCTCGGCCTGGGCACCAGCGCTACCGGGATCGCGACCATAACCGGTAGTGGTTCAACCTGGATAAATGGCGGATCCCTTATCGTCGGTGATTTCGGCCACGGAACGATGAACATCGGCGATGGCGGAACCGTCTCGAACGTGGACGGCATTGTCGGCTACAATTCAGGCTCCTTGGGCACTGTCACGGTCTCAGGAGCGGATACTTCATGGCAGAATTCCGGCTTCTTTTTCTATATCGGTTACGATTCCAACAGCACCGGTACGCTGATTATTACGGATGGCGGCACGGTCAGCAACAACAATAGTTTTATAGGCACCGTGTCAGACTCCATCGGTGCGGTCACAGTCTCAGGGGCCGATGCCGCATGGCAAAATTCCGGCTCGCTTAACGTCGGTCATAGCGGTACCGGCGCACTGACCATCGAAGATGGCGGCACGGTCTTCAATACTCAGGGCACTATCGGTGCACACACAGGTTCCTCAGGTGCGGTCACTGTCTCTGGTGCCGGCGCCTCATGGCAGAATTCCGCTTCTCTCCGCGTCGGTCTCGTGGGTAACGGCACGCTGACCGTCGCGGATGGCGGCGTGGTTTCAGCCCTGGCGATGGAAGTCGCCAACAACGATACCAGCACAGGAACGCTAAGTATCGGCGCAGCAGCTGGAGATGCGGCCGTTGCTGCGGGGGCAGTGGAGACCGATACGATCACGTTTGGCGCCGGTAACGGCGCTTTGGTCTTCAACCACACCGCAATCGACTATCTGTTTGATCCAGCCCTCAGCGGCTCTGGACATGTCAACCACTTTGCCGGCACCACCATCCTGACCGGCGACAGCGCCGGTTTCAGCGGGGCCACGACCGTCCATGCCGGCACGCTTGTGGTCAACGGCGTACTCGGCGGCACCCTCGATGTTCTGGCGAACGGACGCCTGGAAGGCGCCGGCACGGTAGGCACGACCAAGCTTGCCTCGGGGGCAACCGTCGCACCGGGCAATTCCATCGGCACGCTGGATGTTGTCGGCGACATCAGCTTCGACGCAGGCAGCATCTACGAGGTTGAAGTGGACCCGGCCGGCAGCGACAGCGACCTGATTCATGCAACGGGCACAGCCACGCTGAATGGCGGCTCGGTTGCGCATATCGGCCTTGTCGGCGCCTATCAGCCATTCGCCACCTACACTATCCTGACGGCCGATGGCGGCGTGGCGGGAACTTTCGATGACGTCGCTTCCGCTTTCGCCTTCCTCGATCCGACGCTGAGCTACGATCCAAACAATGTTTTCCTGAAGCTGGTGCGCAACGACATTGCCTTCTGCGGCGTCGGTTTGACATTCAACCAGTGCGCCACCGGCGAGGGGGCGGAAAGCCTCGGTTTCGGCCATCCCCTCCATGACGCTCTGGTGGTGCTCGACGAGGACACCGCACGCGCGGCTTTCGACCGTCTTTCAGGCGAAATCCAAGGCTCGGTCAAGGGCGCCATGCTGGAGGACAGCCGTTTCCTGCGTGAGGCGGCAACGACAAGGGTGCGTGCTGCCTTCTCCGGCGTTGCAGCATCGCCGCTGCCGGTGATCGCCTATGGCGACGGCGGTCCCGCAGCCGCCCCGGCCGACACCGACCGCCTTGCCGCCTGGGGTCATGCCTTCGGCTCCTGGGGAGAGTGGAATAGCGACGGCAACGCTGCTTCGTTTGATCGCTCCATCGGTGGCTTCTTTGTCGGCGGGGACGGATTGGTTGCCGAGAATTTGCGGCTCGGTCTGCTCGCCGGTTACAGCCGCAGTTCCTTCGATGTCGACGATCGTTCCTCCTCGGGCTCGACCAGTAATTACCATCTCGGCATCTATGGCGGGACGCAACTGGGTAATTTCGGCTTCAGGGCGGGCGCGGCCTATTCGTGGCATGACGTCGAGACTTTCCGGCAGGTTGGCTTCCCCGGATTCTCCGACACGCTCGCGGCCGACTACGATGCCGCCACAACGCAGGGCTTCGGCGAACTTGGCTATCGGATCGACACCAGGGCGGCTTCATTCGAACCTTTCGCCAACCTCGCCTATGTGAATGTTCACACTGACGGTTTCGTCGAGACCGGCGGTGCGGCGGCCCTGAGCGGCGCAAGCTCAAGCACCGACGCCACCTTCACCACGCTCGGTCTGCGCGCTTCGACCGGCTTCATGCTGGGCACGATGAACGCCACGGCCCGCGGCATGCTCGGCTTGCGCCATGCCTTCGGCGATGTCACGCCGCTTTCAACCCATGCCTTCACCGGCGGTGATGCCTTCACCGTTGCCGGGGTGCCGATCGCAGGAGATGCCGCCATCTTGGAGGCCGGGTTCGACTTGGTCATCTCGCCGAATGTAGTCCTTGGATTTTCCTATAGCGGCCAAATCGCAAGCAAAGTTGACGATCATGGCCTCAAGGCGGACTTGGCCGTGAAGTTCTGAGGCTGATCACTGGACACTGCACAGCATGACTGACGAAACCGGCGCTCAGTGACCGCAAAACCGCAGGGTGAGGTCGCTCCGGACGGCTAGGTGGCCCTTCACTACGCACGATGTCCATTTGGGACACGGTTGTCGGTTCTAACCGTTCCAATTGGTTCTCGGACGCAGACGGCGAGGAGTGCGGAGCCGGTGCTGCGACCGTCGTCCGGAGGCGGACATTTGAAGGTATGACGGCTGATGGACTGGCAGAGCTTCTCTGTGTGCCGATCATAGGGCTTCACGCTCTCGCCGCCGATGTGCACGTAGGGTGCGACGGCGGCTTCGGTGCAAAATGCAGCGCATGGCTTGACTCGGGATGTCGTCGGCAAATCGAGAGTATGCACTGACCCATAATCATACCGCCGGCTAGACCGGGAATGACTAGATGCCTACAGGTCACAGCCCAATTCTCAACCTAAAGAGTATTCTATGTGGCGGAACATGCCAAACGGTCGGGCTCTGTGCAAACCGTTGGTGTTACTGCCTTGGACTTGGCTTCGGCCATTTCTGCCGCTGATTGGACGCGTCAACCATGGCATGGAATTGCGTTACGTCGCATCGTGAAAGCTATTAAAACTGCACTCGAAATGCCGTTGGCCGAACGCGGCGATCAGCGCAGCGCGTTCTATAGCGGTTCGCCCGAGCCGTCATGGATACCTTCACTGACGGCAACGATGCAACGCCCGTGCCGGTCATAAACTTGCTTGACGTCCCCGAGGAACCGATCGACCTCGAAGGTTCGCTCGGGCATGTAGATTAGATGAGGACCATCATCGGAGAATTTCTTGCCCAACGCAGAGGCGGCGGTGAGAAAGCCCGCATGCCGCCCCATGACAACCCCAATGTAGTCTGTGGCAGAATCTTGACATGATCGAATTCCGCATCCTCGCCGATGACCATCCCGACCTCGGGTATTCTCCGCTGCTTCGGGGCGCTCTCCTGACCCTGCAATATGCGCAGAAGCACGGGTCAATCGGTCTGACCAAAACCAAGGCCTTCAAGCGTGTCTTCGTCCGTTGGGCCGTCGAGCATTTCGACTGGCCGGGGAAAAGCGCAGAAGAGATGTTCCGCTACAACAAGGTGATCAATGAATACGAGTTTCCCCCGGTCGAGGTTCTGCATTTCCTGCTGATTTCCCTGCGCCTGGGACGTCACTTCAAGGGTGAGTTTCGGCTGACCAAGCGGGGCACAGAACTGGCGCAGGCCCCCGGCCACCTGTTTGCCGAGTTGATCCCATACTTTGTGCTCCAGATCGATCACGCTTCCTATGCGCGCTTCGACGACCGCCCCATCGGAAAATGGGACGTCTGGATGAACGTGATTAACGTCGAGACCGATCATGGCACGACCGAGGCTGCCTTGTTTGAAGCCTTCTACGGTGAGCCGCAAGATTGGCACACCGCGGGGTGGCGAGAGATGGCCGCGTTCTCATCTTGCGTGCTGCGGCCGCTCGAATGGGCGGGATTGGTGAGCGAGACTCGCGAAGACAGCGCCGGCAAGCAGGTGTGTCATGTGTTCAAGACCCCGCTCTGGCGCAGCACGATCAAACTTGACACCGACAACATACTGCGGCCGATGTCCGTTCAGTGAGGGAGTTTTTCACTGCTCCCAAGACGCGACGCTGCTTGCTTATGATCGGTCCAAAGCCGACATCCGGGAGATCATATCAAGTGACCGCTTTGCGCCTTCAAGTCTGCCGTTTACGATCCTGAACCCAATTCCCGAATGCAGCCATTCGCGCGCTCCTTACGCAGGTCCTTACAGGGCGGGGAGCGGACCCTTGCTGCGTTCCGCACCGATGGCAGCAATGCGCAGGGAGCGGACTCTGTAAAGTCGTCCTCTCTGCGGGCATGAAGCTTCAGGAGCAGCTTGCGCTTGACCGGACCCGCAGCCAAATCCGCGATATACAACGCTGGCGACGGGAAAGCTGTGTCCGGCGCATGGTCAAATCACGTCTCTGGGGGCCAAAACGACCGACTTGGCGCCACCTCGTACCAATCTACAGCGGCCAGAGCGAGCCAAAGCAAAAAAAAGGCTTGGTGAACCGCTTTGGGTGCTATTATCACGCCGTAAGGTGATCCAAATGGGGAATGCTGTGTTGATTGCAAATCGAGCGAGATGAAGCACGAAGCCGACAAAACGGGAACGGACTTTTCCAAACCTGGCCGCGAGACAAGGCGTCTTCGGTTTTACTTTCTTGTGCCTCTGGTCATCGCCATCCTGACCGCCGAGATCGTCCCCATTGCCGGTGTCTATCACTTTACGCACCGCAGTGTCGGTGTCGGCGGTGTCCATCTCCAGATGTCGGCAATCGATATCTATCGCGACTCGATAGACCAGCACGCGCAGGCGCTGGAGACGGTAATCGAAATTCTGGTGCACGACGACGATCTGGCCGGTTATCTGGTGCGCAAGGATCGCGATGCCCTGCTCGAACATGCAGTCCCGATGTTCGAGTACATGAAACGCACATATGGCATCTCGCATTTCTATTTCACCGGCCCCGATCGTGTGAACCTGTTGCGGGTACACGATCCGGAACGCTATGGCGACGTGATCAACCGCGTGACCACGAGGCTGGCTGAACGAAGCGGCACAACCGCGTATGGCGTCGAAATCGGACCGCTCGGTACATTCACGCTGCGTGTGGTAAGGCCCTGGCTCGATCCGCACACCCGGCGTCTGATCGGCTATGTCGAACTCGGCATGGAAACCCCCGAAGTGGTGGAGCGAATTGGCAAATCCCTCGGCGCCGAGTCTTTCGTCCTTATTCGAAAGGAATTCCTGGACCGGGCCGGCTGGGAGGATGGCATGCGGGTCTTTGGACGCACGCCGGATTGGGACCGATTTTCCGAAGCTGTGGTGGGCAGCCAGACGCTGCCGTCAATCCCGCCGACACTCGCGCATCGAATCGAGAACGGTGAAATGAAAACCGCGCCGGATGAAACGTCCATTCAGTTCGACGGGCGCTTTTTCCGGCCTTTGTTCATTCCAATTCAGGATGTCGGCGGCCGCAATGTGGCAACCATCGCGCTGCTCGTGGATGTTTCCGACGAAATCAATTCCGCTCGGCTGGCGCTTTTTCTCGGCGGGGCCGCCTATCTGGCCGGTGGCGTTCTGCTTTTCGTCCTTTTTTACTACCTCGTCGGCTGGATCGGGCGGCGCATTGAGGAAAATGAGCTGAAGCTCCAGGAACTCGCTGCGATTGACAAGCTCACCGGCCTCCTTAACAGCAGGATTTACCACGCCAACCTGGAAAGGGAGATCCTGCGCGCGCAGCGCGAGGGTGGCCCGGTCTCCATTCTCGTTCTGGACATCGATCACTTCAAGAAGGTCAACGATACCTACGGTCATGTGGCCGGAGACAAGGTCCTCGAAAAATTCGGGCATCTCTTGAAAGAATACACCCGGGCGGGCAGCGGCCTGTTCCGCTATGGCGGCGAGGAGTTCACCGTGCTTCTCCCCGGATTTGGGATCGACGCCGCCATGGAGACAGCGAATCGATTAAGAGTTGTTGTCGAACAGACCAATTTCGACATCGGCGACGACCAGAAGATCAAGGTGACCGTCAGCATCGGCGTTGCTGTATTCCCGGATTCGGCAGCAACGTCAGATGAGCTTACAAAGGCGGCGGATGCCGCACTTTATGTGGCAAAGGCGACGGGGCGAAATCGCGTGTCGCCATACGAAGATTCCTCTTCGAAAGCCGCCGAATCATTAGCCAGTCCCGACGCCGATGACACGCCCGGCTGAGTGAGGCGAAGATCCGGAAAAAAATCGCTTTCGCGCGAATGATACCCTGACACCGGATCTGGGCTCGACATATGCCGATTGCGTAAACGCTGGCTCATTCAAAGGATTCCCACCAAAAGAATGGGCAAAGTCAGACACAGATACGGAGGCTCTTCGGGGAATCCCGTCAGGTGAGTGCAACGTGTATGTTTTCAGATGCTTACGCTGGAAACTACCACTTCCTGACGTCACGAAGCCTCAATGACGTACGGACCATTTTGGAAACTGTCACTAAAAACGAAAAAGCCCCGATCTGGTGGTTACTGGACTGGTTTCGGCTGCCCCGGCGCGGGGCGTTCCCGCCAGACAGCGCGGACGGTTTCGGGCTATGCGGCGTAGACCATCTCGCGGTATTCATGATCCATGTCGCAGACGTTGATCAGGCAATCCTCTTCCCCTCGGATGTCGCGGTCCCAGAGGATTTCGCCTGCCCGCTGGCATGGCAAGTGCGTTTTCCATATCAACACATCCCCGCCATGCTTCTAGACTTGGACTTCACAACGTCCGCTCCCTGCGCTTCGCAGACGTTCGTGCTGCCTGCGGCGAAGGTCGGCTCCGGGCCGAAAGCCACATTGAGGCTGCTTTGATTTGAGGTCCGCTTTGCCGACTGGCATTCGGAAACCAGCCAGGCCGCAAACGGCCCCCTTCCGGGCATTTGTCTTCGCACCAGCGAACGTCCGCTTCCCGCCCTGTCACGACCTTTGTGCGGGCGCGCGAATGGCTGCATTCGGGAATTGGGTCCGAGATCGTGAAGGGCAGCCTCGGGGGGCTCAAAGCGGAAATCATTTCCGCTTCTGGGCCGTGTGCTGTCCGCCCGCTTTTTTAGTACACGAAGGTGTCTGCCGCCGAACAAGGAACGGCCCCTCCCGAAGCGTTGGGCGGGTTGGGGAGCTCGATCGCATGACCCCTCGCAGTTTTCCTGAAAGCGTATCGGGCAAAAAGCCAGCAGATGCACAATTGTTGCGCAACAAGAGGTGGACGAGAAGCAATTGTGCGATTTCACCGCTTCATCCCGTAATTAAGCTTCCAATCTCGAATATCCGAGGCTATATTGAGATAAATAGCCGGCACTTGAGCCCCGTTTCGATCGCGTTCCGCAACGCGCATCGTCGGGGTTTTTTGTATTGGAGTTTCGATGAAGCGGGTCGTAGATATAGGCGTTCTTCTTTCACGCAGCGGCATGTATGCCGCGCTATCGCGCGCCAGCCGCGATGGGGTGTTTCGTGGCGTGGAGGAAGTGAATGCTGACCCGAACATTGACGTTTCCTTTCGCGTCACCGAGCGCGACCCGGATGGACGGCTCGACCGATATGCGCCGCTGTGCCGTGAAATCCTGCGTGGTTCCCAGGCACGCCATATCTTCGGCTGCATCACTTCTGCCAGCCGCAAGGAGGTCATTCCGGAGCTCGAGCGGTTTGACGGAATTCTGTGGTATCCCGTGCCCTATGAGGGCTTCGAGGCGTCTGAGCGGGTAGCCTACATGCACTCTTGTCCCAACCAGCATCTGCTGCCGCTTCTCGACTGGGCGCTGCCGACCCTTGGTACTCGCGCCTATCTCGTCGGTTCCAATTACATCTGGGGTTGGGAGATGGCGCAGATCGCCCGTGAGAGGGTTGCGGCAGCCGGCGGACAGGTGCTGGGCGACCGGTACCTTCCAATTGGTGACACGGAACTCGATCACATCATCAGCGACATCCGGGCGTTGAAGCCCGATTTCATCCTGAACTCGCTCGTTGGCGACAGCTCCTATGCGTTTCTGGCGCGGCTTGCCCAGTTGAAGCAGGAGGCTGAATTCGCCGATAGCTTGACCGTGCTCTCGTGTAACTTCACCGAATGCGAGATCGAGGCGGCCGGCGAGGCGGCCGAAGGGCTGGTTTCGGCCGGACCATGGTTCCAGCCCGACGGCGGCGTCGACGGATCGTTCCATGAGATGGCGCGCCAGTCCGTGCATGAACTGGCTTTGCTGCTTCAAGGCCGTCCGGGGGCGGAAGAGCTACCGTTGGCGGAGCTGTTGCATATGGCGCTCCGCAGCGGCCGCTCAACGCGGCTCGATCCTGTGCATCTGCACGCGCGGCAGCCTGCCATCATTGCGCGGCTCGAGAACGGGCGGTTCAACGAGATCAAGCGGCTTCCCGCGATGCGAGCCGATCCTTACCTGACTCAGCGTTCGCAGCCTGCGCAGACGGGGTGCCGGCTGAAGGTGGTGTCATGACGCGCATCAGGACAGGAAACCTTGGCGGAGCAACAGCCTGGATCCTGCACCGGCCTCACCCCTCTGTTCAGGGCCTTGCCCGCCAGCTCGGCGTGATCGGGCTGGAAGTGCGCGAGGCCTGGTCGGATCTTCCCACCGCCGCGATCGAAGCGGACTTCATCTTCTACGATGCCGACATGGGGCACGACGAGCAATTTCCATGGGCACCCGGCCAGTCGCCGATGCCCATGATAGCGTTGATCGGCTCGGAAGCGCCGGGCCGATTAAGGTGGGCAATGGAAATGGGAGCACACGCGCAGCTACTCAAGCCGATGAGCGACAAAGGCGTCTACGCGGCTCTCCTCGTCGCGCGCAGCAATTTCGATCGCGCCAATGCATCCGAGGCGCTGATTGCCGACCTGCAAAGCCGCCTCTCGGCGCGCCAGACGATTGTGCGCGCCGTCATGATCTTCGTGATGAAAGGCAAGACCGAGGCCGAGGCCTATGACCTATTGCGCCAGACTGCGATGGGTTGGCGCGTGACAATCGAAACCGCCGCGGAGCGGTTGGTGGCAAACCATTCGAATGAGAGGGGCACCGACGATGGCAGACGCATCGATCCCGCCTGAACCCTTGATCGTCCCGGAGAGCGGGCCTTCCGTGCTGCATCAACTGGCTCAGCGCAAGCTCGCGCTCCTGGGACTGCTGATCATCCTCATCTGCGTCGGCGGTGCGATATTCGCCAAATGGCTCGCACCGTTCGATCCCTTCGAACAGTTCTTCGACGGCCTCACGATTGAAGGCGCACCGCTGCCGCCCAATGCAGCCTTCTGGTTCGGCACCGATCTTCTCGGTCGCGACTTGTTCTCGCGCATCCTGTACGGCGCGCAGACTTCGCTGTTGATCGGCCTCGTTGCCAATGGAGCCGCTTTGTTTATCGGCACGCTAGTGGGCGTCACCGCAGGTTATTTCCGTGGGATGATCGGTGCGGTGCTCATGCGTTTCACCGATCTTATGATGGCGTTTCCGGCACTCCTGCTCGCGATCTGCCTTGCAGCGATCTTCTCCCCATCACTCTGGATCGTCGCGATGGTCATTGCATTCGTGAACTGGGTGCAGACGGCTCGGGTGATCTTCACGCAAACCTCGTCGCTGGCCGAACGTGACTATATCGCTGCAGAAAAAACGCTGGGCGCTGGCCATGGCCGCATCCTCTTCAAGCACATCCTGCCCCATCTCATTCCGACACTGATCGTTTGGGGCACGCTCGGCATTTCCACGACTGTCCTGCTGGAGGCGACCTTGTCGTTCCTCGGTATCGGCGTACAGCCGCCGGTCCCATCGTGGGGCAACATCATTTTCGAGAACCAGACCTATTTCCAGTCAGCACCATGGCTCGTCTTCATTCCCGGCGCGGCGATCCTGCTGCTTGCACTCGCCTTCAACCTCGTGGGCGACGCGTTGCGCGATATCCTCGATCCGACACAACAGGGGCGTGACTGATGGCTGCCTATATCCTCAGACGCCTCGTTCAGTCGGCGCTTATCCTGCTCGGCGTCTCGTTCATCACCTTCGTCCTGCTCTACGTGCTGCCGGCAGACCCGGTCCGTCAGATCGCCGGTCGTTCCGCAACGGCTGCGACGGTCGAAAGTATCCGCCAGCAGCTTGGCCTCGACCAGCCGTTCCTCGTCCAGTACGGCAACTATCTATGGAACCTTGTTCAGGGTGATTTCGGGCGCTCGTACCTGCAGAAGACAGAAGTTGCCGAACTTCTGGTTTCGCGACTTCCGGCAACCTTGCTCTTGCTGGTGGCGGCGATTGGCTGCGAGCTTTTGATCGGCTTGCCGCTCGGCATCATTGCGGCGCTCAACCGTGGCAAGGCGATCGACAACGGCCTGATGCTGACGAGCTTCCTGACGGTCTCCGCGCCGCAGTTCGTTGTCGCCCTGCTGCTGCTCTTTGTCTTCGCGGTAAAGCTTGGCTGGTTTCCGATCGGCGGCTACGGCACGTTCGCGCACCTTGTGCTACCGGCACTGACACTCGGCATTCTTGGCTCAGGCTGGTACTCGCGCATCATGCGATCCTCGATGGTCGATGTGCTGCGTGCCGATTTTATCCGCACCGCGCGCGCCAAGGGCCTCGGTCGCAGAAAGGTCATCCTTGGCCACGCACTGCCCAACGCGATCCTGCCGATCATCGCCATGATCGGGATCGACATCGGCCTGTTCATGTCCGGCATCGTTGTTGTCGAGAGCGTCTTTGGCTGGCCTGGCATCGGCCAATTGGCGTGGCAAGCGATCCAACGCGTCGACATCCCGATCATCATGGGCGTCACGCTCGTCTCAGCCTGCGGCATCGTCATCGGCAACCTGATCGCCGACCTGATTTCGCCGCTCATCGATCCGCGCATCAAGTTGCGCTGAAACCGTCAACCAACAGGAGTAAGGCCTATGAAGAAGCTTATCCTTTCAACTGCCCTCGCAACCCTAATGGCCCTGCCGGCCTTTGCCCCGGCTCAGGCACAGGAGCCGAAGCACGGCGGCAACATGGTCGTTACCTACAAGGACGACGTCGCAACACTCGATCCAGCGATCGGCTATGACTGGCAGAACTGGTCGATGATCAAGTCGGTCTTCGACGGCCTGATGGACTACGAACCCGGCACGACCAACCTGCGTCCGGGACTCGCCGAGAGCTACGAGATCTCCGACGACGGCCTGACCTACACATTCAAGCTGCGCCCGGGCGTCAAGTTCCACAATGGCCGCGCGCTGGTTGCTGATGACGTCGTCTATTCGATCAACCGCGTGATCAATCCGGCTACCCAGTCACCGGGCCAAGGCTTCTTTGGCATGATCGACGGCTATGACGCAGCCGCAGAGGGCAAGGCCGAGACGGTTTCGGGCGTTTCTGCCCCCGATGCGAGCACCATCGTCTTCAAGCTGTCGCGCCCGGACGCAACATTCCTGCACATCATGGCGCTCAACTTCTCGTTTGTCGTGCCGAAGGAAGCGGTTGAAGAAGCCGGCGCAGACTTCGGCAAGAAGCCGGTCGGCACCGGTGCATTCAAGCTGAGCGAATGGACGCTCGGCCAGCGCCTCGTGTTCGAGAAGAACGCCGATTACTGGATCTCGGGTGTTCCTTACCTCGACAGCTTCACGGTTGAAGTCGGCCAGGAACCGGTCGTCGCGCTGCTGCGTGCCCAGAACGGCGAAGTCGACATTCCGGGCGACGGCATCCCGCCGGCAAAGTTCGTGGAAGTCATGAAGGACGAGGCGCAGAAAAGCCTCGTGGTCGAAGGCGGCCAGTTGCACACCGGTTATATCACCATGAACGTGACAAAGGCACCGTTCGACAAGGTTGAAGTCCGTCGTGCCGTCAACATGGCGATCAACAAGGACCGCATCATTCAGGTCATCAACGGCCGCGCGGTTCCGGCCACCCAGCCGCTTCCGCCGTCAATGCCGGGCTACACCAAGGGCTATGACGGCTACAAATTCGATCAGGACGGCGCAAAGAAGCTTCTGTCAGAGGCTGGCTATGCCGACGGCTTCGAAACCGAACTGTTCGTCATGAACACCGACCCGAACCCGCGTATCGCCCAGGCTATCCAGCAGGACTTGAAGGCCATTGGCATCAACGCATCGATCAAGTCGCTAGCCCAGGCCAACGTGATCGAGGCCGGCGGTGCAGGCAACGCGCCGATGATCTGGTCGGGCGGCATGGCATGGATCGCCGACTTCCCGGATCCGGCAAATTTCTACGGCCCGATCCTGGGTTGCAGCGGCGCTGTCGAAGGCGGCTGGAACTGGGCAAAGTACTGCAATGCGGACCTCGACAAGCTGGCAGCCGAAGCGGATTCCATCGTCGATCCGGCCAAGGCGGACGAGCGTCTGGCCAAGTGGTCCGAGATCTACATGAAGGTAATGGAAGACGCGCCGTGGGCGCCGGTGTTCAACGAACAGCGCTATACCATGAAGTCTGCCCGCATGGGCGGTGACAACGCCCTGTACGTCGATCCGGTGTCGATCCCGGTCAACTACGACTACGTCTTCATCAAGGAGTGAGGCAGCCATGTGCAAGCACTGCAACCACACGATCCACGCCCATCAGCACCATTTCGGCTGGGACAATTCCTTTGCCCCTGCGCTGACCGCTGCACCGGGCGAGACGATCCTGTTCCAGTGCCTTGACAGTTCTGGGGGCCAACTCGGCCCCCAGTCCACCGTCGAGGATGTGATGGCGCTGGAATTTGCCAGGATCAACCCGGTCTCCGGTCCGATCTATGTCGATGGCGCAAAGGCGGGCGACGTGCTCAAGGTGACGATCGAAAGCTTCGCGCCGCAGCTTCGCGACGGCGCGGGCTTCGGCTGGACGGCAAATATTCCCGGCTTCGGCCTGCTTACAGATCAGTTCCCCGAACCGGCGCTCAATGTCTGGAAGTTCGACACGACGAGCATGGAACCGGCCCTGTTCGGCAAAAACGGCCGCGTGCCGCTGAAGCCCTTTGCCGGCACCATCGGCAATGCGCTGGCTGAGAAGGGGCACCATACGGTTGTGCCGCCGCGGCGCGTTGGCGGCAATCTCGACATCCGCGACCTGTCCGCCGGAACGACGCTCTATCTGCCGGTTGAAGTCGACGGCGCTCTGTTTTCGGTTGGCGATACCCACGCCGCACAAGGTGATGGCGAGGTCTGCGGTACCGCGATTGAGAGCCCGTTCGACGTCGTGCTGACACTCGACCTGATCAAGGACCAGCCGCTGAAGACCCCACGCTTCACGACGCCGGGCCCGGTCACGCGGCATCTCGACGCCAAGGGCTATGAGGTCACGACCGGTATCGGTCCAGACCTGTGGACCGCCGCCAAGGACGCCGTCGCCGCCATGGTCGATCTTCTCGCGACGACGCAGAAGATGGATCCGGTCGATGCCTACATGCTCGTTTCGACCTGTGGTGATCTTCGTATTTCCGAGATCGTCGACATGCCGAACGTCGTGGTCAGCTTCTACTTCCCGAGGGTCGTCTTCGAATGACCGCAGCCATGCTTTCTCCCGTGGTCGATGCAACAGCCGACGTGGTCTTGTCGGTTCGCGACCTGCAAGTCTCGGCCCGCTCGGACCAGGGGCTCATACCGCTGGTCGATGGGCTTAGCTTTGATCTTCATCGAGGCGAGACGCTTGCGATCGCGGGAGAAAGCGGCTCGGGCAAGTCGATCACGTCGCTTGCCTGCATGGGGCTGTTGCCCGCACCTGCCGTGCGGGTAACGGGCGGCTCCATCCGCTTCGGCGAAACGGAACTGACGACCTTGCCCGAGAAGAAAATGCAGGCAATGCGCGGCGCGCGCATCGCCATGATCTTCCAGGAGCCGATGACCGCGCTCAATCCGGTCATGAGCATCGGCCGCCAGTTGATTGAGGCGATCCGCGCGCACGAGCCGCTATCGGTTTCGCAGGCCAGAGCGCGAGCGCTCGAAGCGGTCAAGGCGGTGCGCCTCTCCCAACCCGAAAAGCGGCTCGAGCAATATCCGCACGAGCTTTCAGGCGGCATGCGTCAACGCGTGATGATCGCCATGGCGATTGCGCTGCGCCCCGCCGTCCTCATCGCGGACGAACCGACGACAGCGCTGGACGTGACCGTGCAGCGCGAGGTGCTCGATCTTCTGCGAGACCTGCAGAAGGAGCTCGGAACGGCAGTCATCCTGATTACCCATGACATGGGCGTCGTCGCCGAGATGGCTGACCGCGTCATCGTCATGCGCAAGGGCAAGATGGTTGAGGCCGCGTCGACGCTCGATCTCTTCGATGCCCCACAAGAACAGTACACGCGCGACCTGCTTGCTGCCGTGCCGCGCATCGGCACCGGGGCATCACGGCCGGAACCGGAAACCCGCGACGTGCTCGTGCGCTATGATGATGTCTCGGTGAACTTCCCGATCCGTCAGGGCCTTCTTGGGCGCGTTGCTGCCCGTGTCCATGCGGTCGAGCATGTCTCGCTCGAGATTTTCCGAGGCGAGACGCTGTCGCTTGTCGGCGAGTCCGGCTGCGGCAAGTCGACAATGGCGAAGGCGCTGGTCGGGCTCGTGCCCCATACCGGCCGCATAGAGATCAACGGCCAGGCCATGCATGATCTCGACGCTGCGGGGCGCAAGGCGATCCGCCGCGATCTTCAGATCGTGTTCCAGGACCCCATGGCGGCGCTCGATGCGCGCATGACCGTCGGCGAGCTGATCCGCGAGCCGCTGGTGATCCACGGGATCGGAACGCCGACCGAACAGAAGGCCCGCGTGCGCGAGTTGCTGGAGCGCGTCGAGATGTCGCCGAGCGTCTACAATCGCTACCCACACCAGTTTTCTGGCGGCCAGCGCCAGCGCATCTGTATTGCCCGAGCCCTTGCGCTGAAGCCGAGGCTGATCGTCTGCGACGAAAGCGTTGCGGCACTGGACGTCTCGATCCAGGCCAAGGTACTGGACCTGCTACGCGACCTACAGAAGGAAAGTGGCGTCACCTACCTCTTCATCAGCCATGACATGGCGGTGGTGGAGAACATCTCCGACCGCGTGGCCGTGATGTATCTTGGCCAGATCGTCGAGATGGGAAACCGCGCACAGCTCTTCGGCAATCCTCAGCATCCCTATACCAGGCGCCTGTTGGAAGCGGTCCCCGTTCCAGACCCGCGACGCGAAAGGACGCCCAGACTGCGCTTGGCGGGCGAGATCCCAAGCCCGGTGTGGAAGGTCGGCGAAGCCCCGGAGCGGGCGCATCTCGTCGACATAGGCGACGGTCACCTCGTCGCGCAGTCAATTCTCAATGAGACGTGATTCATAGGAAGGCGTGTGCGGAGCTTCTCTTATGTCAAACGCGGCGGCGGGCTTCAGGCCGCGTCCGCCCTCCGCCACAAGTGCACCCTTGGCGATGATGACTGCCTTCGAACTGTAATTATCGTGAAGGCATTCGCAGGCCCCGCGGAGGGCCTCGAAGCAAACGGCGGCAAACCTATCTACTACGACGCAAACCGGACTTTCCGCTACCGGCCCCAAAGCGGAAATTATTGCGGCTTTAAGCCCCCATGTCGGTCGTTCGCGATCTTGAACCGAGCACCCGTAAGCAGCCATTCGCTGCGCACCGCGCTATGGTCCTGACAGGGCGGAAAGTGTGAGTTCGCCCCAACTGCGAAGAGGTTATGTCAATTTGCGAAAAGCGGACTTCCATCCGACGGAGATTCTTTTCGTGATGTTGCGTCGTCGCATGACCGCTCCGAGGCCATACCGACAGATGCATCTTCGCGGCAACGGTTGTCCGCTGCCGCAGATTATCGAGCTCAGCCAGCCTTCAGATAGGGGATGGCCCCGGCGATATCCGTGTCGTCGATCACATAGAAATTGCTGACGCTTCCTGCTTGCCGCGCCTGTCCGTAGGGTGCGTATTCGGGGTCGGCGGCAAAGCTGTTCAACGCCTCCCGAGTAGGAAATTCGAGGATCGCGATCAGCGTGCTGTCCTTGTCCGCCCCCTCCAGTGTCTCGATATTACCGCTGCGTGACAGGTATTTGCCGCCATGTTTTTCGACCAGTGTATGAACATTGGTTGCATATTTGGGAACCCAACCGTCATCCGTAACCTTGATGTCTGCTATCAGGTAAACACTCATGTTCTCTCTCCATTTGTCCGCCGCTTCGATTGTGAACATCGAGGCCGGTCCGTAAGGGCTATCGAAAGTATCGGTCGCCAGTCCAGTACCCGAACTGAACTACCCGGTTCAGATTCTGTACTAGGCAGGTGGATTTAAAGGACTAGGGTTGGATTTCTCCGAAAGGGAGGTTCAAGATGACGCAAGCTGGATACAAGCAATTCTGCCCTGTGGCTATGGCAGCCGAAGTGTTGTGCACTCGGTGGACGATGGTCCTGATGCGGGAGCTGGTTGCGGGAACCACCCGGTTCAATGATCTGCGCCGCGGCGTCCCGAAAATGTCGCCTGCACTGCTATCCACGCGCCTAAAAGAACTTGAGATGGCTGGTGTGGTCGAGCGCATACCGTTGAAATCTGAAAAGGACGTCTTCGAATATCACCTGACAGATGCGGGAAAAGACCTGCGCCCCGTTGTCGAAGCAATTGGCCTGTGGGGCCAGAAGTGGGTCGAATCCTCGCTTTCCTTGAAGAACCTCGACCCTTCGTTGTTGATGTGGGACATGCGTCGAAATCTTGATCCGTCGCCGCTACCGTCGATCCGCACGGTGGTTCAGTTTCTGTACTCAGATTTGCCGGCCACAAAAAGCCATTGGTGGTTGGTTATTGAACCTGGAGGCGAAGTTGATCTTTGCTGGTCGGACCCGGGGTTCGAGATAGATCTTTACGTGACCACCGATCTGCGAACGATGACGGCAATATGGATGGGGTTGGGCACCATCGAAAGCGAACGCGACAAGATGGAATTGCTGGGTGAGAAAAAGATCACAGAGACCATGCAAATCTGGCTTGGTCTCAGCCCTTTCGCAAAACAAAAGAAATTCGTCGCATAGCAATATCAGTTAGCCGTTCAATTAACCGGCGTGCATCGAGCCGACTGCAACTTTGTCCGCTGTGCCGACATTGAAACATCCAAAATGCTGCGTGAATGACGAATGGCAGCAATGCGGTAGCTGCGGTGCAGCATTTGACAAGGTGACGGAGGTCCGCAAAGGGCCGGAATCGTCGCGGCAACCGGTGCAGGTCAAAGTCCGCTTTTCCGGGGGCCATTTAGAAACCCGCCGGTCAACAGTCTGCTCCATGTTAGCCATTCCAGCGGAACGCAGCGAAAGTCTGCTTCCCGCCCTGTCACGACCTTCGTGCGGGCGCGCGAATGGCTGCATTCGGGAATTGGGTCCAAGATCGTGAAGGGCAGCCTCGGGGGGGCGCACAGCGGAAATAATGTCCGCTTCGGGGCCGTTTACAGAGGGTTAGCTCTTAAGTGCCATAGGGTGTTGCCAGACTAAAAATCAACAACATAGAAGCCTCCGTGATCGGAGGAATGCTGTTTCAGAACACCGATAAACAGCCACTGAAAAAACTGGCCGGTTTTATTTCACGCGTCATCGCTCCCATCAGCTTGCGTAAACATGGCGATCGCCTCGTCGATCCGCGCCCGGCTGCTGGCGGCCAGGCGCTCAAGGCCCATCAGCCTGGCCAGCACCAGCGCCGGGTCTGGTTCCTCGTGCGCCTGGGGATGGGCCTGCACCAAACCGACTAGCTCCTGCAGCGCGATGTCGGCCACCGGCCGGCGGTGATCCTCGGTGGCCGGCGGCCGATAGTTGACGGTCTTCACGATCCCGCCCTTTGGCCAGAGGAAGCGGCCGGCGCTGTCATGGGTGAAATCAAAGGGGCGCAGGTGTCGTTCGATCTTGTCGCGAATGCGGCTGCCGGTCCGCAGCCAGCCATGCGCCCGGGCGATACGTTGCGCCACCACATCGTCGCGCACCGGGGCTTCGGTCTCGACGATCCTGGTGACCATGGCGTCGATGGTGGAGCGGTAGCTGAATTCATAAAAGGCCTCCGGATCGGCCCTGAATTCCGAAAGATCGGTCTTGCGAAACCTTTCGGCGGCGCCCGCCTTGTCATGCCACCAGTCCGGCGACCAGATGCGCAAGATCTCCCAGCCGAGACCCCTCAGCACCTCCTCCCTGATCTTGTCCCGGTCGCGCGCGGTCGCCGAGCGATGATGGGTGGCGCCGTCGCATTCGATGCCGGCCAGAAAGGTGCCCGGCTTGTGGGGTGAACCACGCCGAGATCAATGCGGAATCCCGATACGCCGATTTGCGGAACAATCGTCCACCCCCTGGCGTCAAGCGCTGCCGAGACGGCCTGCTCGAACGGTGAGTCGAACGAGCCGACCGACCCCTTGTCGACCGCCGGCAGGGCGATCGCGCCCCGCTCGGCGTAATCGAGAAAGGTCTTGAGATGCCCGACCCCTTCGGCCCGGGTGCGCCCCTTGTCAATCTGGTCCGAGGTGATGGAGGAATAGACCATCAGTTCCTGTCGCGCCCGGGTGACTGCCACATTGAGCCGCCGGTCGCCGCCATCCCGGTTCAAGGCGCCGAAATCCATCGTCAGCTTGCCTGCGTGATCAGGACCGAATGTGATCGAGAACAGCATGACGTCGCGCTCGTCGCCTTGCACGTTTTCCAGGTTCTTGACCACCGTCGGCTCGATCCGGTCGCGGGCGAAGAACCATTCAAGTTCAGAAAATTCCCTGCGCTTCTGATCGAGCAGGTCCTCGATCAGCGACTGCTGCTGGCTGTTGAAGGTGATGACGCCCAGCGTGGGCCGTTCCCGTTCCGGCAATTTCAGCCAGGTCCGCATGCGCGCCGCGGCGTCATTGGCGATGGCTGCAGCCTCGACCTTGTTCGTGCGGCTCTTGCCGCGATCCTAGATACCCTCGGAGAGGTAATGGAGCGAAACCGCGCGGTCCTCGGTTACCGGCGACGGGAAGGTGATGAGGCGGTTGTGGTAATAGTGCCAGTTGGAGAATGCGATCAGGGATTTATGGCGGCTGCGGTAGTGCCAATTGAGTTCAAGAACCGGTATTCCCGACACCTTGGCCTCATCAAGGATGCTCTCCAGATCCTTGTCATGCTCCTGGATCTCAGGGTCGGCGTCGTCATTGTCGGCCTTGCCGAAGAAATTGGTGGGCGGCAATTGCCGCGGGTCGCCGACGATCACGGCCTGCCTGCCCCGCGCCAATGCTCCAACTGCGTCCCAGGTGGTGATCTGCGAGGCTTCATCGAAAATCACCACATCAAAAAGCGCCTGATCCGCCGGCAGATACTGGGCAACCGATAGCGGCGACATCAGAAGGCAGGGCGCGAGCGTGCCGAAGGTTTGAGGCATGCCGGCAATCATGTCGCGAATGGATTTGCTCGGCCTTTGCAGTTCCATCTGATGGCGCAGCAGTCCGAGTTCCGATCGTCGTGGCACCTCGTTCGGGGCGGGCAGGTTGCGATGTAAGGCCGGCACGAAGGTTGGTGAAGCGCTCTTCGATCTCGGCTGCGACTTTGGCAAATCGAACCTTCGCCTCGCCAACGTCTTTGGTACTGAGGCTCCTGATCACTTCTGTCTTACCGACAAACGGACGCAGGTCTTTCGGTACGCGCTTGCGATATTCGTAAATGCCTGTACGGGAATCTCTGGAGGGCTGTGACATTCTCAAAACCATGCTGTGGACCCATAGGCGGTTACGGAATCCTTTAGAACTGGAATGTTCAGCATTTTCAATGGGATAACCTGGTGCTGCCGGAGAGATTCGAACTCTCGACCTCTCCCTTACCAAGGGAGTGCTCTACCCCTGAGCTACGGC
>LADQ01000036.1 GCA_000961635.1 Hoeflea sp. BRH_c9 | reverse complement strand
CGCCGCGCGGACGGCGCTGAAACGGGACTACGCGACTACCTGGGCGTGATCACGCCCTTTTTTGAGACCAGGAGATGAGCAATGCTCGAATATGGCGGCACCACCAGCCCGAACCAGGCACCCGATCAGCCCCGCGACACCGCGCGCGCGGTCAAGCGCGGCCTGCTCGGCCGCTGCCCGAATTGCGGCGAAGGCAAATTGTTCCGGGCCTATCTCAAGCCGGTGGATGCCTGCGCCGTCTGCGGCGAGGAAATGTTTCACCACCGCGCCGATGATTTCCCGCCCTATCTCGCCATCTTCATTGTCGGCCATATTGTTGTGGCCGGCTTCATGGCCACCGATACTTGGCTGGTGCTTGAAAGCTGGCAGCATCTGATGATCTGGATCCCGATTACGATCATCCTGTCGCTGGCGCTGCTGCCGCCGCTCAAGGGTGGGGTCATCGGATTGCAATGGGCCTTGCGTATGCATGGGTTTGGAGGCGAAAGCGATGAATCGCTCCTCGCCGAGCCTGCTCATGAGGATGCGCGATGAACGATTGCGATGCCGCCAAAATCAGTCTCCTGACCGAGGAAAATCTGGCCAGGACAAGCGAAAAGCGGCACCCGACGCGAACGCCGCGCGACGCGGCTTCACTCATTCTGCTGGACCGGAGCGGCAAGGTGCCGCGCGCCTTGTTGGGCAAGCGCGGCAAAGGCCACGCGTTCATGCCCGATCTTTATGTTTTTCCCGGTGGCCGGCGCGACCGCGGTGACAACAAGACGCCGCTGGCACAGCCGTTGCGCGATGAGGTCGCGGAAAAACTTATGCTGCGGACAAACGCCCGGTTTGGCAGCTACTGCGCGCGCGGCCTGGCCGTCGCCGCGGCCCGTGAAATGCTCGAGGAAGCCCATCTCTCCCTGACGCCGCCGGAATATGCCGGCGCCCTGCGTCCCGATGTGTCGAATTTCCGCTTCCTGGCCCGCGCGATCACCCCTCCGGGGCAATCACGGCGATTCGACACGCGTTTCTTTGCCTGTTTTTGCGACGAACTCGGGCTCGATCCGGCCCAGGTTCACGATAGCGACGAATTGCATGACCTGACATGGCTTCCCATCAATGCGCATGACAGCCACCCGCTGCCCCGGATCACCAGGGTGGTGCTTTCGGATCTTGTCCAGGCGCTTGCGGAAGAACCGTCGCTGCGGTTTGGCAGGGCTGTGCCGTTTTACTATTTCCGCAACGGACAATTCGTTCGTGAAGTGATTTAAGGCAGTTCGAAATGGATCACTTAACCGCACGCACCGTGGCGATCCGCGAGGAGATCCACTGGCCGGCATTGCTGGCGGCCATTTCCGCGATCACCGCCGTTGGCATTGCCATCGGCCTCGGATTGCCGCTGCTGTCGATTATTCTTGAAAAGCGTGGCGTCTCCCCGTCGATGATCGGGCTGAATTCGGCGATGGCCGGTGTCGCGGCCATGGTGGCGGCGCCGATTTCCACCATGATCGCGCGTCGATTGACCGTCGTGACCACCATGGTGCTGGCGATTGTGGTGGCGGCAGCCAGCGCCCTGGGCTTCTATTATGCCGAGGCGCTGTGGATGTGGTTTCCGTTGCGGGTGCTGTTCCACGGCGCCATCACCATCCTGTTCGTGCTGTCGGAGTTCTGGATCAATACCGCGGCGCCGCCAGCCCGGCGCGGGCTGGTTCTCGGCATCTACGCCACGGTGCTTTCGCTCGGTTTCGCCGCCGGGCCGCTGATTTTCTCGATCATCGGATCAGAGGGAATCCTGCCGTTTCTGATCGGCGCCGGGGTCATCCTGCTGGCGGCGGTCCCGATCCTGATGGCGCGCAAGGAGAACCCTCCTATCGACGAGGCGCCCAGCCGTTCGTTCATGCGCTACATCTTTCTGGTGCCGACGGCGACGGCGGCGGTGTTCATCTTTGGCGCGGTGGAATCAGGCGGCCTGGCGCTGTTTCCGATCTATGCCAACCGCACCGGCTTCACCGAATCGCAGGGCGCGCTGTTGCTGATGATGATGGGTTTGGGAAATGTTCTGTTCCAGATTCCGATCGGCCTGATTGCCGACCGGATAAATGACCGCCGCAGGCTCCTGTCGCTGTTTGCCATTATCGGTCTCATCGGTTCGATTGCCCTGCCCTATCTCATCCACGACTGGCTCTTGACCGCGGTGATCCTGTTGTTCTGGGGCGGCAGCGTCGCGGGGCTCTACACGGTCGGGCTGGCTCATCTGGGCGACAAATTGCACGGTTCCGATCTCGCATCGGCAAATGCGGCCTTTGTGTTTTGTTACGCGCTCGGCATGTTGATCGGCCCCCAGACCATCGGCGTGGCGATGGATGTGACCGGTCATCACGGATTTGCCTGGGCCTTGGCGTTCTTTTTCGCACTTTATGTGGCATTGACGGTGTTTCGTATGGTGCTTGAGCCAAAACGCACTTGACTTTCGGCGCGGCTTTTGTAGGTTCCGCGCAAGTTTCGCCGTGGAGCCATGTGGGCTGTCCGCGGCTTCATTTTTGAAGAAGGCAAGACATCATGGCCAAGGCGACCACTATCAAGATCAAGCTCCTGTCGACCGCCGACACCGGCTTTTTCTATGTAACCAAGAAGAACAGCCGTACGTTCACCGACAAGATGGTGAAAACCAAGTACGATCCCGTCGCCAAGAAGCACGTCGAATTCAAGGAAGCCAAGATCAAGTAATCTGGCGCTTTCTCCCGCCTTGTAGCGGGGATAGATTGTGACTGCAAAAAACCCGCCTCCTTCCGGAAGCGGGTTTTTCGTATTAAAGGCCGATCAAGACAAAGGCGTGGAACGAGGATACCACTGTGCACTTGATCTTGACCGGCCACCCCACGACCCAGGAGATGCGGCGGACCTGAACATCATGGGGTTTTCGAAATCTTTGTTGAATATAGCCTGTCTGTGTGACAGTCCCAAAACGCTGCAGTCAGGTTGAACCATTGTACCAATCAGGTCGGAAATCAATAGTTTCTTAACCTTTCGTCGAATTTGTCGAAGGGCGTGGTTAATATTGATGATCATTTTAATAGTTTCATCAGCGTCAAAAACCGGCCGCACCGCGCCCGCCATTCAAATCTCTACTCAGGCCTGGCTATGTCTTGCTTGCCTGGCTGCCGGTCCGATCCGGCATCCGGCCACCCAAGCCGTTGGACCCGGGCGGAGCCAGGGTTTGCATGAGGCCACGTCACACAGGCGGCGCCCCCGCGGGACGCTGCGCGGGATGACGCGATACGCATTCAGTTGGAAATATGTCCGTGGCAGGCCTCAGGCGGCCTGGCCGACAACCCGGTTGCGGCCATCGTGCTTGGCCTGATAGAGCGCCTTGTCGGCGCGGCGCAGCAGCGCATCAGCGCCCTCGCCGGCTTTTTCCAGCGTCGCAATCCCGACCGAGGTGGTCACCGTCGCGGCGCCGCCAGAGGCCGAGATCTTGAACGGAGCGGCGGCGACGGCGGCGCGCAGCCGTTCCGCCACCTGAGCGGCGATCTCGAACGTCGTATCGGGCATCACCACCACGAATTCTTCTCCGCCATAGCGGCAGGCAAGGTCCGCTCCGCGCACGGCGCCGCGGACACGGCGGGCGAATTCGCGCAAGACATCATCGCCGCCCTCGTGACCATGGGTGTCGTTGAAGGCTTTGAAATGGTCAATATCGGTGATCAGCACGGACAGCGGCCTGTCGCGCCGCCAGGAGCGCTCGACCAGCGTCGCCAGATGGGTGTCGAGATAGCGGCGGTTGTTCAAGCCGGTGAGCGCGTCTGTGACGGCAAACTCGACCGATTGCGACAGACTGGCGCGCAGCCGGTCCGAATAGCGCTTGCGGCGGATCTGAGTGATGCTGCGCGCCACCAGTTCGTTGGGATCGAGCGGCCTGAGGAGATAGTCGTTGACGCCAAGCTCAAGCGCCCGGATCACCAATTCCTCCTCGCCATGCTCGGCGACCACGAGCATCGGAATGAACCGCGTGCGTTCGAGCGAGCGCATCTGGGAACACAGCCGCAAGGGATCATAGTTTTCCAGCGCCGAGGAAACGATGACCAGTTCATAAGGCTTTTCAGCCGCCTCGAACAAGGCCGCCTGCGGATCTCCGATGGCGACACACTCGGCAACGCCGCTGAGCGCCCGCTTCATGCGGTCCTGTGCGTTGGCTCGCCCTTCAACCAGCAACACCATGCCCGGCTCTTCCAACTCGCCCTGATGCGGGGCCAGCAGCGCTTCCAGGCCCATGCTGTGCGCGGTCTCGGCGCGAAGGCGAAGTTCGTCGCTCAGGGCCTTGAAACGAATGAGGCTTTTCACCCTGGTCATGAGCTGCAGATCATTGACGGGCTTGGTCAGAAAATCATCGGCGCCGACCTGGAGACCGCGCACCCGGTCCGCCGGCTGGTCAAGCGCGGTCACCATGACAACCGGGATATGGGCGGTGCGTGGATTGGTCTTGAGCCGCTGACAGACTTCAAATCCGTCAATACCGGGCATCATGATGTCGAGCAGGACGAGATCGACCGGCGTCTGGTCGCAGATCGACAGAGCGGTCATTCCATCTGCGGCGGTCAGAACCTCGAAATATTCAGCGATGAGGCGAGCCTCGAGCAGCTTCACGTTTGCCGGGATGTCATCAACCACCAGGATGCGTGCGGTCATGGTCTTCCTCCGCCCTCAAGCATCGCCAAGATAGGTCTTGATGGTTTCTATAAATTTGGGAACCGAAATCGGTTTGGAGATATAGGCTTCGCAGCCGCCCTGACGGATGCGTTCCTCATCGCCCTTCATGGCGAACGCCGTAACCGCGATCACCGGAATCATGTGCAGATCATCGTCCTGCTTGAGCCATTTGGTGACTTCGAGACCGGACACCTCCGGCAACTGGATGTCCATCAGGATAAGATCCGGACGGTGCAGGCGGGCAAGATCCATCGCCTCCATGCCATTGCGGGTCTGGATCGTCTTGTAACCTGACGCTTCGATCAGGTCCCGGAAGAGTTTCATGTTGAGTTCGTTGTCCTCAACAATCATCACCTGCTTTGTCATACCCGTTCCCATCTCCGATCCGGCCGGAACAAATGCCCGCCTGATCCTGTTGTTGCCGGCGGCCAGCGGCCAATTTCACCGGTTTTCCACCGATCCGGTTTGCGGACTATTCTGCCCGCCAAGCCAGTCAACACAGTCACCATAGTTCCATTAGGTTGAAAAAGTGGTAATCGGACGTTTCGAATGTGGTGCATGTCCAGTTGAAGAGGCGCGAAGACTATGGCGGATGCGGAAGACACAGCGATTGCCGTTCTGGTTTGGCTTGCGGGCGAGCCTGAACTGTTGAGCCGCTTCCTGGCGCTGAGCGGAATTGAGGCCTCCAACATGCGCGATGCGGCTAAGGAGCCCGGCTTTCTCGCCGGCGTGCTCGGCTTCCTGATGAACCATGAACCGACATTGATGGATTTCTGCGCCGCCAGCGGCACCAGGCCCGAAACCGTGACCCGCGCCTTCCATGCGCTCAGCGGCGCAAGCGAGGCGCAATGAGGCTTATCCCGGACGCCGAACATGATGATCTGGTGCTGAGCGACCGGCCCCTGATAGTATGCGACATCGACGAGGTGGTGCTTGAATTCATCGCTCCGTTCCAGGCCTTTCTGATCGACAACGGCCATGAACTGCGGCCGACTTCGTTTCGCCTGAACGGCAATGTCTTCAGCCTTGCCGATGGCGCGGAAACAAGGGACGACCAGGTGGCCATGCTGCTGGAAGCGTTTTTCGCAAGCCAGGATGCGTGGCAAACGCCGGTGAACGCGGCGGCCGACAGCCTGGCGCGGCTGGCCGATCAGGCCGATATCGTATTCCTCACCGCGATGCCGCCGCGCCACCGCGCCGTGCGCCGGCGGCTTTTGTCGCGCCACGGGTTCGACTATCCGATGATCGCCACGGAAGCCGCGAAAGGACCCGCGGTGCTCGCCCTGCACGGCTCGCGGGCTCAGCCG
>LADQ01000185.1 GCA_000961635.1 Hoeflea sp. BRH_c9 | reverse complement strand
CGCCCGGCTGGTCGCCGGCGGCTGCGGGCGTCCGGCGGGCTTCAACAGCGGCTACTTCGTCCGGCCGACCGTTTTTGCCGATGTCAGCAACGAAATGCGCATTGCGCGCGAGGAGATCTTCGGGCCGGTGCTGTCGATCATTCCCTTCGAGGATGAGGAAGACGCAGTGAGGATCGCCAACGACACCCCCTATGGCCTGACGAACTACGTGCAGAGCGGCGACGGGGAGCGGCGCAAGCGGATGGCGCGGCGACTGCAATCGGGAATGGTCGAGATGAACGGCCAGCCGCGCGGGGCAGGATCTCCTTTCGGCGGAGTCCGCCACTCCGGCGGCGCCAGGGAAGGCGGCATCTGGGGCCTGGAGGAATTCATGGTGGTCAAGTCGGTTTCCGGCTGGGATTGAATTGCCTCGGATTGCCTGATTTGGATTGCTGATCACGGGTGATGGCCAGCAGCATTTTTATTCACGTCAGAGGCATGCCGCTCCGGCGAAGTGCGAGATGTGTACAACTGAACTCGACCCATTGAGCGGACTCCGGATCCGATGACGACGGCTTGCGCAGGATTCACCGGCTAGCCGAACGACCGTCACCCTTTGCTCCACCGGCACGATCCGGGCCGCGCCCGTCAGGAGGGCATGCGCGGCGAATGGCGGCATGACAAATGCGAATATAAACATCCATATCGGATAGCGCATTTCCTTCTGTCCTGCTGGCTCGAGTGAATTGATCCTCAACTTCACTTCTTTTTAGCTGCAGCGAATTAAGCGCCCATTGGAGGAAAGGTTCCACTTTTATGTTTCGGGCGGAATTGTCTCCGCAAAGGCGATGCTCAGCACCGACTCCAGTGTGAGATAAGAGCGCAATACTCGAAAAAGGATGTATTCGGGCAGGCCGAGCAAAGCCCGCGGCCTGCTGTTGGCCAATGCCGCAAATGCCGCCATGAGGGCCGGTGCACCAATCAGAACTGCCAGCGCGGCCTGCACGGTGACTGCTCCCTCCGCCTCGGAGGCGATACCGAGGTAAATAAAGCTGTAGATCACCAGGGGCACCATCATGGCGCGACGCGCGGAATTGATCAGCATGAAGGGCAGGACGATCTTGCCACGCACCGAAAAACGCCATCCGTCCAGATAATCCATGTTGCGCGCGCTGACATGGTAGACCGAGCGAAACCAGCGCATGCGTTGTTCCCGCAGGTGATGGTAGCTCAACGGAACCTCGGAGGTGTAGATCACGGTTGGGTCCCCAACCGTCCGGAAGCCGGATTCCCCGATCCGGACAGCGACGTCGGTATCCTCGCCGTTCATGCCGGTGACAAAGCCTCCGACCGCGCGGACGCAATCGGTGCGATAGGCGGCATACATGCCCGGGATGCCGACGATGCAGTCGGTCGCGCCATAGGCTACCTGATAGTAGCCATGCTTGAGAAGCACTTCGAGTTCACGTGCGCGGTCGAACGGTCCGCCGCCGGGAGGAAGCGGCATTCCGCCGACCACTCCAACGCCTTTGCGCGTGAAATGCCTCATTGTATGCTGCAGCGTCTCGGGTTGTACCTCCGTATCGGCATCGATGCGAATGACGTAGTCTGTTTTGGTTTCCTCGATCCCGCGGTTGAGCGCGATAGCCTTGCCGGGCACCGGGACGTCGACAATTCTTCCCGCCACATGGCTCGCCGCATCGAACGCGGACCGAGCAACCGCCGCCGTTTCATCTTGCGAACAGTTATCAAGAACAATCACGCCGACATAATTGCCATATACCGCCGCAGCTTCATCAAGGGCGGCGATCGTGCGCGTGATCACATGGGCTTCGTTATGGGCGGGAATGATGACCGTCACCGGCGGCGAGAAATGCTGCTTTCGCCGGAGGATGGCCTGGATGGTTCCATCGATGTAAAGGATAAGAAAGAGCATTGGAAGAAAGAGGAATACACCCGGCCCTGTTCCACCGAGCAGGGCAATCCGGCGCATACTCTCGATGATGAAAAGGTCCATGCGATCGACAATGACCGATGCCGCAATCGCCAGCGTTACCGCGATCGAGATGCGGACAAAGGCGAAGAGCTTGAAGCGATAGCTAAACGGCACCGGGACCCGGTGCGGCATGCTGCCATGCTCAAGAAGCCTGACCGAGAAAATCAGGAACCCGAAAAGCCCCGACAGGATCTCGACCACATGCAGCGAGTAGATGAAGCCGTATCGTTCGTAGAGAACCACGTTGAGCAAATCGAAAGCGCAACACAGCACGACGAAATAGGCGATCATGTCGATGAGGAATTTCAGCTTTCTGATGGAGCTGGTCGCCACCACGGCCGCGAAAGCGGTGTAGAACGACAGAATGAATATCCGCAATGGGATGGAATGGGTCCCGACATAGGGCGAAAACACGAAGTCCCTTTGCGGAAACAGCCGCGCCAGCACGGGCACTTCGTTGATCAGGAACAGAAGACTGGTGCTGACAAGCGTGAAGATCAACAGCACCATCGGCGCCGCCGTTACCGGCAGACGCCGCGTCAGCCTCGCGGGTGAGCTGTCGACCGACCAGTATTGGTGGCCGGCGGCCTGGGGCCGCTTCGGGTCAGGGCCGGGCGATGCGTTGGACAACGAATGCTATTTCGGTTGGAGGCATGCGCTCAAGCAATGTGGTGTCGCTATCCGACCCAAGCCGATGCAGGCCCAGCGGATTCACAACGGAACTGCCTGTGTTGATAATCAGCAGCGCCTGCCCTAAGTCGGCCTGCGTGCCGGGGTCCTCCAGCAGTTCGATGAGGCTGGCTTTGTCAACCAGAGTGATTGTCACCGCGGTAGCGTCCGGCGCAGCGAACGTCTTGGCTTGCGTTGGCAGGAACTGGGCGAGCATCGTCGCGGCGCGCGTGGCCTGGTTGACATCGACAAGACCATGATTTCCCGGAGCCACCATTGCGGCATCGGCAAGCTGGCGCACGAGCGCGCCCCAACTGTCGGTGGGTTGCGGCCCGTCGGCCGTCAGAAGGCTTCCCGGCAGAAGCTGCGCCTGGGCGTCGGGGCCTGCACGGCAGATGCTCTGATTCGGCGAGGTGTCGATCAGTTCGATGACAAGCGTATTTGATAACCCTTGCAATTGTGTGGGCAGGGCGATGTCCATGTTGATATCGGCAATGCTGCCGGGAAACCGATCGCTCTGAAGGAGATTTCCGTTCAGGGACACCCGGACCTCCCATTCGAACTCCTCGGGCTGCGTGCTGGTCTTGAGCGCGAGGCCGAAGTTCGTCGGCATCCGCCCCAGAGGAAGATCGGCGATATTGTAGGGGATGGTCCATCGTTTGGAGCCAAGGAAATTCTGCACCGTTGTTTCCGGCGTCAGTTGGGAGGCAGACACGGGCCAAGCGGTTAGCCCGTCCGGCGGCCGCAGGTCGGCTCTGTGGAAGGCGATTGCCCGGGCGATGCCCTCATTGCCGGCCAGAACGACATTGCCGTTGCGCGCCCTGCTGACTTCCACGGGGCCGTGATCGATCACCTCGATTGAGGGGGATGCCTGCATCTCGTCGACAAGAATTGCCTCGACACCAGCCCGCTTCATTCGCTGCATCGTCCACACGGCAATCACCTGGGTCTCCTCGTCGGCGCCAAGCTGGATCTTGAGCGGTTCCGCCATTGTCATCAGCACGGTCTCCGGATGTTTGCTTTCGCGCATCGATGTCAAAATCATGGCGCTTTCGGGCAGCACGCTGACCGCGGCTCCGGAATTGGCCGCGTCGGTCGGGCAATTCTGTCCGCTTTTAGTGGTTCCCCGCGCCGAGAGCTGAACCAGCACATGGTTGGCCAAGAGATCGCCTGCATCAAGCGGGATGCGCACATCATAGGCGTTATGGCCCGTGTTAAGAACGATCTCGCTGCGCCTCGTCCCATTCACAGAGATGCTGAGAAGGCCATCGCCGCTTTGCGCAAGTTGAACATCAAAACGCAGATCCAACTCACCTTCGAGAAAGCCGCCCGCAACGGGTACGGGAAACCGGATTTCCGTCTGGTCCGGAAAGCCGGTCAACCCGATCCAGCTTCTCTGCTTGGGACGCAGCAATTTCAATTCGGTGGCGGTCAGTTTCGGCTCGCCGGCAATGCCGCCAAGCCCCGGGATCGCCGATACCGTGCGTCCAAGAGCGCCCCAGCCATTGCCGAGGAAGGTGCTGACGCCATATCGAAATGCGGTGTCACGGGAATAGATCATTGAAAAACCAACAATGACGAACACGAGAACGGCGACGGCCAGAAGCCGTATCAAATCCTTCATCTGGTATGCTCCCGTAGTAATTCCGGCAGCGCCACGCCTGGTTGGGTGTCGCGCGTCCACAAAGAGCGAGAAGGCACAACGATGCGCCCATGCGAGAGGTCGTCCACGGTCGTTGCGCGTTGCCCCTCGCGCAAAAGCCGCAAGGTCGAGGGCCAGCCACAAGAGCTGCCGCCTCCGAGTATGATGGTTTTCATCGCGACCTTCCGATCGTCAAATTGAGAGTTAAAAGGGACCCTGAGCGCCCAATTCGGTTCGCAAACCGATTGCGGTGGGCGTGGCGCAGTCGTGGGCTAAACTGGATGAGACGCCGAAGACGGTCCTTTCGCCACAGGCGCGGGCATGCAGGTCTCCCCGCGCACTGCCGCGTACAAAGCCCACTCGGAGTCTGCCATTGACGTAACCGGCGACAATGTGGGCTTTAAATTGGGGCGCATGGTAGACCGCGCTTGCAATGATCGCAGTTCGGTCAGTACTGAACTCGCTCTTGCCGCGAGCTTACGTACCTGAAGGGATAAGCAGCGTAGAAACGCCTGCGACCATAAAATTTAACTATAAATTTATATCTGTGACCGCTGCCGATGTCAACGACGATAGGCAAAGGCGACCGGTTGGGCGCCAGCGGTTGCTTGCGTCCGGCGGCTGCGTGTATCCGGCAGCATCTGCGGCCTGGAGCAGACCGGTCGCCAGATTCATGACGCCTTTGTTAAAGGCGGCGGCGTGCATCCGACATTGTTTGTCACCGCGATTTCATTCTAACCTGCACGTCCCTCGTTCCAATCGGGCCCGTCCGGCTTTCGGCTGCGCAGGCCAATCTTATGGAGAAAGACATGCAAAGACTGAAAGGCAAGACCGTTCTTGCAACCGCGAGCGCCCAGGGAATTGGCAAGGCCACGGCGCTGCGGATGGGCATGGAAGGCGCCCGGGTGATCGCCACCGATGTCAATGAAGCGGTGCTAGCCGGGTTGAACGGCGAGGCCGGTATCGAGACCCGCCGCCTCGACGTCACGGACAAGGCCGCAATCGCGGCGCTGGTGGCCGAGATCGGCCAGATCGACGTGCTGTTCAATTGCGCCGGCTTCGTGCATGCCGGATCGATCCTGGATGCGACCGAGGAGGAATGGGATTTTGCGTTCAATCTCAATGTCAAATCGATGTTTCACATGATCCGGGCGGTGCTGCCGGGCATGCGCGCCGGCGGCGGCGGCTCGATCATCAACATGTCCTCGGTGGCAGGCGCCGTCACCGGGCCGCCCAACCGTTTCACCTACAGCGCCACCAAGGCGGCCGTCGCGGGCCTGACCAAATCGGTGGCGGCCGATTTCGTCAAGGAGGGCATCCGTTGCAACGCAATCTGTCCGGGAACCGTCGACAGTCCGTCGCTGGAACAGCGCATGCGCGCCCTGGGCGACTATGCAACGGCCCGCAAGGCGTTTCTTGATCGCCAGCCGATGGGCCGCCTCGGCAAGCCCGAGGAGATCGCGGCGCTGGCAACTTATCTGGCCAGCGACGAGGCCGGATTCACCACCGGGCAGTTGCATGTGATCGACGGCGGCTGGACAACCTGAGCGCGTCATCACGTCCGCCGCGCAGGCGGGCAGGGCCATCAATAATCCCGGCGTATGTTTCGATAAGATGCGCCAGCTCTGTTTACAAAAATAATATAGTATGATTTTTTAACTCCCGGGCAGGAGCCCCTATTTCGGGAGGAAATTATGAAATCTAGCAAAGCCATGCTTGGAGCGGGTGTACTCGCGTCCATGCTCATCATCTCGTCCGGCGTTCAGGCGCAGACCGTCGGATTTTCGCAGATTGGGTCGGAATCCGGCTGGCGCGCGGCGGAAACCACGCTGACGCTTCAGCAGGCCAAGGACCGCGGCATTGATCTGAAATTTGCCGATGCGCAGCAGAAGCAGGAGAACCAGATCAAGGCGATGCGTTCGTTCATCGCCCAGGGCGTCGACGCCATTCTGATCGCCCCGGTTGTCGCCACCGGCTGGGATTCGGTTCTCGAGGAGGCCAAGGAAGCCGAGATTCCGGTGATCCTGCTCGACCGCATGGTCGATTCGTCGGATGATCTTTATCTCACCGCCGTCGGGTCCGACCTTGTTCATGAAGGCAGCGTTGCCGGCAAATGGCTGGTTGACGAGCTTGCCGGCAAGGACTGCAACGTGGTTGAGCTGCAGGGCACGACCGGCTCTTCACCGGCGATTGACCGCAAGAACGGGTTTGAGCAGGCCATTGCCGGTCATGACAACATCAAGCTGATCCGCAGCCAGACCGGCGATTTTACCCGCACCAAGGGCAAGGAAGTGATGGAAAGCTTCCTCAAGGCCGAGGACGGCGGCAAGAACATCTGTGCGCTTTACGCGCACAATGACGACATGGCCGTGGGCGCCATCCAGGCGATCAAGGAAGCCGGGCTGAAGCCGGGTTCAGACATTCTGGTGGTTTCGATCGACGCTGTGCCGGACATTTTCCAGGCCATGGCCGCTGGCGAGGCCAATGCCACGGTTGAGCTGACCCCGAACATGGCCGGTCCGGCGTTCGATGCGCTGGCGGCCTATATGAAGGACGGCACGATGCCGCCGAAATTCATTCAGACCGAGTCCAAGCTCTACACCCAGGCGGACGATCCGCAGGCCGTCTACGAGCAGAAGAAAGATCTCGGCTACTGAGATCGGCGAGCGGCGGCCGGGGTTCCCCGGCCGCTGTTTCTTGCCGCGGACCTGATATGCGCTGATGTGCATCGAGGTCGTTCATTTCTATCCAGATCGGGAGGCCCAGATGCCGCAGAGCGACGCCAGTCAGCCGCTGCTTCGCGCCCGGGGTGTACGCAAGATATTTCCGGGCACCATCGCGCTTGATGGAGTCGATTTCTCGCTTGAGGCCGGCGAGGTGCATGCGCTGCTGGGCGAGAATGGCGCAGGCAAATCCACATTGATCAAATGCCTGACCGGCGCCTACCGGCGCGATGGCGGCGATATCCTGCTTGAGGGCGAGATCATCAATCCCAAGGGGACGATCGACGCCCAGGCCTATGGCATCGGCACGGTCTACCAGGAAGTCAATCTGCTGCCCAATCTGACGATTGCTGAGAACCTGTCGCTCGGACATCAGCCGACCCGGTTCGGCATGATCTCGGTGCGCGACATGAACAGGCGGGCCCGCGAGGTGCTGGCCAATTACGACCTGTCCGTCGACGTCACCCGCAATCTTGGCAGTTGTTCGGTCGCCGTCCAGCAGGTCATCGCCATTGCCCGCGCGGTGACGCTGTCGGGCAAGGTCCTGATCCTGGACGAGCCGACCGCAAGCCTTGATTCCCATGAAGTCGGCATGCTGTTCGACGTCATCCGCTCGCTCAAGCAGCGCGGTCTTGGCATCGTGTTCATTTCGCATTTCCTTGACCAGATCTTTGAAATATCCGACCGGCTCACCGTTCTTCGCAACGGCCGTCTGGTGGGAACGGAAACCACCAGCGACATCGACCGGCTGCGTCTGGTCAATCTGATGCTCGGGCGTGAACTGGAAGAGGAAATCAGGCCGCACGGAAAAGATCACACGGCCACGGGCGAGCCCCGCTTCAGCTTCACCGGCTTTGGCCGCAAGGGCAGCATCGCGCCGTTTGATCTCGCCATTCATTCAGGCGAGGTGGTGGGTGTCGCCGGCCTGTTGGGGTCGGGGCGCACGGAGACCGCGGAAGTGCTGTTTGGCGTGAGCCATCATGACAGTGGCGTGGCCAGCCGGGGCGAAGGAACAGACCTGCATCTCAAATCCCCGCGCGATGCGATTGCAGCCGGATTCGGCTTTTGTCCGGAAGACCGCAAGACCGATGGCGTGATCGCCGATCTCACCGTGCGCGAGAATATCGCGCTTGCCCTGCAGGCGCGGATTGGCTGGATGCGCCGCATTCCCGACCGCGAGCAGAGGGCGATGGCGAACGACTATATTCGCAAACTCGATATCCGCACGCCCGACGCCGAGAAACCCGTCGGTCTGTTGTCAGGCGGAAACCAGCAGAAGGTCATGCTGGCGCGATGGCTGGCGACCAACCCGTCATTCCTCATTCTCGACGAGCCGACGCGCGGCATCGATGTCGGCGCCCATGCCGAGATCATCCGCCTGATCGAAGATCTTTGCGCGCAGGGCATGTCGTTGCTGGTGATCTCGTCGGAGCTTGACGAGCTTGTCGCCTACAGTCACCGGGTCATCGTCGTGCGCGACCGGCATCATGTGGCCGAACTGGTTGGCAATGAGATCACCACCGACAACATGGTTTCCGCCATCGCCGCACCCGAAAAGGAGACCGTCATTTGACCGTGATGCTTCCCTTCCTGCGCAGGATCATGCCGCAGCTGATCACGCTGGCTGTCATTGTCGGGCTGATTTCGTTCATGTTTCCCGGGTTTTTCACCATCTCGATTGCCAATGGGCGGCTCTACGGGATTCCGATCGACATTCTCAATCGCGGCGCGCCGGTGGCGCTGCTGGCCATCGGCATGACCCTTGTCATCGCCACCCGCGGCATCGACCTTTCCGTCGGCGCGGTGATGGCGATTTGCGGCGCTACGGCCGCCTGGGGGATCACCGAAGGCTACAGTCTGGCGGCCACGCTCGCCATGGCTTTGTCGGCAGGCCTGGTTTGCGGCCTTTGGAACGGTTTTCTGGTGGCTGTGCTCGGCATCCAGCCGATCGTCGCGACGCTCATTCTGATGGTGGCGGGCCGCGGCGTTGCGCAATTGATCACCGAAGGGGCGATCCTAACTTTCAATCATGAAGGCCTGATCTTCTTCGGCTCGGGATCGCTGTTCACGGTTCCCACGCCGGTGATCATCGGCGTGGCAGCGGGCGCGCTTGCCACGCTTGTGGTGCGGCGGACGGCGCTCGGCATGCTGATCGAAGCAATCGGGATCAATCTGCGCGCGAGCACGCTTTCGGGCGTCAACACGCGGGTGCTGCTGATCGCCGTCTACATGACCTCGGGCCTGTGCGCGGCCCTTGCCGGGATCATCGCCGCCGCCGACATCCGTGGCGCCGATGCCAACAATGCCGGATTGTGGCTCGAGCTTGACGCCATTCTGGCGGTGGTCATCGGCGGCACGTCGCTGCTTGGCGGCCGCTTCTCGCTGATTGCCTCGCTGATCGGGGCGCTGATCATCCAGGCGGTCAATACGGGCATTCTTCTCTCGGGCTTTCCGCCTGAGTTCAATCTCATCATCAAGGCGGTCATCATCCTGATCATCCTGATCCTGCAATCGCCGACGATGCGGTCCGTGGTGATCTTCTTTTCCAGGGACCCGGCCGGCGCGGGTGAAGTCGAGAAAGAAACGGTGGTCCCATGAATGCGCGGCTCCTGCCTCTCGTTGCAACGCTGGTGATCTTTCTGGTGGCCTATGCCATCTGCTACGCCCAGTATCCGGTGATGCTGTCGACGCGGGTGATCGGCAATCTTCTCACCGACAACGCCTTTTTGGGGATCGTCGCCGTCGGCATGACCTTCGTCATCATCTCCGGCGGCATCGATTTGTCGGTGGGGTCGGTGATTGCCTTCTCCGGCGTGTTCATCGCGGTGATGCTGCGGGACACGGCGCTGCATCCGATGGCGGTTTTCGCCATGCTGCTGGTGCTGACCACCCTGTTTGGCGCGGCGATGGGGGCGACCATTCATCTGCTTGAAATGCCGCCCTTCATCGTCACCCTGGCGGGGATGTTCCTTGCCCGCGGCATGGCCTATGTGCTGTCCATCGACGCCGTGCCGATCACCCATGATTTTTACGACCAGATGCAGAGCATGTACTGGCTGATGCCGGGCAAAGGCCGGTTGACGTTGATCGGCGGGCTGATGCTGGTGGTGTTCATCGTGGGTATTGGCCTGGCCCATCGCACCCGTTTCGGTATGAACGTCTATGCGGTGGGCGGCGGCGCGAACACGGCCGCGCTGATGGGCGTTCCGCTTGGTCGCACAACCACCGCAATCTATGCCTTTTCCGGCCTTCTGGCGGGCATAGCCGGAATTGTGTTTTCCATATACACCTCGGCAGGCTATTCGCTCGCCACCGTTGGCGTCGAACTCGATGCGATCGCCGCGGTGGTGATCGGAGGGACATTGCTCACAGGCGGCAGCGGATTTGTCGCGGGGACTTTGATCGGGGTCCTGATCATGGGTCTGATCCAGACCTACATCATCTTTGATGGCACGCTGTCGAGTTGGTGGACCAAGATTCTGATCGGCATGTTGCTTTTCGCATTCATCGTATTGCAGAAAGGCCTTGTCTGGACGACGGGCAAGAAACGCGCCGCCGGGGGATGATCCGGCCAAGGAGAAAATGATTGCTGAATTCCACCATTTCGGGACGCGCAAATCGCAGTCAGCATTCCTTTGTAGTCAATGGGCTTGGCAAGGAGATCGTGACCGGAGCCTATGCCTGTGGAACCCTGCTGCCGGGTGATGTCGAGTTGGCGGAACGGTACGGCGTTTCCCGCACGGTGCTTCGGGAAGCGATGAAGACGCTGACCGCCAAGGGCATGATCGTGCCCAAGGCGCGGATCGGGACGCGCGTCACCAACCGCTCGAACTGGAACCTGTTTGACGCGGATGTTCTGGTCTGGCACATCGAAACCGGCGTCGACGTGACCTTTCTGAAGCATCTCACCGACATGCGTTACGCCATCGAACCGTTTGCCGCGCGGCTGGCCGCTGAACGGGCGAGCAAGGACGAGATCAGCCTGCTTTACGCCTGTGCCGATGAAATGAGCGCTGCCGATTCCAACGAGAATTTCGCCCTTGCCGATCTCAAGTTCCATCTTGCCCTGCACGGTGCATCGGGCAATCCGTTCATGCTGTCGGTCGGCAATCTGATTGAGGCGGCGCTGGTGACCAGCTTCAAGATGAGCTCGCCCTATGGCGAAGCCGACCGGCATGTTGCCACCGCAAACCGGCACAGATTGATCGCGGAAGCGATTGAACGCAGGGATCCCGAAGCGGCGTCGGCCGCCATGGAGCAGGTCATCAAGGAAGGCTTTGAGAGAATTTTCAACAAGCCGCTGTAGCGCTTTGAAATAATGCATGTACGTTATCACCCAAATGAATACATTTGGGTGCGACATGCATTAGGCCTGCGCGCATCCCGTGAAATGAAATGCCTCATGGCAATCTGGACACTCACAGGTCCACCAAAGCGCCACGCTGCGTAATGACCTTGGCGGCCAGGGCAGCACCGTCGGCAATTGCCGCATCGAGATTTCCGGACTCGAGATAGGTCGCGAGAAACCCCGCATTGAAACTGTCGCCGGCGGCCGTCGAGTCAATAACATTGTCGACCTTCTTCGGGCTGAAGCTTGCGATCTGACCAGTGGAAAGAGACAGGATGTCGCCGCCGCCATTCTTGACGACGACCAGTGGTGCGCCGGCGCCGGCATAGCGGCGGGCGGTATCGTCCGGCGTTGCATCGCCAAAGAAGGTCGCCTCGTCCTCGAAAGATGGAAGCAGGATGTCGCTCACCTTTGCCGCGGCCATCACCGTTTGCCGCATTGTCTCGGCCGTGTCCCACAGGCGCGGGCGCAGATTGGGATCAAACGCCACCGTTGCGCCGTTGCGGCGGGCGGCGGCAAGGGAGCCGAGAAGCCTCAGCCGGCTTTGCGGAGACAGGATGGCGAGCGTGATTCCGGAGAAATAGATCACACTCGCCGACGCAAACGCGGCATCGAGCAACTCCGGGTCATCGGCCAGCCGGCGCGCCGCCGAGTCCGAGCGCCAGTAGGCAAAGCTGCGTTCGCCATTGTCGAGCTGGATCAGGTAGAGACCAACGGTGCAACCGGGCAGTCTTTGAACGAACCCGGTCTCTATCCCTGCATCGCCAATGAAGCCGACCATCCGGTCGGATATCGCGTCTTCGCCCACGGCGGTGAGGTAAGCGATGTCCCAATCCTGATTGAAAGTTCGCCGCGCGTACCATGCCGTATTGAGCGTGTCGCCGGCAAAGCCGAGGTGATACTCGCCATTCGCCGTTGGCGCCATTTCGACCATGCATTCGCCGATCGACAGCAAACGCCGCGTCATGCGTCATCCTCATCGGCGAAATAGCGCCGGTGATCCGCCCTGATCCGCACGATCTGCTCCTTGATGCGCGACAGGTGAATGCGCATGTGATGCATCGCCTGTTTTTCGTCGCGCGCGCGGATCGCCTTCATCACTTCCAGATGGTCACTGAATGCGTCCTGGGAGGCAAAGGACAAGGAAAGGAAACGCACCCGGTCCATATGCGCCTTGTTTTCGCGGATGATGTCCCAGGCAAATCCAAGCCCGGCGCGTTCGCAGATTTCCTTGTGGAACTGGTCGTCATAGCCGTGGAAGCTGACCGGATCCTTGTCCTCCACCGCTTGCCGTTGCCGTTCGAGGATCACATCGAGCGCCGCATGGTCGTCTTCAGTAAGCACCCGGCAGGCGGTTCGGACGGTTTCGGCTTCAATGGCGTTGCGCACGAAGCGCGCCTGCAGCACGCCGATTGAGGATATTTGCGAGACCATGGTCGAGCGTTGCGGCCGGATCGACAGGAAGCCGAGTTTCGACAGGCGATAGAATGCATCCCTGACCGGCTGGCGCGACACGCCGAGCGCCTTGGCGACCTCGGCCTCCGACATCTTGGTTCCCGGCGGCAATTCGAGCAACAGGATCTGACTGTGCAATTCATCAAATACGGTGTCGGCGACCGACGTACGGTTGAGCGGTTCGAGGACCCGCAAAGGCGATGATACGGACATGCATTCGCTCCGTTGACTCATTCAGAATACTAGCATATTACATTACTAGCTTGATTGAAAGGCCTATCCAGATAGGCCTCCTGGGGAGGATTAGATTGGCAATGTTAGCCCCTGACAGATTGTTTCCGGTGGACCCGCAGACGCGGGGAATCGCACGCGAACTCTATCAGACTGTAGCCGACAAACCGATCATCAGCCCTCACGGCCATACCGACCCGCGCTGGTATGCCGAAAACCAGCCTTTCTCCGATCCGGCGCAATTGTTCATCACGCCGGATCATTACGTGTTCCGGATGCTGTTCTCGCAGGGGATCAGTCTCGAAAGCCTGGGCGTCCCAAGGATCGATGGCGGGTTGACGGAAACCGACGGGCGCAAGATCTGGCGCCTGTTCGCGGAGAATTTCCATCTGTTCCGCGGCACGCCATCCCGGCTCTGGCTCGATCATGCCTTTGAAGACCTGTTCGGTCTCACAAACCGGTTATCGAAAGAGACCGCCGACCAGACCTATGACCATATCGCCGAGTGCCTGGCAAAGCCTGAATTCCGCCCGCGCGCCCTGTTCGAGCGCTTCAATATCGAGGCGATCGCCACCACCGAAAGCCCGCTCGATGATTTGCGCTGGCACAAGATGATCAGGGACAGCGGCTGGAAGGGGCGGGTGGTGACGGCCTACCGGCCTGATGCCGTCGTGGATCCTGAATTTCCCGGTTTCGCCGCCAATGTCGAACAGCTCGGCGCACTGACCGGCGAAGACACCTCGACCTGGGAAGGGTACCTGAGAAGCCATCGGATCCGGCGGGCCTATTTCAAGGAATTTGGCGCGACCTCCACCGATCATGGTCATCCGACCGCGCGAACCGAAAACCTTGCGCCGGCGGAGGCGGCGGGGCTTTTCGCCAAGGCGCTCAAGGGCGCCTGCAGCGCCGAAGAGGCGGATGCCTTCCGCGGTCATATGCTCACGGAAATGGCGCGCATGAGCCTTGAGGACGGTCTGGTTTTGCAGATCCATCCAGGCAGTTTCCGCAATCATTCGGATCCGGTCGCGGCCACATTCGGCCGCGACAAGGGATTCGATATCCCGACCCGCACCGATTATGTCCGGGCGCTGAAACCGCTTCTGGATGCGGTTGGCCTGGAGCGGGATCTTTCAATCATCGTCTTCACGCTGGATGAGACCAGCTACGCCCGCGAACTGGCGCCGCTCGCCGGCGCCTATCCGGCTTTGAAGCTGGGTCCGGCCTGGTGGTTCTATGACAGCCCCGAGGGCATGCGCCGCTTCCGCGAGATGACCACGGAAACCGCGGGCTTCTACAACACGGTGGGCTTCAACGACGACACCCGCGCCTTCTGTTCGATCCCGGCTCGCCATGACGTGGCTCGGCGGGTGGATTGCGCCTATCTCGCCACGCTGGTCGCCACCGGGCGATTGGCCGGGGACGAAGCTTTCGAGGTCGCTCACGATCTCGCATACCGGCTTGCCAAGCAAGCCTATCGGCTCTGAGAGCCACATCTGGGAGGAGAATGAACATGAAACTGATGAAATCACTGACCGGCATGCTGCTGGCCACCGCCGCCATGGTGATGGCCGCCAGCGCCTGCGAAACCACGCTGAAGTCATCCGACACGCATCCGGATGGCTATCCGACTGTTGAAGCCGTTAAGGCGATGGGCAAGATGATTGAGGAGCGCACGGACGGCCGTCTCTGCGTCGAAGTCTATCACTCGGCCCAGCTGGGCGAGGAAAAGGACACCATCGAGCAGACCCAGTTCGGCGCGATCGACCTCAACCGTATCAGCCTTGGACCCTTCAACAACATTATCGAAGAGACGCAGATCCCGTCGCTGCCCTACATCTTCCGTTCGGTTGAGCACATGCACAAGGTGATGGATGGTCCGATCGGCCAGGAAATCCTCGACGCGTTTGCCGCTCACGACCTCATCGGCCTGGCGTTTTACGATGGCGGGTCGCGCAGCTTCTATAACAAGGAAAAGCCGATCACGTCGATGGACGACATGAAGGGCATGAAGTTCCGCGTCATGCAGTCGGACATGTTTGTCGACATGGTCAGCGCGCTCGGCGCCAACGCCACGCCGCTGCCCTACGGCGAAGTCTACTCGTCGATCCAGACCGGCGTTATCGACGGCGCCGAGAACAACTGGCCGTCCTATGACACGTCGGGCCATTACGAAGTGGCCAAGTACTACACGCTTGACCAGCATCTGATCGTGCCGGAAGTTCTGGTGATGTCGAAGAAAAGCTGGGACAAGCTGAGCCCGGAGGATCAGGCCGCAGTCAAGGCTGCCGCCAAGGACTCGGTGCCGGTGATGCGTGACCTCTGGGTCGCGCAGGAGAAGAAGTCCGAGGAAAAGATCCGCGCCGCGGGCGTCGACATCATCACCGACATCGACAAGACCCCGTTCATCGACGCGATGAAGCCGGTCTACGAGAAATACGTCAAGTCCGACAAGCTCAAGGACATGGTCGCCCGTATCCAGGCAACCGAATAGTCTGACGGCAGGCCCGCGGGACAAACCCGCGGGCCTATTTTTTGATGGAGGGTGGGTCGTGCAGGACCGGATGACAAGCGTGGCGCGGGTGACCAGCGTCATGGCGAAGATGGCGCTTTGGGTGTCGGGGGCCGGTCTGGTGCTGATGACGGTCCTGATCGCCTGCCAGGTTTTCTGGCGCTACGTGCTCAATGACAGCATTTCCTGGACCGAGCCCGGATCGGTGATGATCATGGGCTGGTTCATCTTTCTCGGCGCCGCGGTGGGCATCCGGGAAGGCTATCATCTCTCCTTTGACATCCTGCTGCATGTGGTGCCGGACCGGGTGAAGCTGTGGTTGCACACGGTTTCCGACACAGTGGTGATCGGCTTTGGCTGCGGCATGGTTGTCTATGGCACCCAACTGGCGGTCAACGCCGCACCCAATGTGCTGCCGAGCCTCGGCATATCCGGAGCGTTTGATTTCATGCCCATCGTTGCCGGTGGCGTGCTGGTGGTCCTGTTCTCGATCGAACGGATCGCGCGGCGACTGTCGGGAATGCCGACGGCGCGTTTCGGCGAAACCGAGCTGGAGGATTGAAACGATGGAACTTTGGGTGCTTTTCGGCACATTCGTGGTGCTGCTGCTGATCGGGACGCCGGTGGCGTTTTGTCTCGGCGTATCGAGCTTCGCCACGATTGCCTATCTCGGCCTGCCTCCGGTGGTGGTGTTCCAGCGGATGAATTCGGGTGTCTCGGTGTTTGCGCTGATGGCAATTCCGTTCTTCATTTTCGCCGGGGACCTGATGGTTCGTGGCGATATCGCCCGGCGTCTGGTGGCGCTGGCCGGAGCACTGGTTGGCCATCTTCGAGGTGGCCTGGGCCAGGTCAACATCATGGCCAGCGTCATGTTCGGTGGCGTTTCCGGCTCGGCCGCGGCCGACGCCAGCGCTGTCGGCGGCCTGATGGTGCCGCAGATGAAGGAGCGCGGCTACGATGTCGACTACGCCGTCAACATCACCGTCGTCGGCTCGATCATCGCGCTGATGATCCCGCCGTCGCACAACATGATCATCTATTCGATCTCGGCTGGCGGCAAGATCTCGATTGCCGACCTGTTCACGGCCGGCATCATTCCCGGCCTCCTGCTGGCGCTGTCGCTGATGGTGGCGGCCTGGTTCGTGGCCAAGCGCCGCGGCTACCCCACCGAACCGTTCCCGGGAATACGGGCGTTTCTCGGTCTTTTGGGCAGCGCCATGCCCGGCCTGGTCCTGGTCGCCATCATTTTCGGCGGTGTGCGCTCGGGCATCTTCACGGCGTCGGAATCCTCCAACATTGCCGTTGTCTATGCGATGTTTGTCACCTTCTTTGTCTACCGCTCACTCAGTTGGAGCGATTTCGTCGCCGCCACCATGGCCGCCGTGCGCACCACCGCGATGGTGCTGATGGTGATCGGCTGCGCCGGCGCATTTGGCTGGCTGCTCGCCTATACAAGGGTGCCGACCTCGATGGTGCTCATGCTCAAGGGCATCTCGGACAATCCCATCATCATCCTGCTGTTGATGAACCTGGTGCTGCTGATCCTCGGCACCTTCATGGACATGTCCCCGTTGATCGTCATCACCACTCCGATCTTCCTGCCGGTCGCCGTCGCCTTTGGCGTCGATCCGGTGCATTTCGGCGTCATTCTGATCCTCAATCTGGGCATCGGGTTGTGCACGCCACCGGTGGGGGCGGTGCTGTTCGTCGGCTGCGCGGTGGGGAGGATACCGATCTGGCAGGCGATGCGGACGATCTGGCCTTTCTATGGTGCCGCCTTTGCCACGCTGATGCTCGTCACCTACATCCCGCAGCTGTCGCTCTGGCTGCCTGCCCAGTTCCATTGAGGGTCCCATGATCAAGCGTTTTCCCGAAGTCCCTGTCGATCCCGGCGTGACCCGGCAGGTGTTGAGCGAAAGTCCGGAACTGATGGTGGTGGCTTTCCGTTTCCATGCCGAAGGCGCGGAAGGCAAGTTGCACAATCATCCGCATGTGCAGTCGACCTATGTCGAATCCGGACGTTTCGCTTTCACCGTGGCCGGAGACACATTCGAAGTCGCCGCCGGCGAGAGCTTTGTCATCCCGTCAAACGCGGTGCATGGCTGCCGCTGCCTGCAACCCGGGACCCTGATTGATACCTTCGCGCCACGGCGCGATGATTTTCTGACGCCAGACTCCTGAAGGGAGACATTCCATGCTGACAGTTGAAACCCGTCATGCGATTGATCCGGTCACGGCCAAGGGACTCGATACTGAAGGCCTGCGCTCGCATTTTCATGCCAACGGCCTTTTCACCGAGGGCGAGATCCGGCTCGTCTACACCCATTACGACCGCTTGATCCTGGGCGGCGCGGTTCCGGCCGGCGGCACGCTGACGCTCGACCGGGTCAAGGAATGCGGCACGCCTTCGATTCTCGATCGCCGCGAAATGGGCATCCTGAACATCGGCGAGGCTGGAACCGTTTCCGTCGGTGGCACCGATTATCCTGTCGGCAAGGGCGAGGTGCTCTATCTCGGCATGGGGTCGGGGCCGGTGAGTTTCTCCGGCAACGGACGGTTCTACATCCTCTCGGCGCCGGCGCACCGTAACTGCCCCAACACGCTGATCCGGATCGAAGACGCGCGACGGGTCGAGATGGGATCGGCCGCGACCAGCAACGAGCGCGTCATCCTGCAGTTCCTGCATCCGGAAGTGGCCGAGAGCTGCCAGCTGTTGATGGGCTATACCCAGTTCGCGCCCGGCTCGGTGTGGAACACCATGCCTGCCCATCTGCATGACCGGCGGATGGAGGCCTATCTCTATTTCGAGCTTGATGCCGACCAGCGGGTTTTCCACATCATGGGGCAGCCGAACGAGACCCGTCATATCGTCATGGCCAATGAGGAAGCCGTGATCTCGCCGCCATGGTCGATCCATTGCGGCGCCGGCACTGGCGCCTACACCTTCTGCTGGGCGATGGCCGGCGACAATGTCGACTTTACCGACATGGACATGGTCGCCATGGGAGACCTGCTGTGAACCCATTCTCGCTTGCTGGCAAAACCGCCTTGGTGACAGGCGCCAATACCGGCATTGGCCAGGCCATCGCGATTGCCATGGGGCGGGCGGGCGCGAAGGTGATTTGCGCCGGGCGCAGGTCGTGCGCGGAAACGGTGAGCCAGATCGCGGACGCGAGCGAACTCATTCTGGATTTTGCCGATCCGATGGCGGCGCGGGACGTGTTTGCGCAGCACCACGTCGACATTCTGGTCAACAATGCCGGCATCATCAAACGCAATGATGCGGTGGATTTCACCGAAGCCGACTGGGATGACGTGATCGACGTCAATCTGAAGGCGGTGTTTTTCACCAGCCAGGCGTTTGCCCGCGCCGTGCTTGAACGGAAAGGCAAAGGCAGCATCGTCACCATTGCCTCGCTGCTGTCGTTCCAGGGCGGGATCCGGGTTGTGTCCTACACGGCGGCCAAGCATGGGGTGGCCGGCATGACCAAGACGCTCGCCAATGAGTGGGCGGCGAAGGGCATCAATGTCAATGCCATCGCGCCGGGCTACATCGCCACCAACAACACCGAGGCGCTGCGCGACGATCCTGATCGGAACCAGGCCATTCTGGACCGGATTCCCGCGGGACGTTGGGGTGAGCCCGGCGACGTCGGAGAGGCCGCGGTGTTCCTGGCGTCGCCGGCGGCGAAATACATTCACGGCGCGGTGCTCAGTGTCGATGGAGGCTGGCTTGGCCGCTGAGCTGGAAAGACTCCACCGCTCGAAGGACCACCCAAAGCCAAAGGCCGGGATTGTCCATCTCGGGCTGGGCGCTTTTTTCCGGGCGTTCGGCGCGCTTTATATCGACGACGCGGTGCGGATTTCCGGCGGGGACTGGGGCATTGTCGGCGTCAGCCTGCAAAGTGCGGCGACACGCGACAAGCTGGCGCCGCAGGATTTTGTCTACACCACCGTGTCGCAGGATCCCGATGGCGGCGAAACATTCCGCAAGATCGAGATCCTCGAGACGGTGCTGGTGGCGCCCGAGGATCCCGAGGCGGTGCTGGCCCGCATGGCCGATCCCGCCATTCGCATCGTCACACTGACGGTGACGGAAAAGGGCTATTGCCATGACCCCGCGACGGGCAAGCTGAATTTCGCGCATCCCGACATTGCCCATGACCTCGATCATGCGCTGCCGCGCTCGGCCATCGGCTTTCTCGTCCGTGCGCTCAAGCGGCGGCGCGATGCCGGTACTCCGCCATTCACCGTGCTGACCTGCGACAATCTTCCCGAAAACGGCAAATTGGTGCGCGGTGTGGTGCAGGACTTTGCCCGCGCCCACGATCCCGGCCTTGCCGACTGGATTGCGGCGGAAGGCCGGTTCCCGTCAACCATGGTCGACCGCATCACCCCGGCAACCAAGCCTGAGGATGTCGAACGTCTGGCCCAGAAAACCGGCATCCGCGATGAAGCGCCGGTGCTGTGCGAGCCGTTCCGGCAATGGGTGGTCGAAGATGATTTCGTGCCCGCCTATGGCGCGGATGCGCGACCGGATCTGGCCGCCGCCGGCGTTGAGATGGTCGCCGATGTCACGCCCTACGAGCACATGAAGCTCAGGATGCTCAACGGCACCCATTCCTCGCTTGCCTATCTCGGCTATCTGGCGGGCCATGAGACCATCGCCGAAACCGTGGCCGACCCGGTGTTCGAAGGCTTCTGCAAGCGGCTCTGGCGGGAGGAGATCATCCCGTCCTTCGCCCCTCCCGAAGGCGTGGATCTGGCCGACTATGCCGGCGCCCTTTTCGAGCGCTACTCCAATCCCGCGATCAGGCATCGGACCTGGCAGATCGCCATGGACGGCAGCCAGAAACTGCCGCAGCGGATTCTGGGAACCATCGCCGACAATCTTGCCGCGGCGCGGCCAAGCCCCGGGCTTATTCTCGCGGTCGCAGCCTGGATGCGCTATGTCGGCGGAATCGACGAGCGCGGGCAACCGATCGAGGTCAAGGATCCGCTGGCTGAAAGATTGCGCGGGCTTTCCGATTCGGCCGACACGCCTGAAGCAAAGGTTGCGGCGCTGCTCTCGGTGCGCGAAATTTTCAGTGCCGGCATGGCGGCGCAACTGGCGGCGCCGGTGAGCTCGTCCTATGAACTCTTGTGCCGCATCGGCGCGCGGCGGGCCGCAGAGGCGGTCACGTGAGGGAGAGCTGGCGCTGGTACGGTCCGCTGGACAGGATTTCGCTCGGTGACGTGGCGCAGACCGGCGCAAGCGGCATCGTGACGGCGCTGCACGAGATCCCCTATGGCGAGGTCTGGCCCCGCGATACCATCGCCAAACGGAAAGCCGACGTCATGGCCGCCGGGTTTGACTGGGTTGTGGTGGAAAGCCTGCCAATTCACGAGCGCATCAAGCGCAATGACGGCGACCTGTCGGAGCTGTTTGCCAATTATCGTCAATCCATGGCCAATCTGGCGGCCGAAGGGATTTCGACGATCTGCTACAATTTCATGCCCTTGCTGGACTGGACCAGAACCGACCTTGCAGCCCCGGTCTCCCGGGGCGGCACCTGCCTGCGGTTTTCGGCGCCAAAAATGGCGGCATTGGAACTCTTCATGCTTGGCCGCGGCGCCGCGCGCGATGATTACCCGGCCGATGTTATCACAGCAGCGGAGTTATGGTTCCAGTCGTCATCCGACGATGACCGCGCGGGGCTGATGCAGTCGGTGATGGCCGGGCTTCCGGGCGCCTATGAGCGCTACGACGCGGATCGGCTGAAGGCCGCGTTGACGCTGTATGAGGGAATAGATCGGGCTTCGCTGCGTGCGCATTACAAGCGGTTCCTGCAAGAGATCATCCCTGCCGCCGAGGATCTCGGCATGCGGTTCTGTGTTCATCCCGACGATCCGCCGCGCGACATCCTTGGATTGCCGCGGATCGTCTCCAATGCCGAAGACATCGCCTGGATTTTGGATGCGGTCGACAGTCCCGCCAATGGCCTGACCCTGTGCGCGGGATCGCTGGGGGCCAATCCGGTCAATGACGTGCCGGCGATCGCAAGGAGGTTCGCCTCGAAAATCCGCTTCGCGCATCTGCGCAATGTCCGCAAGGAGGCCGATGGCTCCTTCGAGGAAGCCGCCCATCTTGCAGGCGACACCGACATGGTCGATCTGATCGCTGCCCTGCTTGCCGAACAGGCGCGCCGCCAGGCGACCGGTGACCCCGAATGGGAAATCCCGTTTCGTCCCGATCATGGCCATGAGCTTCTGGACGATGCGGCCCGCAATACCCATCCCGGCTATCCGCTGATCGGCCGGATGCGCGGCCTTGCCGAATTGCGCGGCGTCATTGCCGGTCTGTCCTATGGGCAGAAGGCGGCGACTGAGGCGACTGTCGGCGATGAGAAACTTGCCACAATGGCGTGATCGGCTCTTTCAGGTTCCGGACAATTGCGTGCGAACGCTGGCGAGCAGCCGGCGATGGATGTGGGAGTGGCGGTTGCGCAGGTGCACCGCGAAATAGACTGACTGCGGGATGCGCGGCGCGCCCCTGACAAATCCGAACCCGCCGGCCGCGACCATGTCCTCGGCCGATTCCTCCAGCACATAGGCCGTGCCGCCGAGGCCTGAAAGCAGACCGCACACCGTGACGTTCTGACCGCTCGACAACGGCGTCTCGGCCAGATTCGCCACCACCTGCCGGTGCGCCTTGTCAAAGGCGGGCGAATAGTTGGTGAAGATGTAGCTTTGCGGGTCGATGTCGTTGATGTGGACAGCGTTCGAACTGATCATCCGGTAGGCGAGTTCGCCAATATGTTCGTAATGCAGGTCGGGCAGGTTCTTGGGCGTGAACATGATCGACAGGTCGATCTCGCCGGCCTGCAGGTCGATGCTCATCTGGTTGGAGAAATCGAGCTCGATGTAGAAGGCGGCATCGGGCAGCACCTTGCGGAAACCGGTGACCCAGTCGGCGATGTGGCTGGACGCCAGGTCATGCTGCATGCCGATGCGCATCGACTGGGCGAAGTTGCCGGTGTTCTGCACCGACCGCCGGGCCTCGTTCCACTGGTGGCGCAAGGAGCGGGCGTGATCGAGCAACCGGAACCCGGCCGGCGTTGGCTGGGTGCCGGCGCGGCTCCGGGTGAACAGCTTGCGCCCCAGCATGGTTTCGAGCGTATGGATCCTGGCTGAAACGGTCGACTGGGTCAGATCCAACCGCTCGGCGGTGCGGTTGAAACTCTTGGTTTCCATGAGGTCGAGAAAGGTTTCCAACAGCTCGATTTGCACGGCCAATCCTTTGAAATTGCTGCCTCGCAACCTAATCGGATTTTCCGATTAATAAAGGCTTTTCTCATCAATTGCGGATTGCCTGAACCGGCTCGATACTCGCCGGATTCTGACGGTTGCGGGAGAGATGTGTGGGCGAGATCGCAGGCTATGCACGGGTTGTCATCATCGGGGGAGGCGTGGTCGGCGTCTCGGCGCTTTATCATCTGGCGAAGGCCGGCTGGACCGACTGCGTGCTGCTCGAGAAAAACGAGCTGACGGCCGGATCGACCTGGCACGCGGCGGGCAATGTGCCGACATTTTCCTCGTCCTGGTCGATCATGAACATGCAGCGCTATTCGGCTGAACTCTACCGGGGGCTGGCTCAAGCGGTTGACTATCCGATGAATTACCACGTCACCGGTTCGATCCGGCTCGGGCATTCCAAGGAGCGGCTGCAGGAATTCCAGCGCGTGGTCGGCATGGGTCGATACCAGGGCATGGATCTCGACATCCTGTCGCCCGACGAGATCAAATCGCGCTATCCCTTCGCCGAGACGCACGACCTGTCGGGCGCGCTCTACGATCCCTATGACGGCGACATCGATCCGGCGCAGTTGACCCAGGCACTGGCCAAGGGCGCGCGCGATCTCGGCGCCAAGATCTACCGCTTCTGCCCGGCCACGGGCGCGCGGCGGGAAGGCGACGAATGGGTGATCTCGACCGAGAAGGGCGAGATCCGCTGCGAATATGTGGTCAACGCCGCGGGCTATTACGCCCGCGAGGTTGGCAAGTGGTTCGGCCGCGACATGCCGATGATGGTGATGAGCCACCAGTACATGCTGTTCGACGAGGTGCCGGAAGTGGCGGCCTGGACCCGCGAAGTCGGCCACAAGCTGCCGCTGATGCGCGATGTCGACAGCTCCTATTATCTGAGGCAGGAAAAGAACGGCTTCAATCTGGGCCCCTATGAGCGCAACTGCAAGGCGCATTGGGCGACACCCGACGATCCGATGCCCGAGGATTTCTCGTTCCAGCTGTTTCCGGACGATCTGGAGCGGCTCGAATGGTACATCAACGACGCCTGCGCGCGCGTGCCGCTGCTCGGAACTGCGGGGCTCACCAAGAACATCAACGGCCCGATCCCCTACACGCCGGACGGCAATCCGCTGATCGGTCCGATGCCGGGCGTGCCCAATGCCTTCGAGGCCTGCGTCTTCACCTTCGGCATCTGCCAGGGCGGCGGCGCCGGCAAGGTGCTGGCCGAATGGGTGATGGAAGGGGAGACCGAATGGGACATGTGGTCGTGCGATCCGCGCCGCTTCACCGCCTTCTGCGATCCGGACTACACCGTCGCCAAGGGCATGGAAGTCTATGGCCACGAATATGCGATGCATTTCCCGCATCATGCCTGGCCGGCGGGGCGCAACAAGAAGCTCTCGCCGGTGCATGACCGGGTTGCCGCCCTTGGCGGCCAGTTCGGCGTCTACAACGGCTGGGAGCGGGCCAACTGGTATGCGCGCCCCGGCGACGATACGAGCGAAGGAGCGACCCAGACCTGGGCGCGCGAAGGGGCCTGGTTCGAGGCTGTCCGCGAGGAATGCCTGGCGGTGCGGGATGCCGCGGGCATTCTCGATCTGCCGGGGTTCTCCCGCTACCGGGTCGAAGGCGAAGGCGCGCGTGAATGGCTCCTGTCGCTGACCACCGGGCTGGTGCCCAAGCCCGGACGGATCGGGCTCGGTTATTTCGCCGACGACAAGGGCCGCATCGTCACCGAAATGTCGATCATGGCGCTCGATGAGGATTTCTTCTTCCTGATCACGGCGGCGACGGCGCAATGGCATGATTTCGAATGGCTGACGAAGCGTCTGCCGGAAGGGTCGCAGATCTCCGTGCGGGACGTGACCGAGGCCTTCTCCTGCCAGATCCTGTCCGGGCCGAAATCGCGCGACATCCTCGCCTCCGTGACCGACGCGGATCTCAGTAAGCCATGGCTGACGCATCAGTCCGCGCAGGTTGCGGGCACGTGGTGCCAGCTGGTGCGAGTGTCGTTTGCCGGCGAACTCGGCTGGGAGATCCACACCAAGGTCGCCGATACGGCGGCAGTGTTTGACGCGGTGACGCAGGCGGGCGAGCCGCATGGGCTCAAGCCGTTCGGCATGTTCGCGCTCAACTCGCTGCGGCTTGAGAAGGGCTATCGGGCCTGGAAGGGCGATCTTTCGACCGACTACACCATGCTGCAGGGCGGGCTTGAGCGTTTCATCAAATGGGACAAGCCGGATTTCACCGGCAAGGCGGCGCTGCTGGCCGAGCGCCAGCGCGGGGTTTCCAAGCGCTTTGTCACGCTGGTGGTCGAGGCGGGCGCGTGCGACGCGCCCTACATGTCGACGCTCTGGCACGACGGCAAGGTGGTGGGCGAGACCACTTCGGGCGGCTGGGGCCACCGCATCGGCAAGTCGATCGCGCTCGGCATGCTGCGCACCGATCTCACGGAGCCGGGCACAGCGCTCGAAGTCGAGATTTTCGGCGAGCGCTTTGCCGCCACCGTGCAGCCTGATCAACCCCTATGGGATCCCAGCAACGAAAGACTGCGGGCATGAGCCAGTCCATTCCAACCCACGCCCGCGCCGTCATTGTCGGCGGCGGTGTCTCCGGCTGTTCCGTCGCCTATCATCTGGCCAAGCTCGGCTGGCGCGACATCGTGCTGCTCGAACGCAAGCAACTGACGAGCGGCACCACCTGGCATGCGGCCGGCCTGATCGGGCAATTGCGCGCCTCGCTCAACATGACCCGGCTCGCCAAATATTCGGCCGATCTCTACGTCAAGCTCGAAGCCGAAACAGGTGTGGCCACCGGCATGCGTCAGTGCGGCTCGATCACCGTGGCGCTCACCGAAGAGCGCAAGGAAGAGATCTACCGGCAGGCCTCGCTCGCCCGCGCCTTTGACATCGACGTCCGCGAAATCGGACCCGACGAGGTCAAGGCGATGTATCCACATCTCAATGTGAGCGACGTGAAGGCGGCAGTGCACCTGCCGCTCGATGGCCAGTGCGATCCGGCCAACATCGCCATGGCGCTGGCCAAGGGCGCGCGGCAGAACGGCGCGCGGATCATCGAGGGCGTCAAGGTGACGGCGATCACCAGCGCCGGCGGCAAGGTGACCGGCGTCGACTGGGAGCAGGGTGGCGAGACCGGGTCGATTGCAGCCGACATCGTGATCAATTGCGGCGGCATGTGGGGACGCGATCTGGCGGCCCAGTCCGGCGTGACGCTGCCGCTGCATGCCTGCGAGCATTTCTACATTGTTACCGAGGCCATCGAAGGCCTGCCGCGGCTGCCGGTGCTCCGGGTGCCCGACGAGTGCGCCTATTACAAGGAAGACGCCGGCAAGATGCTGCTCGGCGCTTTCGAGCCCGTGGCCAAGCCGTGGGGAATGGGTGGCATCCCGGAGGATTTCTGTTTCGACCAGCTGCCCGAGGATTTCGATCATTTCGAACCGATCCTGGAGAAAGCGGTCAACCGGCTGCCACTCTTGGCCACCGCCGGCATCCACACCTTCTTCAACGGTCCGGAGAGCTTCACGCCCGACGACCGCTACTATCTCGGCGAAGCGCCGGAGATCAAAGGCTACTGGGTCGCCGCCGGCTACAATTCGATCGGCATCGTGTCGTCGGGCGGCGCGGGTTTTGCGCTGGCACAGTGGATCAATGATGGCGAAGCGCCGTTCGATCTCTGGGAAGTCGACATCCGCCGGGCGCAGCCGTTCCAGAAGAACCGGCATTATCTGCAGAGCCGCGTCACCGAGACGCTGGGCCTGCTTTATGCCGATCACTTCCCCTACCGGCAGATGGCGACCTCGCGCGGCATCCGCCGTTCGCCGATCCATGAGCAACTGAAGGCGCATGGCGCGGTGTTCGGCGAAGTGGCCGGCTGGGAGCGGGCCAACTGGTTCGCCGACGAAGGCCAGGCGCGCGAATATCAGTATTCCTGGAAGCGGCAGAACTGGTTTGACAACCAGAAGCGCGAGCATGAAGCGGTGCGCGAGGCAGTCGGCCTGTTCGACATGACGTCGTTCGGCAAGATCCGGGTCGAGGGACGAGATGCGCTGCAGTTCCTGCAGCATCTGTGCGCCAACGAGATGGATGTCGAGCCGGGCCGGATCGTCTACACCCAGATGCTCAACCGTCGCGGCGGCATCGAATGCGACCTGACCGTGACGCGGCTGTCGGACACAGCGTTCCTGCTGGTCGTTCCAGGCGCCACGCTGCAGCGGGATCTGGCCTGGCTCAGGCGGCATCTCGGCGATGAATTCGTGGTCATCACCGATGTGACGGCGGCAGAATCGGTGTTGTGCGTGATGGGACCGAATGCGCGGCGGCTCATGCAGGCGGTCAGCCCGAATGATTTTTCCAACGAGGCCCATCCCTTCGGCACGGCGCGCGAGATCGAGATCGGCATGGGGCTCGCTCGCGCCCACCGTGTCACCTATGTCGGAGAGCTGGGCTGGGAGCTCTACGTCTCTTCCGACCAGACAGCGCATGTGTTCGAAGCACTGGCGGACGCCGGTGCCGATCACGGCCTCAAGCTCTGCGGGCTGCACACGCTCGATTCCTGCCGCATCGAAAAGGCGTTCCGGCATTTCGGCCATGACATCACCGACGAGGATCATGTGCTCGAAGCCGGTCTCGGCTTTGCGGTGAAGACCGGGAAGGGCGAATTCATCGGCCGGGATGCGGTGCTTGGCAAGCGCGAGGAAGGACTGTCGCGCAGGCTGGTGCAGTTCCAGCTGAAGCATCCGGAACCGCTGATGTTCCACAACGAGGTGATCGTCCGCGATGGCGAGATCGTCTCGATCATCACCTCGGGCAATTACGGCCATCATCTCGGCGGCGCTGTCGGCCTCGGCTATGTGCCCTGTACCGGCGAGAGCGCGGAAGACGTGCTGGCCTCAACCTATGAAATCGAGATTGCCGGGGAACGCCATTCCGCGATTGCGTCCCTCAAGCCGCTCTACGACCCCGGCGCGCTCCGCGTCCGGATGTGAATTGAATTTTGCTTCGGACCCATGGAGACCATGATGGAAACTGCAATTGAAATTGAAACGGCACTCGCACCTTGCGGACCCGAAAAGCAGAACCGCCGCTCCGGCGGCCGCGCCAACCGGGTTGCGGTAAGAACCGCGCCGCTGGCCGACAATCTGAGGCCGATCCGGGCAGGCATGAGCGGCGGGCAATATTCGCCGCTGACCCAGGCCAATGTGCTGCGCATTCACGAGGCGGCGCTCGATGCGCTCGAAACCATCGGCCTGTCGCAGGCGCCGCCATCGGGCGTCGAGATTATGACCGGCGCCGGCGCCATTCTCGGCGATGACGGGCGGATCCGGTTTCCGCGCGCGCTGGTCGAGGACATGCTGGCGCTGGCCAACAAGGACCTGGTGCTGTTTGGCCGCGAGTCCAAATATGATCTCGATCTGTCGGGAACCCGGGTTCATTACGGCACCGCCGGCGCCGCCGTGCATGTGGTCGATGTCGAGAACCGGACCTATCGCGAATCGACCGCGCGGGATCTCTATGACGCGGCGCGGATCACCCATGCGCTCGACAATGTGCATTTCTTTCAGCGCGCCATGGTCTGCCGCGATGTGGTCGATAATTTCGAGATGGACATCAACACCATCTATGCCTGCTGCGCCGGCACCACCAAACATGTCGGCACCAGTTTTTCCGATCCGTCGCACTTTGAAGGCTGCATGGATCTCATCCACATGATCGCCGGCGGCGAGGCCAACTGGCGCGCGCGGCCGTTCGTCTCCAATTCCAACTGCTTTGTGGTTCCTCCGATGAAGTTCGCCGAAGAGAGCTGCATCACCATGGAAAAATGCATCCGCGCCGGCATGCCGGTGCTGCTCTTGTCGGCAGGGCAGGCGGGGGCCACCGCGCCGGCGCCGCTCGCCACCGCGAT
>LADQ01000011.1 GCA_000961635.1 Hoeflea sp. BRH_c9 | reverse complement strand
TCGCCGCCATTGATGAGGTCAAACAGAATCGCCGCCGGGACGATCGGAATGCGGTGGGGACCGACCTCGAAGCCGATGCCGCGCTCGCGCAAAAAGGCCTGCGCGCCGCTGGCGGCGTCAAGCCCGAAGGCCGAGCCGCCCGACAGGACCAGCCCGTTGACGGTCTCGACCGTGTTGTGCGGCTCGAGCAGGTCGGTTTCACGGGTGCCGGGAGCGCCGCCAAGCACCTGCACGGCGGCGGTGGCGGGAGGATCGCAGATGATGGCGGTCACGCCCGAGTTGAGATCCCGGTCAGCGGCATTGCCGACGGTCAGCCCGGCCACATCGGTGATCAGATTGCGCGGGCCTGCAATGGTCACTGGCTCTCTCCGGCCAGCAGCTTTGCGTCCTCGACGCTGAGCCGCCGGAATTGGCCATCCTTGAGAATGGCAAGCACGAAGCCCGGTTCGCGACGCTCGCCGTTTGGCTCGAATGTCACCGGTCCGAGCGCGGTTGCGAAGGTTGTCCCGCTGAGAAGTTCGTGGAGACCTGTCGCGCCATAGCCCATCCGGGTCGCCGCCGCCCCGATGATTTCCGCCGCCGCATAGGCGGGAATGCGCAATCCTTCGGCGATCATGCCGCGGCTGGCGAAGGCCGCGCGGGCGGCTTCATCCTCGGTGCCGGGCGTGGCGGCGGCGGCAAGCACGGCGATGGTTCCCTCGGGAATCGGTTGCTCGCCGCGTGGCGCATTGAGCGTGTCTCCGCCCATGAACTTCAGCGGCACGCTCTGGTAGGCGGCTTCCTTGGCGATCACCGCCAGATCGGCGCGATCGCCGCCGACAAAGACCCGGGCGACGCCGGCGGATTTGAGCCGGCGCATCAGGCTCGGCTGGGTGGTCTGGCCGGGCCGGAAATTGTCGACAAGGGTTGGCTTGAGGCCACGCTCCTCAAGCTTGATGCGGATGGCCTCGACCAGTTCCCGTCCGGAAATGGCTCCGTCCTCGATCAGGGCGAAAGGCTGATCGGCCCAAAGGCGGAAAATGGCGTCCGCGGCAATGTCGGCTTCGGAGCCGGCGCGCGGCGCGAGGCGAAAAAACTTCCAGCCGAGCCGGGCGGCCTCTTCGGCGATGATATCGGCCCTGACCGTCAGCGTCATCACCGGGATGCCTTCTTCCGACAACAGCGGCAGTGCTGCGGCAAGGGTTTCGGTGCACAGAAAACCGACCACGATATCGGCGCCGGCTTCGGTCATCGCCGCGGCGGCGTCGACGCCGGATTGCTCGGTGCAGCCGTCATCACCTTCGACCACATCGGCGAAAACGCCGGGATTGGCCGCGCCCCACAGCTCGAAGGCCTCACGGACATGGTCGCCCAGAAGCTTGAACTGGCCGGATTGCGGGATGACCAGACCAACCCGGGCCGATTGGGCGTGCACGGGTGCCGCGGCCATCAGGAGGGTCAGGGCGAGGGCCAGACCGGAAAGCGCTGAGCGGATCATCATGGCCGGTATTTAGACCGGCAGCGGCGGCTAATCCAAGCGAAATCCGTCATTGCGGAGCGATGCGGCGGCGATGGGCGAGAAAAAGTCGCGGTCGCGGGTTTCAAATTTCCGCCCGCTCTTTATGTATGGTCAACAACCATACGGTTACCGGCAACGGTTCCAACATCGAGGCGCATGCGTGTTGACACGGCAAACCATAGACTCCAGGGATTATCGCGACGCGATGGCGCGGTATGCCGGGCACGTGCAAATCGCCACCACGGTCAATGACGGCGTCCGCCGCGGCGTGACGGTGACCGCCGCCTGCTCGGTTTCCGACAATCCCGGCACGCTCTTGGTCTGCCTCAATCATTCCAACCCGCTCAATGAGCTGTTCATCCAATCGGGCGTGTTTGCGCTCAACACATTGATGTCGCAACACCAGGGTCTGGCCGACGCCTTTTCCGGCATCAATCATCTCGATGTCGAGGCGCGCTTCGCGCTTGCGCAATGGGACACGATCACGACCGGCGCGCCAACTCTTTTGGGCGCCGCCGCGGTGTTCGATTGCCGGTTGATTGACGCCAAGACGGTTGCGACGCACACAATTCTGATTGGCGTGGTCACCGGATTGCGCGTCGGACCGCCCGGGCCGGCGCTTTTGTATTTGGACCGCGGATACCATACTGTTTAGCCTTGGCCGGATCCAATCGCGGTCTTCCTGCTGACGGAGCCTTGATGTCTATTTCCAACCCGCTTCCCACCTCGATCGATGAAACGCTGGAACTGCTTTCAAGCCAGGGCTATGTGGCGAACAAGGCGCTGGCGACGGTGCTGTTCCTGAGCCTCAGGATGAAACGGCCGCTGTTTCTTGAAGGCGAGGCCGGAGTCGGCAAGACCGAAATCGCCAAGGTCCTGGCCAAGGGGCTGGACCGGCCGCTGATCCGGCTGCAATGCTATGAGGGGCTAGATGTGTCCTCGGCCGTGTATGAATGGAACTACCCGGCGCAGATGCTGGAGATCCGGCTGGCGGAAGCCACCGGCGAGGATGACCGGTCAGCCATCGAGCGCTCCATATTTTCCGAAAGGCACCTGATCCGGCGTCCGGTGCTGCAGGCGCTTGAAGGCAGCGGCGGTCGGGCGCCGGTGTTCCTGATCGATGAACTCGACCGCACCGACGAGGCGTTCGAGGCGTTCCTGCTGGAAATCCTGTCCGATTATCAGGTGACGATACCGGAACTGGGCACCATCAAGGCGGAGGAGCCGCCGATCGTCATCATCACCACCAACCGCACCCGCGAGATCCACGACGCGCTGAAACGGCGCTGCCTGTATCACTGGGTGGACTATCCGAGCGCCGATGTGGAGCTGCAGATCGTCCGGCTCAAGGTGCCGGGCTGCCATGACGAGCTGTCGCGGCAGATTGTCACTTACGTGCAGAAACTGCGGCAGATGGACCTGTTCAAGAGCCCGGGTGTCGCCGAAACCATCGATTGGGCGACGGCGCTGACCGAACTCGACCGGCTGGCGCTCGATCCCGAAACCGTGTCGGACACGCTCGGGACCCTGCTCAAATATCAAGATGACATCGCCCGGATCGAAGGCTCGGCCGGCCGCGCGCTGCTGGCCGAAGTGAAGGCCGAGCTGGCTCAGTCGCTCTGATGGCGGAAGCGGCACGGTCCGTGGATGGTCCCGAGAGCGACGGCCGCCTGGTCCACAATATTGTCTATTTCGCTCGCGTCCTGCGCAAGGCCGGGCTCAAGGTCGGGCCGGCGGCGGTGCGCGATGCGGTGGAAGCAGTCCAGGTCGCCGGCATCGGCAGCCGGGAGGAATTCTACTGGGTGCTGCACTCGGTTTTCGTCAAGCGGCGCGAGGACCGGCAAGTGTTTGACCAGGCTTTCAAGCTGTACTGGCGGACCCGCGGTCTGGTCGAGAAGATGATCGCCATGTTCTCCCCGGTGGCGATGGAGAACCGGCAGCGGGACAAGCTGAAAGCCGGCGAGACCCGCGTCAGCCAGGCCCTGTTCGAAGGCCACGAAAAGAACCGCCCGCAGGACGACAAGCCGGTCATCGACATTGACGCGCGGGAAACCAGCTCGGGCAACGAAGTTCTGAGACAACAGGATTTCGCCCAGATGACGGCGCTGGAGCTGGCTGAGGCGAAGCGCGCCATCGCCGGCCTGTCATTGCCGTTCGATCAGGTCGAGACACGGCGGTTCAGGCCGTCCTCGACACAGAAGCGGATCGACCCGCGCGCCACCATGCGCGCCGCCATGCGCACCGGCGGCGATCTGATCCTGCCGCGCTTCCGCAAACGCCGGAAAGTGCATCCGCCGCTGGTCATCATCGCCGACATTTCCGGGTCGATGAGCCAGTACACGCGGATTTTCCTGCACTTCATGCATGTCATCAGCGAGAAGCGGCGCGGGGTGCAGACATTCCTGTTCGGCACAAGGCTCACCAACATCACCCGGCAGATGCGCAACAAGGATCCCGACGAGGCGGTGGATCAATGCGCCGGCGCGGTCAGGGACTGGTCGGGCGGAACCCGGATCGGCGAAGCGCTGCGGCTGTTCAACCGGCAATGGTCGCGCCGGGTGCTGGGGCAGGGGGCGGTGGTGATCCTGATCACCGACGGGCTGGAGCGCGATTCGATCGAGGAACTCGAGATCGAGATCGACCGGTTGCACCGCTCCTGCCGCCGGCTGATCTGGCTCAATCCGCTGCTCCGCTTCGACGGGTTCGAGGCGCGCGCGCGCGGCGTGCGCACCATGCTCGCCCATGTCGATGAATTCCGCCCGGTTCACAGCATCGACGCGATGGCGGATCTTGTCGCAGCCCTTGGCGAAAAGGATGCGGCGAAAGCCGATCCGCGACGGTTTCTGTAGTTCCGCGGCGTTGATACTTGAAATCAGTCCGTGGCGGTGGCCATAGTGTTGCTCGCAGTCGATGGAGGCAGGCATGACAGCTCCGGTTCCAGGCCAGATTTCAGAAGACCAGCTTGACCCGCTGATGGTGGCCGAGCGCTGGATGCTGGATGGCCGCGAGGTGGCGGTGGCCACCGTGATCGAGACTTGGGGCTCGGCGCCGCGGCCCGCCGGCAGCCATCTGGTGATCGATGCGAATGGCAATTTCAGCGGCTCGGTGTCGGGCGGCTGCGTCGAAGGCGCGGTGATTGCCGAGGCCGCCGACGTGATCGCAAGCGGAGAAGCGAAAATGCTCGACTTCGGCGTCGCCGACGAAACCGCCTGGCAAGTGGGACTGTCCTGCGGCGGCAGGATCCAGGTCTATCTGGAACGGCTCGGCTGATGGATCCGCATCTGCTCAGACAGCTCAATGCGGCCCGGCGCGACAGACGCGCGGCGATCATGCTCACCGATCTCGGCGATGGCCGCAACCGGCTGGTGATGAAGGGCGACCCGGTGGCGGGCGATCTGGGAGCGGCGATCGGCAAAGCCTTCCTGTCGGTCAGATCGAGCGTGGTGGAAGCCGACGGGCGCCGGTTTTTTCTCAATGTGCATGTGCCGTCGCCGCGCATGGTGATCATCGGCGCGGTGCATATTTCGCAGGCGCTGGCGCCGATGGCGCAGATGGCGGGCTTCGATGTCAAGGTGATTGACCCGCGCACAGCATTCGCCACGGACGAGCGGTTTTCCGGCGTCGATCTGGTCGCCGACTGGCCCGAGGACGCGTTGAAGGAGCGGCCGCTTGACGCGTTCACGGCCCTTGTGGCGGTGACCCATGATCCCAAGATCGATGACTGGCCGCTGACGACGGCGCTTCATGCCGGCGCATTCTATGTCGGCGCGTTGGGCTCACGCAAGACCCACGCCAAGCGCGTGGAGCGGTTCACGGAAGCCGGTCTCGGCCCTGACCAGATCGCCCGGATCGCGGCGCCGATCGGGCTTGATATCGGCGCGCAGAGCCCGGCCGAGATCGCGGTGGCGATCCTGGCCCAGGTGATTGCCGCCTTGCGCAAGCCGGCTGACCTCTCTGAACAGCCGTCGGCGCGATGAAATTCGGTCCGGTTCCGATTGGACAAGCCGAGGGCGCGGTGCTGGCGCATTCTCTGTCCGTAGGCGCGCACCGGCTCAAGAAAGGCCATGTGCTCACCGCCAGCGATGTGATGATGCTCGGGCAGGGCGGCGTCACCGAAGTGATCGTGGCGCGGCTGGAGCACAATGATGTGGGCGAGAATGAAGCGGCGGAAACGCTGGCGCAAGCCTTCGCCGGCGCCCATATCCGCGCCGCCAATGCCGCTACCGGACGGGTCAATCTGCATGCGGCGCGGGCCGGATTGTTCCGTGCCGACCGGCGGCTTGTCGATCATTTCAATGCCATCGATCCAGCCATCACATTTGCCTGTCTTGCCGACTGCACGCCGGTCGAGCCGGATGAAATGGTGGCGACCATCAAGATTATACCGCTGGCGGTGACCGGCGCCTCGCTCAGTTCGGCCAAAGCCGCCATTTCCGACAGGGCGCTGGCTCAGATCGCGCCGTTCAAACCCATGCGCGCGGGTCTGATCGCCACGGTCTTGCCCACGCTCAAACCCACGGTGATGGACAAGACCCGCGATCTGCTCAAGAGCCGGTTGGCGCCGAGCGGCTCGCGACTGGTCGAGGAAAGCCGTGTCGCGCATTCGGCGGAGGCCGTTGCCAGCGAAATCGTCCGGATGGCGGCGGAATATGAGCTGGTCATTATCTTTGGCGCATCGGCGGTCACCGATTTCGATGATGTCATCCCCGCAGCCATCCGACTGGCCGGCGGCAGGGTGGAGCGGGTCGGCATGCCGGTCGATCCCGGCAACCTGCTGGTGCTGGGCCGGGCCGGCAAGGCGCAGGTGATCGGCGCGCCCGGTTGCGCCCGCAG
>LADQ01000006.1 GCA_000961635.1 Hoeflea sp. BRH_c9 | reverse complement strand
GCGCATTTCCTCGGCCATGGCGTCGCGCAGCGCTTCGCGCACGGTTGTCGCCACCATTTCGGTGCCGGATGGGATCGCCGGATCGGACGCCATCGCCGGAGCCGGCGCCTTGGGTGCCGCGGGCACGGGAGCGGCGGCGTCGGATTTTTCTTCCGCCTTCGGTTCTTCCGCCTTCGGCTCTTCCGCGGCCGGAGCGGCTTCCGCCGACTTGGCCTTGGCGGAGCCGATGTCGGAGGCGCTTTCGCCCTCCTGCAGCAGCACGGCGATGACGGCGTTGACCTTGACGTTTTCGGTGCCGGCCGGGACCATGATCTTGCCGATCACACCCTCGTCGATGGCTTCGACTTCCATGGTCGCCTTGTCGGTTTCAATTTCGGCCAGCACATCGCCGGAGGCGACTTTGTCGCCCTCGTTTTTCAGCCATTTGGACAGCGTGCCTTCTTCCATTGTCGGGGAAAGCGCGGGCATCAGGATTTCGATCGGCATGGTGGTTCCCTCCCCTTACAGCAGAATGTCGGTGTAGAGTTCGGACGGATCCGGCTCCGGATTGTTCTGGGCGAAGTCGGCGGCGTCCGCCACCACGTCGCGCACCTTCTTGTCGATGGCCTTGAGGTCATCTTCTGAGGCGTGCTTGAGCTCGAGGATGCGGGCCTTGACCTGTTCGATCGGGTCATGCTCGGAGCGCATCTTCTGCACTTCGTCCTTGGAGCGGTATTTCGCCGGGTCCGACATCGAGTGGCCGCGGTAGCGGTAGGTCAGCATTTCGAGAATGATCGGACCCTTGCCGGCCCGGCCGTGGGCGACCGCCTCGACTGCCGCGGCGTGCACCGCGCGCACATCCATGCCGTCGACCTGATGGCCGGGAATGCCGAAGGAATTGCCGCGCAACGAAAAATTCGACTGCGCCGAGGAGCGCGCCGTCGAGGTGCCCATGGCGTAGCGGTTGTTCTCGATGATGTAGATCACCGGCAGCTTCCACAGAGCCGCCATGTTGAAGCTCTCATAGACCTGGCCCTGGTTGGCGGCGCCATCGCCGAAATAGGCCAGCGCGACATGGTCATTGCCGCGGTATTTGTTGGCAAAAGCGAGCCCGGTGCCCAGCGACACCTGGCCGCCGACAATGCCGTGGCCGCCATAGAAATTCTTCTCCTTGGAGAACATGTGCATGGAGCCGCCCTTGCCGCGCGAATAGCCGTCGCGGCGTCCGGTCAGTTCGGCCATCACGCCGCGGGCTTCCATGCCGCAGGCCAGCATGTGGCCGTGATCGCGGTAGCCGGTGATGACCTGGTCGCCATCCTTGAGCGCCGACTGCATGCCGACGACGACGGCCTCCTGGCCGATATAGAGGTGGCAGAAACCGCCAATGAAGCCCATGCCGTAAAGCTGGCCGGCCTTTTCCTCGAAACGGCGGATCATCAGCATGTCGCTGTAGGCCTTGATCTCGGCGGCCTTGTCAAAATCGGTTATTCCGCCGTTCAGCCCGCTTTTGTCAGCAGGCTTCTTGCGGGATGCGGCTGTGGCGGTTTTACGGGCTGCCATGTCATCCTCCCAGTGGTCATGTTTCCTAGACCTTATGAAATATGGCACCTGTCAGCAAGCGCATAAACGCATGGCTGGCATGTTTGCCTATACAATTGAAATTTAAAGATTTTTCGTCAATTAACCGATATCAGGTTAATTGTCCTGCCGGATGAAATATACGACTTCATCCTCACGGGCGAGGTTCAGCAGCAGCCGCGCCCGTTCATCCAGCATGTCGGCTTCCACCGCGCCATCGCCCAGCAACCTGACCTTGTGTTCGAGATGGTGCCTGCGTTCGGTCAGGCTTGCAAGCCGTTCGGTCAATTCGACGCGGCGCAGCTCCAGCGCCTCGGCCGAGTTGAGACCGAAAGCGCCGTGCCATGAATGGAATCCGAAATAGAAGAAGCATCCAATGGAGAGCGCCGGAATGATCCAACGGATCCAGGATCGCTGCTTTTTAAATTGTGTCCGCATTCGAAAAACGCCTTACCCCTGCGAGGCGGCAAGCATGGCATGGCATGCTTAATATAGCGTTAGCCGATCGCGGCTGTTCCAGCTTCAGAGACCGGAAAGCCCGCGCCGATGCGCGGGCCCAATGTCAATGTCTCGCAAGGCGCGCCGCCCTGCCCGCCTATCCGCGCAGAACGGAGGCGCCGGCATAGGCGGCTTCGACGCCGAGCTCTTCCTCGATGCGGATCAGCTGGTTGTATTTGGCCAAGCGGTCCGAGCGCGACAGCGAGCCGGTCTTGATCTGTCCGCAATTGGTGGCGACGGCGAGATCGGCGATGGTGGAATCCTCGGTTTCGCCGGAACGGTGGCTCATTACCGCGGTGTAACCGGCCTTGTGCGCGGTTTCGACCGCGTCGAGCGTTTCCGACAGCGTGCCGATCTGGTTGACCTTGACCAGGATCGAATTGGCCACGCCCATCTTGATGCCGTCGCGCAGCCGGGCGGAATTGGTGACGAACAGATCGTCGCCGACCAGCTGGCACTTGTCGCCGATCGCTTCGGTGAGCATTTTCCAGCCATCCCAATCATCTTCCGCCATGCCGTCCTCAATCGAGATGATCGGGTACTTGGCGACGAGTTCGGCGTAGTAGGCAACCATTTCGGCGCTGTCGAGAACACGCCCCTCGCCCGCCAGATCGTATTTGCCATCCTTGAAGAACTCGGTCGAGGCAGGGTCGAGCGCCAGATGAATGTCCTCGCCGGGACGGTAGCCGGCCTTCTCGATCGACTGCATGATGAAATCGAGCGCGGCTGAGGCGCTTTTCAAATTCGGGGCAAAGCCGCCCTCGTCGCCGACATTGGTATTGTGACCGCCCTTGGCGAGTTCCTTCTTCAAGGTGTGAAACACCTCCGAGCCCATCCGCACCGCGTCGCTCAAGCTGTCGGCGCCCACCGGCATGATCATGAATTCCTGGAAATCGATCGGATTGTCGGCATGCGCCCCGCCATTGATGATGTTCATCATCGGCACCGGAAGAAGCCGCGCATTGGCGCCGCCGACATAGCGGTAGAGCGGCAAATTGCTGGCCTGCGCCGCGGCACGGGCCGTGGCCAGCGACACGCCGAGAATGGCGTTGGCGCCGAGCTTGCTCTTGTTGGCGGTGCCATCGAGCGCGATCATCGCCTTGTCGAGAGCAATCTGGCCTTCGGCGTCCATGCCGCAGATATTGTCGCGCAGCGGTCCATTGACCGAGGCCACCGCCTTGCGCACGCCCTTGCCGAGATAGCGGCTGCCGCCATCGCGCAGTTCGACGGCCTCATGGGCGCCGGTCGAGGCGCCCGAGGGAACCGCCGCGCGGCCCATGGATCCGTCCTCGAGATGGACGTCGACTTCAACCGTCGGGTTTCCGCGGCTGTCGAGGATTTCCCGTCCGACAATATCGATAATGGCGGTCATGGTCTGGTTCCTTTTGGGTTTTAGCAAGGGTTGATTTGCGCTGCGCCGTCTTACCGCACCACGGCAAAAAATCAATTGGACCTGGTCACGCAGTCAACGGATCATCTGGCCACCGGCTTTATGCTATACCGATTACGCCCGCATGACCCAAAACAACTAGCGGCCGATTTGTGAACCGCTGGATTTGCAGGCATTTTGTTAACCACGGCTTCATAGATCGGTAACCGCTCCGGTTTACATTTGTGGCGACGACGGGGCATTCGCGCCGGGGCCGGCATGACGCGACGGGCCCCGAGCGAATTGATCCATGCGCATCAGATCTGGCGAAGCGGAAACCCAATATGAACCTGAATATCGGTCGCAGTCTCGTAGCCTTCGGAATCGTTGTATCAGCCGGTCTCATCGGTTTGATCGCAGTAAACAAATACATCTATTCGGAACTGAAGGTAAACGGCCCGGCCTATCAGCAGATTGTCCAGGGCAAGGATCTGATCGCCGACACGCTGCCGCCGCCGCTCTATCTGGTTGAAGCCTACATGCTGGTCAACGAGATGACAGCACAACCCGCCGTGGCCGACATCAACATCGGCAAGATCGACGCGCTCAAGGCGCTTTATGACGAGCGCAAGGCCCATTGGCGCAATTCCGGTCTTGACCAGACGCTGGAGGCGAAGCTGCAGAATGACATCCTCGCCACCGGCGATGCGTTCTGGGCCATCGTCTATGACCATTTTCTCCCCGCCAGCCGCGCCGCCGACGGCGCGGCGGCGGCCACTGCGCTGGGCGAGCTTCAACCTGTCTTTCAGGCCCACGCGGACGCCGTGGCCGGGTTTTCCCAACTCGCTGCGGCTTTTCTCGAAATGGCTGAATTGAAGGCGCGCGCCACCGATGAGCGGATTTCCAACCTGACCCTGCTGGCCGGCGCGGTTTCGATCGTGATCTTCCTGGGCGGTCTTTCGCTGTTCCGGCGGCGGACCATCGTGCCGCTCACCGACATGAAGGACTATATGCGGGTGCTCGCCGACGGCGACTATTCGGTTGAAGTGCCGCATGCCGACCGCACCGACGAAATCGGTGAAATGGCGCAATCGGTCGCCTATTTCCGGCAGACCGCCATCGACCGCCAGACCGCCAGGGATCAATTCGAGGCCGAGCAGGCCGACCGGCAGCGGCTGGAAGCCGATGCGGCGAGGACCAAATCGGCAGCGGATGAGGACCGGGTCCAGGTGATCGCGGCGCTGACCAGCGGGCTGGAGCACCTTTCGGCCGGAAACCTGGGCTACCGCATTCATGAGGCGTTTGCTCCCGATTACGAAAAACTCAGGACCGTGTTCAACCTGTCGATCACCTCGCTGAGCGAGACCATCCAGGAAATCTCGGCGACAACCGACTCGGTGCGTCAGGCGTCGGCGGAAATCGGCGTCGCCGCCGACAATCTTTCGCAGCGCACCGAGCAGCAGGCGGCCTCGCTTGAGGAAACCGCCGCGGCTCTGGATCAGATTACCTCGGCGGTGAAAAGCTCCGCCCTGCGCGCCGAGGAAGCCCGCGACATGGTCCGCCACGCCAAGTCCGGCGCCGAGAGCTCCGGAAAAGTGGTGCAGACGGCGATTTCGGCGATGGAGAAGATCGAGGACTCGTCCAAGCGGATCAGCCAGATCATCTCGGTGATCGACGACATCGCCTTCCAGACCAATCTCCTGGCGCTCAATGCCGGCGTCGAGGCGGCGCGCGCCGGCGACGCCGGACGCGGATTTGCGGTGGTCGCCCAGGAAGT
>LADQ01000274.1 GCA_000961635.1 Hoeflea sp. BRH_c9 | reverse complement strand
CCGGCAGCGGGTGGCGCTGGGCCGGGCGATCGTGCGGCGGCCGAAGTGTTTTCTGATGGATGAGCCGCTCGGCACGCTCGACGCCGAGTTCCGCAATGTCATGGTGCATGAGCTGCGGGAACTGCACAACCGGATCAAGGCCACCACCATCTATGTCACCCATGACCAGCTCGAGGCGATGGCGATGGCCGACAAGATCGCGGTGATGAATCATGGCGTCATCGAGCAATTCGGTTCGCCGCAACAGATCTATGATCACCCGACCTCGATGTATGTCGCCGACTTCATCGGCTCTCCGCCGATGAATTTTGTCGGTTTTCATGGAGGCGTCGCCAAGGGGGCGACCAGTGTTCAGATCGGGGAGGCTGCGATTGCCGTGCCCGAGACGCTCGAAGATGTTGCGTCCGGCGAGATGGCGCTCGGTGTGCGTCCCGAGCACATCCGTTTTTCCGATGCGGCCCAGTACCGGGGCTCGGTGTATGGGGTCGAATATCTGGGGACCACCCAGATCGTGGTGATCGAGACCGCCGACGGCTTCTGCAAGGCGCGCGCGCCGGCGGACCAGACGTTCCGGATCGGCGAGACTGTCGGGCTGGATCTCGATGCGAACCGGCTGTCGCTGTTTCGCAAGGATACCGGCAAGGCGATCCGCACGAAACGTTCCGGGGGAATGGCTCATGGCTGAGGTCCGGCTTTCAGGATTGAGCAAATCCTTCGGCGCAAACCGGGCCGTCGAGGATATCGATCTGACCATCGCCGATGGTGAGTTCGTCGTGCTGCTGGGTCCGACCGGCGCGGGCAAGACGACCACGCTCCGACTGATTGCGGGACTGGAGCGTCCGGACGCCGGATCGGTGCGGATCGGCGCGGAGGATGTCACCTCGCTGGCGCCGGCCGAGCGCGATGTCGCCTTTGTGTTTCAGCAGTATTCGCTCTACCCGCATCTGAGCGTGTTCGAAAATCTCGCATTTCCGTTGAAATCGCCGGCGCGGCGCTGGTCCGCCAGCGAGATTGAGGCACGGGTGCGCGAGATAGCCAAAATGGTGCGGATTGATCATAAGCTCGACAGCAAATCGACCATGCTGTCGGGCGGCGAAATGCAACGGGTGGCCATTGGCCGGGCGTTGGTGCGCGAGCCTTCGATTTTCCTGATGGATGAGCCGTTGTCCTCGCTTGATGCGAAACTGAGAGCGGATCTGCGGCTGGAACTCAAGCGCATCCAGAGCGAGATCGGAGCGACACTGCTCTACGTCACCCATGACCAGATCGAGGCCATGACCATGGCCGACAGGATCGGCATCCTGGCGGAAGGCCGGCTCACGCAAATCGGCAGTCCACGCGAGATCTATACGGCACCCGCCAATCTGCATGTCGCCGCGCGCCTTGGTCACCCGCATATCAATCTGTTCAAGCCCGGTCTGTTGCCGTGCCAATCGGTTCCAGAGGGCGTCAAGACCATTGGCGCGCGAACCGAGCATATTCTGGTCGAAGCAGTGACTTCAGCCGGCGCAGCCAATGCCAGGGTCGACTGGGTCGAGCATCTGGGGGATCAGAACCATCTGCATATTCGGGTGGACGGGCAAAAAATAACTTTGCTTGCCGATCCGTATTCCGGTTTCAAGGCGGGCGAACCGGTTTCGGTTTCGCTCAAGCAGCCGCTGTTCTTCGGCGCTGACGACAGGAGGATCGCCAATGGCTGAGCGTGATACAGGATTGCGGCGATGACAGGGAACGTCGACTTCCGAAGCCTCGTGGCCGCCATGGCAGAAACGATTGCGGCCAATGCCGAACGGCTGACCGAACTGGACAGCGCCATCGGCGATGGCGACCACGGCGCCAATATGAAGCGCGGCTTCGAGGCGGTATCGGGTGACCTGGAACAGCTTGCCGCCAAACCCTTTCCCGAAGCGCTCAAGGCTGCGGGTATGAAACTGGTGATGACCGTCGGCGGCGCATCCGGCCCGCTGTTTGGCACATTTTTCATGACGCTGGGCAAGGAACTAACTGAAGAAACCGATCGGGCCGGTTTCGTGACTGCCTTTGAAAAGGCGGTAGATGCGGTCGCTGCGCGCGGCAAATCCCGGGCCGGGCAAAAAACCATGCTGGATGTGCTCTACCCCATGCTGGAGGCGATGAAACAGGGGGCCGATCCCGACGCAGTCGCCGCGCGTGCCGAAGCCGCCGCCGAGGCAACCATTCCCATGCTTGCCACGAGAGGTCGGGCCTCGTTTCTGGGCGAGCGCTCGATCGGGCACATGGATCCCGGCGCCGCGTCTGTTGCATTGCTGGCGGGCGCCGTGGCCCAAACCCTGAAATCCCATGAAGGAGCGTGAGACATGAATGTCGGCATCGTCATCGTATCGCATTCACCGCTGGTGGCAGAAGGCGTTGCCGACATGGTGCGCCAGATGGTAGGCGACGAAGTGGGGTTGGCCTGGTGCGGCGGCGATCCGGCGGGCGGGCTTGGCACCAGTGTCGAGGCAATCACCAAAGCGATTGACAAGGCCTGGTCTGACGCCGGCGTGGCGGTTCTGGTCGATCTCGGCGGGGCCGAAACCAATACGGAAATGGCGATTGAAATCATCGGCGAGCCGCGCGCCTCGCGGATCACGATCTGCAATGCGCCGATTGTCGAGGGCGCCATCATGGCGGCAACCGAGGCGTCCGGCGGGGCACCGCTCGCCAGCGTCGTGGCCACCGCCGAAGAACTATCGCCGCTGTGAGCGTGCTGGAAGGACAAGAGAAAATGACGGCTACGGCGATTTCGGAAGTGATCATCACCAATGAGGTCGGGCTCCATGCCCGGCCTTCGGTGAAATTCACAAAACTCGCCAAAACATTCCCCTGCACTGTGGAAATCGCCACCAGTGAAGATGGGCCGTGGATCGACGCCAAGAGCATCGTCAAGGTGATGGGCGCCAAGGCGCCGAAAGGCACCCGGCTGTTGTTGCGGGCCCAGGGCGAGCAGTCGACGACGGCGGTTGCGGCGCTGATTGCATTGGTTGAACGCGGGTTTGACGAAGGCGGCGGGCATGGCGATCCCCGTTAAGATCACCGGACAGCCGGCCAGCGCCGGGTTTGCCCACGGGCCGGTTCATCTGGCCCATCAGGGTCATCGTGTCTATCTCGCCAAACCGACACCGGAGGCGGAAGTGCAGGCGCTCGAATTGGCGGTCGAGGCGGCGGCAGCCTCGGTTGCCGCGGCGATGAGTGACCTGTCAGGCGATGCCGCCGATATACTTGAATTCCAACTGGCCATGCTGGAGGACGGATCCTTCACCGCGTCCGCGGCAGAGATGATTGGGTCGGGCGCGACCGCGTTTGAGGCATGGAAAGCCGTTCTTGAGGCCGAAATCGCCAGTTACAAGGCATCCGGAGACCCCTATTTCACCGCCCGGTCCGCGGATCTGTCCGACATCCGCGAAACAGTCCTGTCGGCTTTGGCGGGCGACGACGAGGCAACCATTCCGCCGGGCGTGATCCATGTCGACCGTGACATCGCGCCGAGCCGGTTTCTGGCGCATGACTGGAGCAAGGGCGGCGGTCTGGCCTTGCGCGACGGCAGCGCTGCCAGCCACGTGGCGATGCTGGCGCGGGCGCGTGGCGTGCCGATGATTGTCGGTATTGGCGACTGCGCGGTGCACGATGGCGCCGATGCCTTGCTGGATGCGCAGTCGGGTGAATTGTTGGTGGCTCCGGACCCGGCGCAGCTTGCCGCATTTGATGGTCGCCGTAGCGCCAGCGACAGGCGCCTGCGTGACGCCGAGCTGCAAGCCGCTGAACCGGCGATCACCATGGATGGCGAAAAGGTCGAGGTGCTCGTCAACATTGCCGATCCGGCCGATGTCGGGCGGATTTCCATCGGCACCGTCGATGGTGTCGGGCTGATGCGCACCGAATTTCTGTTTGCCGGCGAGCGCGGGTTGCCGGACGAAGAAACCCAGTTTGCCGCCTATCGCAAGGTGCTTGACTGGGCGCAAGGCAAGCCTGTCACCATCCGCACCATCGACGCCGGCGGCGACAAGCCGGTCGAGGGTTACACGGTCGCGGAGGACAATTCCTTTCTCGGTTTGCGCGGAATTCGCCTGTCGCTGGCAAAGCCGGAGATTTTCCGGGTCCAGATCAGGGCATTGTTGCGGGCAGCGTCACTGGGAGCGCTCAAGGTGATGTTGCCGATGGTTTCGGTGCCCCGGGAAATCGTGGAGGCGCAATCCCTTTTTGCCGATGAAGCGGCCGGACTAGCCCGGCAGGGCATAGCCCATGCGATGCCTGAGATCGGGATCATGGTCGAAGTGCCGTCCGTGGCGATCACGCCGGAACGGTTTGCAAAGGCCGGTTTTTTCTCGATAGGGTCGAATGATCTCACGCAATATGTGCTTGCCGCCTCGCGCGACAATTCGAGGCTTGGCGGTCTTGGTTCAACGGATGATCCGGCGGTGATGGCTCTGATCGCCAAAGTCGCCGGCTTCGGTCAATCCGAAGGCATAGAAATCAGCCTGTGCGGCGATGCGGCCAGCGATCCGGATATGACCGCCTTGCTGCTGAAGGCGGGTCTGCGCCGGTTGTCGGTTGCCCCCGCGCGAGTTGGTCTGGTCAAGGCGGCGGTCCGGCAATGGGCGATGGGCGCGTGAGGAGCGGCGAAAAATGATGGCGCCAAGCAGCGAAGATGCGATCCGCGCCTATAAGCAGAAACTGGCGACGATTGTCGACAAGCGCCCCTCGGGGACACGCCAGCGGCTGGCGGACGCGCTCGGCAAGAATCGCAGCTTTGTCACCCAGATCACCAGTCCCGCTTACCTGACGCCGTTGCCCGCACGGCATCTGGCGGCGATTTTCTCAGTGTGCCATTTTTCCCAGCTGGAGCAGAAGGATTTTCTGGCGCTCTATCATGTGGCGCATCCCGGACGGCTGGCGCGATCGCCTGCGGGCAAGCGAACCCGGCACCTGACGATCACGGCGCCGGATCTGGGCAGCGATGCGCGCAACCGGATGTTTGACCAGGCGGTGGCCGATTTCATTCACCGAATGGGGATGGTTTATGGAAGCGATCCGGACGAGGAGGCCTGAGGGCCGTCAAGGGAGGACAGCATGAAGAAATTTATGAACAGCGCCGACACGATCCTTGCGGAGAGCCTGGCGGGATTTGCCGCCACTCACGCCGATATCGTCTCACTCGACCGTTCCGGCAAATTTGTCCGCCGGGCGGAACTCAAATCCAGCAAAGTGGCGCTGCTCTCTGGCGGCGGCTCAGGCCACGAGCCGCTGCATGCCGGTTTTGTCGGCCTGGGCATGCTCGATGCCGCCTGTCCCGGTCAGGTGTTCACCTCGCCGACGCCGGATCAGATGCTTGAAGCGGCGCAGGCCGTCGACAGTGGCGCGGGCGTTCTGTTCATCGTCAAGAATTACGAGGGCGATGTGATGAATTTCGACATGGCCGCCGAAATGCTCAGGGACATGGCCGGCATCGACGTGATGCAACTGATCACCAATGACGATATCGCGGTTGAGGATTCACTGTTCACCACCGGGCGTCGGGGCGTCGCGGGCACCCTTGTGGTCGAAAAGATCGTCGGCGCCGCGGCGGAACAGGGCATGGGCCTTTCCGATCTCATGACTCTCGGGCAGCGGGTCAACCGGCAATCGAAATCGTTTGGCGTGGCGTTGACCAGCTGCACGGTGCCCGCCGCCGGCAAACCGACCTTCGAGCTTGGCCCGGGCGAGATGGAATTTGGCGTCGGCATTCATGGCGAACCTGGACGGCGCCGTGCTCCGCTTGCCAGCGCCGATGATATTGCCGGCGAAATCTGTGAGGGCATTGTCAAGGAATTCGGCGATGTCAGGGGGCGCAACGCCCTCTTGTTCGTCAACGGCTTTGGCGGCACGCCGCTGATGGAACTTTATGTCATGCACAACAGCGCCCGGCGGATTTTCGAGCGTCACGGAATCAGGATCGCCCGGTCGCTGACCGGGTCCTATGTGACCTCGCTCGACATGGCTGGCTGCTCGATCACGCTGACGCTGATGGACGATGACATGCTGGCACTTTGGGATGCGCCGGTGCACACCGCCGCTTTGCGGTGGAGTGTTTAGACTAAAGGTGAATTCAGGAGTGGCCACTTAAAACATCCCGTGCAAACATGCATGCGGATTCGACAAGACAAAGGCCCTGGGCGCGGACTTCAATCCGGCGCCACAGGTCATAAACGGGAGGAATTACCATGGCCAAGACAATGCGGGGGGCGGGCATCTTCCTGGCCCAGTTTGCTGGAGACGACGCACCCTTCAATTCGATGCAATCGATTACACGATGGGCGGCGGAACTGGGCTATCAAGGTGTGCAGATCCCGACCTGGGACGGACGTCTGTTCGATCTGGAGAAGGCGGCGAACTCGAAGACCTATTGCGACGAAATCCAGGGCATCTGCGCGGATGCGGGGGTGGAGATCACCGAACTGTCGACCCATTTGCAGGGCCAACTGGTGGCCGTGCATCCGGCCTATGACAGCCAGTTCGATGGATTCGCGCCGGCCTCGGTGCATAACAATCCCAAGGCGCGGCAGGAATGGGCGGTCAATCAGATGCTGCTAGCCGCCAAGGCCTCGCGCAATCTGGGGCTCGATGTCTCGGTGTCGTTCACCGGAGCGCTGGCCTTTCCCTATCTCTACCCCTGGCCGCAACGGCCGCAGGGCCTGATTGAGGAAACCTTTGTCGAACTGGCGCGGCGCTGGAAGCCGATTCTCGATGTCTATGAAGACAATGGAGTGGATGTGGCCTACGAAATCCATCCCGGCGAGGATGTCTTCGATGGCGCCACCTTCGAGATGTTTCTGGAAAGGCTCGGCGGCCACAAGCGCTGCATGATCAATTACGATCCGTCGCATTTCATCTTGCAGCAGCTCGATTATCTCGATTTCATCGACATCTATCACGAGCGCATCTCGGCCTTCCATGTCAAGGACGCCGAGTTCAATCCGACCGGCCGCCAGGGGGTGTATTCGGGCTATCAGTCGTGGACAGACCGGGCCGGACGGTTCCGCTCGCCGGGCGACGGCCAGGTCGATTTCGCGGCGATTTTCTCCAAGCTTGCCCAGTACAATTATGACAGCTGGGCGGTGCTCGAGTGGGAGTGCTGCCTCAAGCATCCCGAGGATGGCGCCGCGGAAGGGGCTCCCTTCATTCAGAACCACATCATTCGCGTCACCGAAAAGGCCTTTGATGATTTCGCCGGCGGCGAGACCGACCAGGCCCAGATCAGGGCAATGCTCGGGCTTTGACAGGACGGGAAGCGGGAGGAAGAGAACATGGTCAGCGCATCGAAAAACGAACATCATGACGGACCGGTCAGGCTCGGCATGGTTGGCGGCGGGCAGGGCGCCTTCATCGGCGGCGTGCACCGGATGGCCGCACGGCTTGACGGCAAATATCAACTGGTGGCCGGCGCCTTGTCCTCCGATCCCGGCCGGGCGCATGCATCGGCCAAGGAACTCGGCATCGCGCCCGAGCGCAGCTACGGCTCGTTTGCCGAGATGGCGGCGGCAGAAGCCGCGCGGCCCGACGGCATTGAAGCGGTGGCCATCGTCACGCCCAACCATATGCACTGGCCGGCGGCGAAGGCCTTCATCGAGGCTGGCATTCATGTCATCTGCGACAAACCGCTGACATCGACGCTTGAGGATGCCGAGGCGCTTGCGGCCGCTGCCGCCACGTCCGGAAAGCTGTTTGTGCTGACCCATAATTACACCGGCTACCCGTTGATAAGGCAGGCGCGGGCCATGGTCAGTGAAGGCCTGCTCGGCGAGATCCGGCTGGTGCAGGCTGAATATGTGCAGGACTGGCTGTCCGAGCGGATCGAGGAAACCGGCCAGAAACAGGCTGCCTGGCGCACCGATCCGGCCCGCTCCGGGGCAGGCGGCGCGATCGGCGACATCGGCACCCATGCCTACAATCTCGGCTGTTTCGTCTCCTGTCTCGAGGCGCAGGAACTGGCGGCAGATCTCGATGCCTTTGTCGAGGGCAGGGCGCTGGATGACAATGCCCATGTGATGCTGCGCTACAAGCCTTCCAAACCGGGCGGACGCTCTGCCAAGGGATTGCTGTGGGCGAGCCAGGTGGCGCCCGGCAATGAGAACGCGCTGACGCTCAGGGTCTACGGAGACAAGGGCGGTCTTGATTGGCACCAGGAAAACCCCAACCAATTGTGGTTCACGCCGCTTGGCCAAGCCAAACGCCTGATCACCCGCGGTGGCGCGGGTGCCAATGAAGCCGCCGCACAGGTGACCCGAATCCCCTCCGGACATCCGGAAGGCTACCTCGAAGCCTTCGCCACATTGTACAGCGAGACGGCCGACGCCATTCGTGCCGCCAGATCCGGCGCAACCGCAAAACCGCCGGCGCTGGTTCCGGGCGTCGAGGATGGGTTGGCCGGCATGCGGTTTGTCGCGGCTTGCGTCAATTCCTCGCGTGGCAATGCCGCCTGGGTGACGGTCTAGACCGACGACGTGCCCCCGCTCCAGGTCTGACTAAAGCACGTCGCAATCGAACGGATTCAGGTGGCGTGCTTTAGGTCTTTGTTTTTGCATGTCGTTATCGCAAAACCGCTGCGCGCTTTTGCGCGACAGGCAATAGGGTGCGAGCCGGCCTGGTCTCCCGGCTCGTCGGCTGATCTCGCGCCATGCCAGTCCGGGATCCCTTCAAGCTATTTTAGCAAATGATCTCAATAACATTGCGATATTGATATATATCAATGCACCTTACCCGGCTGATGCCTAGCCTCTTCCTCAGAAATCAGGGAGCGGGGAGGGCGTCTGTGTCATTGCCGGGGAAACATGGTCAGTCTGACGCTGGAAAAGGCAAGGGTTTCGCGGGCGACGCTTCTGCGTCTTGCCTCGGCGATTGGCAGCGCCGCCGTTTTCGGGATGCTGGCTGCTCCGGTCATACCAGCAGCCTATTGGCCGTCGGCCTTCGCGCTCGCTTTCATCTATGGGTTCTTCTTCGTCGGCGGCACCGGTTATCGGATCCTGATCGCGGTTGCGTTTCGAGACGCTTCCCGCAAGGCCTCGGCCTCATGGTCGGGGGCGACCACTGCCTCCGCGCTGGCCGCACTGGCTGCAGCACTCCTGCTTGTTGGCCAGGATGGACATGCGAGCCTGGTGCTTGCCGCCTACGCCGTGGCCATCAATGTTGCCTATATCCCAGTCAAGTTCGCCTGCCTCGAAGTAGGGTGTTGCCACGCCCATCGCCGGGACCCGTTTATTATCCGTGATCATGATCTGCGCCGCGTCGAAATCGCAGCCAGCGCCTTGGTGCTGGTGACGGCTTTGATTGCGCTGTGGATCGGGGCGTTTGGCGTGGCCGCGATCGCAGGGATTGGCGGACATCTGGCGATCCGGCTGTTGTCGCGCTGGTCGCGCGACCGGTTGCCGGGGTCCGGTGCCGAAGACGAGATCAAGGGGCAGGAGCTTTTGCCTCTGACCCTGATGCTTGCTGCAGCGATCTGGATTGCGGCGCCGTTGCAGTCGCTGAGTTGAACGCCGGTGGATCTCAAATCCGCCTGCCGCCAAGAATTGCCTGTCGATTGTCGTCAGGACGAACAGGAGAATGACATGACTAAGAAACCTAATGACGAAATTGTCGACCGCTCGCGGCTCAAACTGCTGGGCGTGCTTGTCGCTGGAAGTGCGGCAGGCGGGTGCGGCCCGGGGGGCGCTCCGGTACCGATAGTGGAAGAAGACCCAAATCCGTTTTCGACGCTTCAAAATGTGAAGTCGAAGAAGAAGCCAAAACCGATCGCACCCACAGGTGGTGAAAGCGGCGGTGAAGGTGGTGGGGGAGGTTCACATTAATTAGCATGACCCTTGAACGCCGGACTCTCCTGGTGGGCGCGGCCAGTGCAATTGTCGCCGCGCCCTTGATCGGATGCGTCACACAGGAAACGCCCGAGCAGGCCTTCGCACCGGTTGCAACCGCGCCCGTCAAGCCGCTGAGTACCACGTCGGTCTATGTGCCTGGCTACATGCCGGATTCAGCGCAAATCAACGGCCGGCCGGTGCAGGAGGATCGCTATTTCGCCCGGAACATTTCCGATCCGGAGCGGCCGTTCCGGCTGCTGACCCGGATCGGAATGAATGGCGAGACACGGCAGGCATTGTTGCCCGCCTTTGCGCATGACGTGGAAATTTCACCCGACGGCTCCATCGGGGTGATGTGCGGTTTCGAGGCCACCGATCAGGTGGCGTTCGATCCCGATACGCTTGACCTGGCCGCTGTCGCTCCGTCCTTTGACAAGGGCTGGCGCGGCGGCGGCCACGCAGCCTATCTCGGCAATGGCAAGACCGTGCTGATGTCGGAGCGCGCGCCGCGGCAAAGCCTGCGTGATGGCGAGGTCGAGGCGCATTACGGGCGCATCACCATCCGGGATGTCGATACGCTGAAAATTCGCGGCAGCTATTCGACTCATGGCATCGATCCGCACGATATCCGGTTGATCGAGAATGATCGCTACCTCGTGGTTGCCAATTACGGCTCGCTGCCAGATTCCCGCACCGGCAAGATGGAGATTCCGCGTCATGTGCATGAAGCCTGCGTCACCATTATCGACGTGGACAGCGGCAAATTGCTGGACAAGCGGGTCACCAATCGCCGCGATAGCGAAGTGAGGCACCTGGCCGCGGGCGCGCTTGACCGGATATTTGCGATCCAGGCACGGCTTGGAACTGAGGCGGACCTCGCCCGGGAAACAGGGCGTGATCGCGAAGCTTCAGGCGAGGATATCACCTCGGAGCCGGGGATAGCCTATCTGTCCGCCCCCACACTCAAAATGGCCAGGGGAAAGGCGCCGCGCCGGATGGGGAGCCGCGGCGACACCGCCGAGATGCGGCATGGTTTGTCGATCCGCTATGACGCCAGGAACGATCAGGCGATCGCGACCTATCCGAGCGCGCATCGGCTGATGGTTTTCGACGGTGCTTCAGGCGAGGTGCTGCATTCTATCGACACGCGGAAAATGGGCCTGCGGTTTCCCTGCGGGATAACCCTGTTGCCCGATGGCGTTCATTACGCGGTGACCGGCTACTGGGAAAACCTGTTCGTTTTCGAGCGCGGCAGCCACCGGCTCAATCGGGAAGCCTGTCTCTATCCGACGTTCTTCGGACACAGCCACATCACCGCCGCCTGAGTTCCATCGAACCGGCCCGCTCCAAACGCCCCAGGATCTAAGTGTTCAAAGGCCTCTCATGCCCAGTTGCCAAGGCCGCGCTGACGTTTTATCATTTGGTCAAAAATAAGAACGGGATCAGTTCAAACCATTGTCCAACAGGAGCGTCAGCCATGACCAAAACGACTACTTCAGGCCGCCTCAATCTTCTTAGCCGGCGCCAGGTGCTGGCCGGCACCGCCGCAGGCGCCACAGCTCTGGCCATGCCCGGGTTTCTGACCAGGGCCCGCGCGGAAGGGCCGGTGAAGGTGGCGGCGATCTATACCGTACCGGTCGAGCAGCAATGGGTGAGCCGTATCCACAAGGCCGCAAACGCGGCCGTGGCGCGCGGCGATATCGAATATGTGTTTTCCGAAAACACCTCCAACAATGATTACGAGCGCGTCATGCGCGAATACTCCGAAGCCGGTCATGATCTGATCGTCGGCGAAGTGTTTGGAGTGGAAGACGCCGCCCGGCAGGTGGCGATGGACTATCCGGAAACCGCCTATCTGATGGGATCAAGCTTTCTTCCCAAGGATGATGCACCGAATTTTTCCGTGTTCGACAACTACATCCAGGACGCATCCTATCTGTCGGGGATCATTGCCGGGGCGATGACCAAGTCGAACAACATCGGCATGGTCGGCGGCTTTCCGATTCCGGAGGTCAACCGGCTGATGCATGCCTTCATGGCCGGCGTCAAGGAAACTTCGCCGGACGCAAAATTCCAGGTGGCCTTCATCGGCTCGTGGTTCGATCCGCCAAAGGCCAAGGAAACCGCCTTCGCCCAGATCGATGGCGGCGCCGATATTCTCTATGCCGAGCGCTTCGGCGTGTCCGATGCGGCCAAGGAAAAGGGCGTGCTGGCGATCGGCAATGTGATCGACACCCAGTCCGATTATCCCGACACCGTGGTGGCCTCGGCGCTGTGGCATTTCGAGCCGACGCTCGATCACGCCATCGAGATGGTCAAGGCGGGCACCTTCAAGGCCGAGAACTACGGGACCTATTCCTTCATGAAGGAAGGCGGTTGCTCGCTGGCGCCACTCGGCACATTCGAGGGCAAGGTTCCGGAAGAAGCCATGAAACTCGTGGCGGAGCGCGAAGCTGCGATCAAGGACGGCTCCTTCGTGGTCGAGATCAACGACGAAGAGCCCAAGTCCAGCTGATGGGCAATGCTGAACGCCCGGAGGCGGAGACCGTTCTCCGCCTCTCGGGCATCACCAAGAGATTTGGCCCGCTGATCGCCAATGACGCGATCTCGCTGTCGCTGAAGCGCGGCGAGGTGGTGGCTTTGCTCGGCGAAAACGGCGCGGGCAAGACCACGCTGATGAACATTCTCTTCGGCCATTACACCGCCGACGAGGGGCAGATCGAGGTTTTTGGCACAGCGCTGCCGCCCGGCGATCCGCGCGCGGCGCTGGCGGCGGGCATCGGCATGGTGCATCAGCACTTCACCCTTGCCGATCAGATGAGCGTGCTTGAAAACATCGTGCTGGGCACCCGCGCGCTCTGGTCGCTCAATCTTGGCAAATCCGCAGCGCGGCAGAAAATACGAAAGCTCGCCACCGATTACGGTCTGGAGGTCGATCCGGACCGGATGATCACCGAGCTTTCGGTGGGCGAGCGGCAAAGGGTCGAGATCCTCAAGGCGCTCTACCGCGAGGCCCGCATTCTCATCCTCGATGAGCCCACGGCGGTGCTGACCCCGATGGAGACCGAAGCCCTGTTCGCAACGCTCAGGAAGCTGGTGGCGGCGGGGCTGTCGGTGATCTTCATTTCGCACAAGCTTGGCGAAGTGCAGTCCGTCTCCGACCGCGTGGTGGTGTTGCGCGGCGGCAAGCTCGCAGGCGAGCGCAGAACCACAGAGGCGACGCGGCGGGAGCTGGCGGAACTGATGGTCGGCGGGCAATTGCCGGTCAACGAGATCGGGCCGTCGTCGCCCGGCGCCACAATTTTTGAACTCAAGGGCGTATCCACCCGAACGATGGGCGGCGCGGCGCTCAAGCAGGTCTCGATGCAATTGCGCGGTGGCGAGATCACCGGGCTTGCCGGAATTTCGGGTAACGGCCAGGCAGCGCTTGCGGCGCTGATCGCCGGAACGCTGGAGGCCCGCGAGGGCGATATCATTGTGCATGGCGAGACGGCCCGGCATTGGTCGCCGCGCGCGGCGCTGGACAAGGGGCTCGGGCGCATCCCGGAGGACCGGCACGCCACCGGCATGATCGGCGACATGAGTGTTTCGGAAAATGTCATCTCTGAAGCTTATCGCAGTCCCCGGTTTTCCCGGTTCGGTTTTCTCGACTGGAAGGCTGCCGCCGATTTCGCTCGCGACATCATCAAGGCCTACGACGTCAAATGCCCGTCGCCCGAAGCACGTGTGCGGTTGCTCTCTGGCGGCAACATGCAAAAACTCATTCTCGGCCGTGCGCTGGATGGAAATCCGGACATCATTCTGGCCAGCCAGCCGACCCGCGGGCTCGATGTCGGCGCGGTAGCCTATGTGCATGCGCGTCTGATCGAAGCGCGGGACCGGGGTGCGGCGGTGCTGCTGATTTCCGAGGACCTTGATGAAATCCAGACCCTGTCCGACCGGATCCTGGTGATCCATCGCGGGCAATTGTCCAAGCCCTCCGAACGGGGCGAACTCACGGTCATGGAACTGGGGGAACTGATGGCGGGCCACGGTCTGGACGAGGGCGTGACCCATGCGGCTTGAGCCGAGACCTTCCTCTTCTCTTGCCGCCAGCATCCTGTGGCCTGCCGGCGCGATTCTGGCAACGATCATGTTCTCCTCGATCCTGGTGATGATCGCCGGCGCGTCGCCGTTCACCGTATTCTATCTCGTGTTCAAAGGGGCGGCGGGGTCGCAATTCGCGGCTCTCGAAACCCTGACCCGGGCGACGCCGCTGATCTTCACCGGCCTTGCCGTGGCGGTCGCCTTCCGCGCCCGGCTCTGGAACATCGGGGCTGAAGCGCAGCTCTATCTTGGCGCGGTGATGACCGTGGTGCTCGGCACCGGTGCGGTAACGCTGCCCTCGGCAGGATTGATCCCGCTGATCATGATAGCCGCCATGCTCACCGGCGCGCTGACGCTGCTCGGACCTGCCATCCTGAAGACCCGCTTCGGCGTGGACGAAGTGGTGACCACGTTGCTTTTGAATTTCATCATCCTGCTGTTCGTTTCGATGCTGCTCGAGGGACCACTGAAAGACCCCACCGGTCTCGGATGGCCACAGTCCAAGCGGGTGATCGCGGAAGCGCAATTGCCCCGGCTGATCAAGGGCAAGCGGCTGCACTACGGCTTCGTGCTTGCCATTGTCTCGGCGGTCATCGTCTGGGTGATCATGAAGAAGACCGTGCTTGGCTACGAGATGCGGGCTGTCGGGCACAATGCCGAAGCGGCGCGGTTCGCGGGCATTCCGGTCAACCGGGTGATCGCCAAGACGGCGCTCTTGTCAGGCGGGCTTGCGGCACTTGCCGGATTTTCCGAAGTCGCCGGGCTGAAAGGCAATCTGACCCTCGATCTGTCGCCGGGCTACGGCTATACCGGCATCGTGGTTGCCATGCTGGCGATGCTCAATCCTCTCGGGGTGATTGCCGCGGCGATCTTCGTGGCCGGAATATTCGTCGGCGCAGACGCGATGAGCCGCAGCGCCAATGTGCCGAGCTACATCGCCGAGGTGATGGTGGCGACCTCGCTTCTGACCATGGTCGCGGCCATCATGCTGATGCGCTACCGCGTGCGCTGGAGGTGACATGACCGAGGCCTTCGAAATCCTGTTCACCGCCAGTTTCTGGGTTGCGGCCATCCGCATCGCCTCGCCGCTGATCTTCGCCACCATGGGCGAACTGATCTGCGAACGCGCCGGCGTGCTCAATCTCGGGATCGAGGGCATCATGGTGGCCGGCGCCTTCTCCGGCTGGTTCACGGTCTATATGGGCGGGGATTTGTGGACCGGCGTGCTGGTCGCGGCCCTGACCGGGGCGATGTTCGGGCTGCTGCATGGTTTTCTCACCGTGCCGCTGGGACTGTCGCAACACGTGACCGGCATCGGGATCACGCTGCTGGCGTCGAGTCTGACCTATTTCACCTACCGCATCCTGCTGCCGGAAGTGACGTCGCCGCCAAAGATCGAGCCGTTCCAGCCTTTCGCCGTTCCGGTGCTGTCGGATATTCCGGTGCTCGGCCCGGCGCTGTTCAACCAGACGCCGCTGACCTATCTTGCCTATCTGAGCGTCGCCGTTGTCGCCTTCATGCTCTACCGCACCCCGGTCGGCGTTGCGGTGCGGGCGGTGGGCGAAAATCCGTCGGCGGTCGAGGCGCAGGGTATTTCGGTGACGGCTGTGCGCATCGGCGCGGTGATGGCGGGCTCGGCGCTGATGGCGATTGGTGGTGCGTTTCTGACCATGTCGGCGTTCAACTCGTTCTTTTTCGAGATGATCAACGGCCGTGGCTGGATTGCCATCGCGCTGGTGGTGTTTGGCTCCTGGCGGCCTGGCAAGGCGCTGATCGGCGCGATCCTGTTTGCGGCCTTCGACGCCTATCAGGTCCGCCTGCAGCAGATCACCGGCGGCGTCATCCCCTACCAGATCTTTTTGATGATGCCCTTCGTGTTGTCAATCGTGGCGCTGGTCGTCGTCGCCCGTCGCGCGACCTATCCGAAGGCGCTGATGATCCCCTATCAGAAAGGCGAGAGATGAGTTTTGACACATTGCTCAAGGGCGGCGTTCTGCCTGACGGAACCACTGCCGATATTGCCATTCAAGATGGGCGCTTCGCCGCGATCGCATCTATAATAGAGGCCGAGGCAGGCGAAACCATCGATGTTTCAGGAAACCTCGTGTCTCCGCCTTTTGTCGATCCGCATTTTCACATGGATGCGACGCTGTCCTACGGCCTCCCACGGATCAATGCATCCGGGACGTTGCTCGAGGGAATCGGCCTGTGGGGCGAACTCAAGCCGATGCTCACCCATGAGGCGGTCAAAAGCCGCGCGCTGGCCTATTGCGACTGGGCAGCCTCAATGGGGCTGCTTGCGATCCGCACCCATGTCGATGTCTGCGACGACCGGCTTCTGGCCGTGGAGGCGCTGCTTGAGGTCAAGCAGGAGATCTCACACTATATCGATCTGCAATTGGTGGCGTTCCCGCAGGACGGGCTCTACCGCTCGCCCACCGCGCGCGAAAACACCATCCGGGCGCTCGATCTCGGCGTCGACGTTGTCGGCGGGATCCCGCATTTCGAGCGCACAATGGCGGATGGCCGGGCCTCGGTGACAGAGCTATGCGAAATCGCTGGACAGCGCGGGCTGATGGTCGACATGCATTGCGACGAGACGGATGACCCGCTGTCGCGGCACATCGAGCAGCTGGCCTACGAGACCCAGCGGCTGGGGCTGCAGGGCCGGGTGGCGGGATCGCACCTGACCTCGATGCATTCGATGGACAATTACTACGTCTCCAAGCTGCTGCCGCTGATGGCGGAAGCGCAAGTGGCGGCGATCCCCAATCCGCTGATCAACATCACCCTGCAAGGCCGGCACGACACCTATCCCAAACGTCGCGGCATGACACGGGTGCCTGAAATGCTGGCGCATGGCATTCGGGTCGGCTTCGGGCAGGATTGCGTTCTCGATCCCTGGTATTCGCTGGGGACGGCCGACATGCTGGATGTGGCCTTCATGGGGCTGCATGTGGCGCAGATGACAAGTCCCGCCGCCATGCGCCGTTGTTACGAGATGGTCACCACCCAAAGCGCTGCGATCATGGGCCTGGCGGACTATGGGCTCGAAGTGGGCAAGCGCGCCGATCTGGTGGTGCTCGATGCCGGAAATCCGGTCGAGGCAATCCGGCTGAGGGCCACAAGGCTGTTGGTGATGGCTAGAGGCAAGGTGATTGCGCGCCGTGAGCGCTCACCCATGCATTTGTGCATTCCCGGACGCGAAGGCGATATCGATCGCCGTTTTCGCGTTCCGGGGTCATGACCAAGTCTGGCGCGCGGCTCATTTCACCTGACTTAACAATTATGAAAGAGCGCCGGCTTACACTGCGCGGAGACGTTTCGGGCATGGGGTACTCTTCGAATGGCCGCTGCAAAGCGCCGGTTGTTTCAGGCATTTCGAATCTCGCGAAAGCTCGCATTGCTTTCGGGTGGATTTCTGCTTGTGCTCGGCGCTTCGGGAACGGCGGCGCTTGTCTTCGCACCGGCGAGCATGATCCCCGGCTACGAGGCTGAGCCCGGAGGCCATTGCAGGACGGTCTACCAGTCCGAATTCCGGCGCGGCAAGGAGAAGCGGTTGATCGCCGTTATCGCGACCGATGACATTGAACCTTTGGCCAGGGTCAGGACCGGGGTGCGGATCGCCCGCCATCTGGCCGATACATTGCACCCAGATCTTGTCATCGTTCAGGTCGCCGATCATCGCGGCCCGACCGCGCGCGCGGAGCTTCGGGGCCAGGCGATCGGCGTCGAGATCGTCCATGCGCCCAACCCCGGCAAGTCGATGGCCGTCACCAAGCCTTGGGAAGCGCGCTATGTCGACGCCTTGCCGACCCGGGCCGGATTGTATTTCGGAGACCGTGTCGATATGCGGCTGACCGAACTCGAAACCCTCAATCATGAGATCGAGCTGGTTGAGGGCTGTGATGGCGACGTGGTGGAAGAAGACCCCAAGACCGCAGCTGCCGACGGGCATGGCGAACCGGCGAAACCCGCAAGCCATTGATCCCGCCCGGCGTGACGCAACTATTCGCTGCGAGCCTTTCGGGCCGGGAACAGGATCACATCCCTGATTGACGGCGCGTTGGTCAAGAGCATGATCAGGCGGTCGACGCCGATGCCCAGGCCGCCGGCCGGCGGCATGCCCTGGTCGATGGCGTCCAGAAACTCTTCGTCGAGCTGTTTGTCGGTTTCACCGCGCGCATGCGCCTGTTCCAGCTGCTCGACCATGCGCTTGCGCTGTTCCTCCGGGTCGTTGAGCTCGGAGAAGGCGTTGCCCAGTTCCCAGGCGTTGCAATAGGTCTCGAAGCGTTCGACCAGCCGCGGCTCGCCCGGCACTTCCTTGGCAAAGGGAGAAATGTCCTTGGGGAAATGCGTCACATGGCAAGGCTGGATCAGCGTGGCTTCAACCTTTTCCTCGAAGATGAAAGCCAGGCATTCGCCCCAGGTCCAGTCGTCCTCGATTTCGAAACCGGCCGCCCTGGCAGCCGTGCGGGCTTCCTCGTCGGTGGCAATCGCGCGGAAGTCGATCCCCGTCGCATCTTTCACCGCATCGGGCATGGGAATGCGCTTGAAGGGACCCTTGAAGGACAGTTCCTTCTCGCCATACATCACCTCGGTGGCGCCGTGGACCGACATCGCCAGCTTTTCAAACAGCCGCTCGACCAGGTCCATGATGTCCTCGTAATCGGCATAGGCCCAATAGCATTCGAGCATGGTGAATTCGGGATTGTGCCGCGTTGACACGCCTTCATTGCGAAAATTGCGGTTGACCTCGAACACCTTGTCGGTGAGGCCGGAAACCAGCGCGCGCTTGAGGTACAATTCCGGCGCGATGCGCAGATACATGTCGAGCTTGAGGGTGTTGTGGTGGGTCTTGAAAGGCTCGGCTGTGGCGCCGCCATAGACCGAATGCAGCATCGGCGTTTCGATTTCCATGAAGCCGTCATCTTCCATGAAGCGACGGATGCCGGAGACGATCTTCGAGCGCTGCTGGAAGCGAAGCTTGGAATCCTCGTTTGTCATGATGTCGAGATGCCGCTTGCGATAGCGCAACTCGATATCAGACAGCCCGTGCCATTTTTCCGGCATCGGCAGCAATGCCTTGGTCAGCATGGTGATGTCTTGGGCGTTGATGGTGAGTTCGCCCCGCTTGGTGCGCCGCACTTCGCCGGTCACCCCGATGATGTCGCCGATGTCGATCAGCGGCAGAAGCGCGCGAGCTTCCTCCGGCGTGGTGTCCTTGTGGCTGAAAATCTGGACCTTGCCCGAGGCATCATGGATGTCCATGAACATGCCTGAATTGCGCGAGGAATAGACCCGGCCGGCAACGGTGACGATGTCGCCGGTCAATGTGTCGGGTTCGATGTCGGCGTATTTTTCCGCCAGTTCGGCATTCGTCATGGTGCGGTGGAAATGCGCCGGATACACCTCGCCAACCGTTTCGCGCAGGATGGCGAGCTTTTGCGCGCGCACTTCGATGACGTCGGAAGAGAGGCCGGGTTCAATCGTCTTGTCGGTCATGGGATTACCCGTTGTTTGCTTTGGCCGCTTCCACCCCCGCCTTGACGGCGGTTTCGGCCTGCTTCAGGCGTTGGCGCACGACAGAGCGGCCCAGAATGGCCATGGAATCAAAGAGCGGCAATGACCGAGAAGAGCCGGAAACGGCGATGAACAATGGCGCCAGCAAGTTGCGCAGCTTGATATCGCTGCGCTCGGAAATGGCGCGCAGTTCCGCCTCGATGGTTTCGGCGTTCCATTCGAAGATTTTCTCGAGATCGGGCTGAACCGTCTGCAGGATCTGCAGCACATCTTCAAGCGAGACCTTCTTGATGTTGGAGAAGTCCGATGCGGTCAGCCCCAGATCACCCTTGAGCAGAAAGCCGGTGAGATCTGGCAGATCGGACAATTTGGTGATGCGCGACTGGGCCAGTTTCATCGCCTCGGCGAACCGGTCGTTGTCCTGGGCCCATGCCAGCACGCGGGTGACGAATTCCGGCTCGGAAATGGCTTCGCGCAACCAGCGGCCATTGAGCCAGTCCAGCTTCTGAAGGTCGAAGATCGCGCCGGCCTTGGACAGGTTTTCCGGATCGAACTGGGAGGCCAGTTGATCCATGGTCAGCAATTCCTCGCCCTCGCCGATCTGGATGAAGAACAGGCCAAGGAAATTCATCAGCGCTTCGGGCATATAGCCAAGTGCTGCATAGTAGGAAATCGATGTCGGATTCTTGCGCTTGGACAGTTTTGATTTGTCGGCATTGCGCATCAGCGACAAATGCATGAACACCGGCGGCTCAAGACCAAGATACTGATAGAGAAGAATGTGCTTGGGCACCGAGGACAGCCATTCCTCGCCGCGGGCCACATGGGTGATCTTCATCAGATGATCGTCCACCACATTGGCCATGTGATAGGTCGGCATGCCGTCGGCCTTGAGCAGAACCTGCATGTCGACGGCTTCCCAGGGGATTTCGACCTCGCCATAGACGCCGTCGACGAATTTGCAGGAACCTTCGGTGGGGATCTTCATCCGCACCACAGACGGCTCGCCGGCATTCATGCGCGCGGTGACTTCTTCGGCTGTGAGCGTCAGGCAGCGGCCGTCATATTTGGGCGGCTTGCCGGCGGCGCGCTGTTCGGCGCGCATTTCGTCGAGCCGCTCCGGCGTGCAGAAACAACGAAAGCCGTGGCCGCTCTCGACGATCTTTTCGACATAGGGCAGGTAGGTGTCCTTGCGCTCGCTCTGCCGGTAGGGGCCGTAGGGGCCGCCGACGTCGGGGCCTTCCGACCATGACAGACCGCACCACTTCAGCGCGTCGAGAACCTTCTGTTCAAACTCAGGGGTGGAGCGCGCGGCGTCGGTGTCCTCGATGCGCAGGATGAACTCGCCACCGTGCTTCTTGGCAAGCAGGTAATTGAACAGCGCGATATAGGCGGTTCCGACATGCGGTTCGCCGGTCGGAGACGGGGCGATGCGCACCCGCATTGCAGTGTTGGCCATTTGTCTTCGCCTGCTTTCAGGTCCGATTGAATGGTGCGCGCGGCGGTTATTGCCGACTGCGTTCGTTCACCGGATACGCTGCGGCCAAGCAAGGCGCGGCGGAAACCGGCAAGCGCTGCCTTAGGCCATATTGCGCCGGTTGCGTCAAGTATGGGCGCGGATAGTGGAGCTCTGTCCTGCCTACCGTTGCGAAGAGCAAACAGCATCGAAGCGGTGCTGCATTTTTGATTTACGTACCTCAAGAATTGCATTAGAAGGCCCTGCAGGAGGAGAAATGCGACCAACGGTGCACGATATTGCGGCTGAAGCAGGCGTCAGCCTGGCCACGGTTGACCGTGTGCTCAACGGCCGTCCGGGGGTGCGGCGGCAGACGGTCAGCAAGGTTGAGAGCGCGGTTCTGCGGCTTGGCTATGTGCGCGATGTCACGGCTGCCAACCTGGCCCGGAGGCGGGTCTATCCGCTGGTCTTCATTGTGCCTGGCGGGCCCAACAGTTTCATGCAGAACCTCACCGCCGAAATTGCTGCTGCCGCCCAGCGCTCGACGGCCGAACGAACCTCGATCCGGATCGAGACCGTGCCGCCGTTTGATCCCGCAGCCATTGCGAAAGCCCTGGACGCGATCGATCCCAAAGCGGTGAGCGGGGTTGCGCTGGTGGCGACCGATACCGCGGACGTGACCGAAGCGGTCGACCGGCTGATTGACCACGGTGTTCCGGTCGCAACGCTCGTTTCCGATCTGCCCGGTTCGCGGCGAACGCATTTTTGCGGCATCGACAACATCGCCGCCGGCCGAACCGCGGCAGGCCTGATCGGGCGGTTCTGTTCCGGGCGTCCGGGCACGGTGCTGGTGGTGGCGGGCTCGATGAAACTCACCGACCATGCGGAGAGGGCCTCGGGTTTTGCAGCCGTGCTGGAGGCCGAATTTCCTGAGCTCGCCATTGCCGGGCCGGTGGAAACCAATGATGATGCGGACAAGGTCAGGCAAAGCGTCGAGAAGGCGCTTGCAACGAACCCGGAGATTGTCGGCATCTACAATCTCGGCGCCGGCAATCGCGGACTGATCGAGGCGTTGTCAAAGCACCGGGACAGGAAACTCATTGTCGTCGCCCATGAGGTGACACAGCATTCGCGTCAGGCGCTCGCCGATGGCGTGTTCGACGCCCTGATCAATCAGGATTGCGGCCATGAAGTGCGCAGCGCGATCCGCGTGCTCAAGGCGCGGGCAGACGGGCTCGACCTGCTGAACGCGCAGGAACGCATCCGCATCGATGTTTTTCTCAAGGACAATTTGCCATGAGCACAGATTGTGCGATCACCGGTTTTTCCAATGAAAGGACTTTGCGCCATGTATCTTGGACTTGATCTCGGAACATCTTCGGTGAAGGCGTTGTTGATCGATGGCGATCAGCGCATCCTCGGATCGGCAAGTGCTCCGCTGACGGTCGAGCGGCCGCATCCTGGCTGGTCGGAACAGGCTCCAGACAGCTGGATTTCGGCAACGCGGGCAGCCGTGGCGGAACTTGCCAAAACCCATTCAGGCGAACTCGCCAAGGTGCGCGGCATTGGATTGTCGGGTCACATGCATGGCGCAACGACGATCGACAAGGATGGCAAGGTGATCCGTCCCTGCATTCTCTGGAACGACACGCGCAGCTATCACGAGGCAGCCGAGCTAGACGCCGATCCGCAGTTCCGGCGGCTGACCGGCAATATCGTCTTCCCCGGCTTCACTGCGCCGAAACTGAAATGGATGGCGGCCAACGAACCCGAGGCCTTCGCCCGTGTGGCAAAGGTTCTGCTGCCCAAGGACTATCTGCGGCTCTGGCTGAGCGGCGAAGCCATTTCCGAGATGTCGGATTCCGCCGGAACCTCCTGGCTCGATGTCGGCAAGCGCGCCTGGGACGATGGTCTGCTCGCGGCCACCGGTCTTAACCGCAGCCACATGCCGGCGCTGGTCGAGGGCACGGAGCGGGCGGGCGCATTGCGGCCCGAAGTGGCGTCAGAGCTGGGATTGCCTGCAGGCATACCGATTGCCGGCGGCGCGGGTGACAATGCAGCGTCTGCCTGTGGCATGGGAACAGTGGGTGACAACCACGCCTTTGCCTCGCTCGGCACCTCCGGCGTGCTGTTTGCGGCCAATAATCGCTATCTACCCAATCCCGACAGCGCGGTGCATGCGTTTTGCCATGCCTTGCCGGGCACATGGCACCAGATGGGCGTGATCCTGTCGGCGACGGACTCGCTTAACTGGCTTTCGCGCGTCACCTCGGCGTCGCCGGCAGTGCTGACTTCCGAACTGGGCGATGATCTGAAGGCGCCGGGCTCGGTGCTTTTCCTGCCCTATCTCTCAGGCGAACGCACGCCGCACAATGACGCCGCCATTCGCGGGTGCTTCGCCGGGCTCGGTCATGAATCAGACCGCCAGGCCCTGACGAGGGCGGTGGTCGAAGGCGTGGCGTTTGCATTCCGCGACAGTCTGGCCGCATTGGCTCAGGCAGGCACAACGCTGTCGCGGGTCACCGCCATCGGCGGCGGATCGAAGTCGGGCTACTGGATAGAAGCGCTCGCCACGGTGCTGGGCCTGCCGGTCGATATTCCGGAGGGCGGTGATTTCGGCGCTGCTTTCGGCGCGGCCCGGCTTGGATTGATCGCTGCGGAAAATGCTGATCCTTTCTCGGTCTGCACGGCACCGGCCACGGAAAAAACCATTCACCCCAATCGCGATCTCGCTGCGGCCTTCGATGAGGCCTATCAGCGCTATCGCGCCCTCTATCCCGCAATCAAAGGAGCCATGTCATGAGCACAGGATTTTTCGGCGACGTCACCAAGATCAAATATGAAGGCGTAGACAGCACCAATCCGCTGGCCTTCCGCCACTACAATGCCAACGAGACGGTCATGGGCAAGCGGATGGAAGACCATCTGCGCTTCGCGGTCGCCTATTGGCATTCCTTTGCCTGGGAGGGCGGCGACCCGTTTGGCGGCCGCACCTTCGAGCGTCCCTGGTTTCCGGCCGACACCATGAAGCTCGCCAAGCTCAAGGCCGACGTCGCCTTCGAGATGTTTTCAGCACTCGGCGCGCCGTTTTACTGCTTCCACGACGCCGATGTGCGGCCGGAAGGCGCAAACTTTGCCGAGAACACCAGGAACCTCGAAGAGATTGTCGACTATTTCGCCGGCAAGCAGGAAGCGACCGGCGTCAAGCTGTTGTGGGGCACGGCCAATCTGTTCTCCAACCGGCGCTACATGTCGGGGGCTGCGACCAACCCCGATCCCGACGTGTTCGCCTTTGCGGCGGCAACGGTGAAGACCTGCATTGATGCCACCCACAAGCTCGGCGGCGAAAATTACGTGCTGTGGGGCGGCCGCGAGGGCTACGAGACCCTGCTCAACACCGACCTGAAGCGCGAGGACGACCAGCTCGGCCACTTCCTCAATCTGGTGGTCGAGTACAAGCACAAGATCGGCTTCAAGGGCACGATCCTGATCGAGCCGAAGCCGCAGGAGCCGACCAAGCACCAGTACGACTACGACGTCGCCACGGTTTACGGCTTCCTCAAGCGGCACGGGCTGGAAAACGAAGTCAAGGTCAATATCGAACAGGGCCACGCCATCCTTGCCGGCCATTCCTTCGAGCACGAGTTGGAACTTGCCCAAGCTCTCGGCATCTTCGGCTCCATCGACATGAACCGTAACGACTACCAGTCCGGCTGGGACACCGACCAGTTCCCCAACAATGTACCGGAAATGACGCTGGCCTATTACGCCATCCTGAAGGGCGGCGGGTTCAAGACCGGCGGCACCAATTTCGACGCGAAATTGCGCCGCCAGTCGCTTGATCCAGATGATCTGCTTCTCGCCCATATCGGCGGCATGGATACCTGCGCCCGGGCGCTGAAGGCGGCGGCGAAAATGGTCGAGGACGGCGTGCTGACGGATTTCGTCGCGCAGCGCTATGCCGGCTGGAATTCGGCGGAGGCGAAGAAGATGCTCGACGGCACCTATTCGCTCGCTGACATTGCCGGCTACGTCGCCAAGGCCAACGTCAATCCGCAGCCGAAATCCGGCCGTCAGGAATATCTGGAGAACGTCGTCAACCGCTATGTGTGACGGAGAAAATTGACGCAAGCGGCGGTTCATTCCGGTGAACCGCCGCCTTTGATGCCTGTATTTGTTTGCGTGCCCGCCTAGGGTGGCGTAAATCGGGCTTCCAATCTGAAAGATCATTCCGGAAGGAAGCCTCGCCATGCAATTTGCCCGCCTGAACGGCGTCGTCATCCATCATCAGGTGATCGGCGCCGCCCCTGATCGGCCGACCATCGTGTTTTCCAATTCGCTGGGCACGGATTATCGCATCTGGCGCGATGTGATCGTGCGTCTGGCGGGTGATTTCGGCATCATTGCCTATGACAAACGCGGTCATGGCCTGTCGGAAACGGGTGACGGCGCCATCACCATGGACAAGCATATCGATGATCTGGCCGCGCTGATCGAACATTTTGAGGCCAAGAACGTGATTGTCTGCGGTCTGTCGGTCGGCGGCATGATCGCGCAGGGGCTGGCAGCGAAGAGACCCGATCTGGTGCGGGCGCTGATCCTGTGCGACACCGGCCACAAGATTGGTACGCCGGACATGTGGGACGCCCGTATTGCCGCGATCAGCGAGCAGGGGATTGCCGCCATCTCGGATGCTATTCTCGAACGCTGGTTCACCAAGGACTATCGCCACGCCGACAATGCCGATTTCTGCGGTTACCGGTTGATGCTTGAGCGGACGTCGGTCGAGGGCTATGTCGGCACCTGTGCGGCGATCCGCGACAGTGATTTCACCCAATCCAGCTCGGAATTGGCCTTGCCCGTTATCTGCGTCGTTGGCAGCGAGGACGGATCCACTCCGCCCGCGCTGGTGGGGGAGTTGGCCCGGCTTATCCCGGGCGCGATGTATCAGGAGATTCCGGGCGCCGCTCATCTGCCGTGCATCGAAAAGCCGGTGGAATTGACTGAAACCATTAGGGCTTTCATCGATCGGCTTCCGGTAGCCTGAAGTCTGTCTCAACTCCCCAATCCCGCAGGACCGCAATGACAAACGACAGCTTGCCTCAGAAACTCGCCCGCCGCTTCCCCGATGAATTTGTTTTCGGCGTGGCGACGGCGTCCTACCAGATCGAGGGGGCGGCGGAAACCGATGGCCGCAAGCCATCGATATGGGACGCGTTTTCCCACATGCCCGGGCGGGTGAAGGGCGGCGACTCTGGCGACGTCGCCTGCGATCACTACAACCGGCTTGAGGCCGACCTCGATCTGATGGCGGAACTGGGCGCGCAGGCCTATCGCTTTTCGATTGCCTGGCCGCGTCTTATTCCCGATGGGGCCGGGGCGATCAATGAAAAGGGTTTAGAGTTCTATGATCGGTTGCTCGATGGCCTGAAATCCCGCGGCATCAAGGCCTTTGCCACGCTTTATCATTGGGATCTGCCGCTGGCGCTGATGGGGCGGGGCGGCTGGACCGACCGCGCGACGGCGGAGATTTTTGCGGATTATGCGGGACTTGTCACGCGGCGTCTGGGCGACCGGCTCGATACGATCGTCACCTTCAATGAACCATGGTGTTCGGTGTATCTGGGTCACCTGATGGGCGTTCACGCACCCGGTGAACGCTCCATCGAAGCGGCCATGGCGGCCCTTCACGTCACCAATCTGGCGCATGGTCTCGGCGTGCAGGCGATCAGGGCCGAACGGGCTGACCTCCCGGTCGGCATCGTTCTCAATGCGATGAGCATCATGGCCGCCAGTGACCGCGATGCTGACCGGAAGGCTGAAGAGCGGGCCAATGATTTCCACAACGGCGTGTTTTTCGGACCGCTGTTTGAGGGGGCTTACCCGCAATCGGTGCTCGATGGATGCCCGGATCTGACGCGCCACATCAGGGATGGCGATCTGGAGACGATCCGCCAGCCGCTCGATTTCTGGGGGCTGAATTATTACACGCCGATGCGGGTGAGCGATGATGCCTCATCGGCATTTCCGCACGTCGCAAGCGCCCCTGCGGCCAGACCGGACAAGACCGATATCGGCTGGGAAATCGAACCTCAGGGGCTCTCCCATGTCGTCAAATATCTCTATGGACGCTACACGCTGCCGGAGTTCTACATCACCGAGAACGGCGCGGCCGACAACACCGAGATTGAAAATGGTGCCGTCAGCGACACCATGCGGCTCGACTATGTTTCAACCCATCTTTCCGTCGCCGCTGATCTGGTCGCGGAAGACTACCCGCTGAAGGGCTATTTCGCCTGGAGCCTGATGGACAATTTCGAGTGGGCCGAGGGCTATTCGATGCGTTTCGGCATCGTCCATGTCGACTATGATACCCAGGTCCGCACCATCAAGCAGTCCGGCTACTGGTACCGCGACCTGATAGCGGCCCATAAGGCTGGCTGAGAGAATTTCCAGGTGGGGCCGGTGGAACCTCGCTCAAGGCAGGGCGTTATCGCGCAGCTAACCAGCTGGAGCCGTCGCCATGGATCAAGTCGTTATCCCGTTTGACTGGGCGCGCTTGTTGTTGGGCGACGAGCCGCCGTCGTTTTTCCTCGAAATCCTGTTCCGCACGGTTCTCATCTATATCTACACTTTTTCCCTGATCCGCTGGATCGGCGGCCGCAGTATCTCGCAACTCTCGCTGGTCGAGTTTCTGCTGGTGATCGCGCTCGGATCCGCGGTGGGGGATTCGCTGTTTTACCCGGATGTGCCGCTGCTACATGCGATACTGGTGATTACGATCATCGTGTTGATCAACAAGGGCCTCGATTACCTGATCCTGCGGTCGGACAAGGCACAGACGGCGATCGACGGCATTCCGAACTGGATCGTTCGGTCGGGAAGGCTCAACCCCGACCAGACATCAGACCGCGGCGTAGGCAAGGCCGAGGTCCTGGCGCTGCTCCGGATCGAAGGCATCAGCAATCTGGGCGAGGTCGAGCACGCCTTCCTCGAGGCCAATGGCGACCTCAGCATCTTCCGCGCCAGGGAGCCGATTGCCGGAATGCCGATCGTGCCGCCGCATGAAATTTGTCCGCCGCCATGCATTGAGCCGTCTTCACCGGAAGCGGACGCTTCCCTGAAACTGTGCTGCTTTGACTGCGGGACGTTGCGGTCTCGCACGGAATCCGCCTGCCTGCATTGCAAGGGCGAAACCTGGACATTGGCGAAAATGCCGGACAGCAAATTGGCCTGATGAGGCCGGCGGCTTTCTGCACCTGATCAACGCACCACGAAGCCGTGAGCGAAGGGATCTTCCTGGTCGTCGATGGTGATTGTGTTGAGACCGGTTTCCACCGCCCAGCCTGCGACGGACGGAATGATCGCGGGCTTGCCCGCCACCTCGGTGGCGGCTTCGACGCGGCCGTGAAACAGCGAGCCGATGATGCTTTCATGGACAAAATCATCGCCCGGCTTGAGCTTGCCCTTGGCCGCCCACTGCGCCATGCGCGCCGATGTCCCGGTGCCGCAAGGCGAGCGGTCGATCGCCTTGTCGCCATAGAACACGGCGTTGCGGGCATGGGCTTCAGGCCTGGTCGGCGCACCGGTCCAGAGAATGTGGCTCAATCCGCGGATATCGGTTTTTTCCGGATGGATGAATTCGTGCTCGGCGTTGAGGCGCGCCCGGAGCGCCGGGCTCAGGCGGACCAGATCGGCAGCCGAAAAATCCGCCATGTCGGTAAAATTTTCCTGGGCATCGACGATGGCGTAAAAATTGCCGCCATAGGCGACATCGACCGTGATGTCGCCAAGTCCGTCGCAATGGGTCTCGATGCCGGTGGAATGGAGAAAGGCCGGGACATTGGTCAGCCGCACTTCGGTGACCTTGCGGCCTGTCTGCTGGTAGTGGGCGACGATGCGGCCGGCTGGCGTGTCGATCGCCAGTACGCCGGGTTCGCGCGGGCTGACCAGTCCGTTCTCGATTGCCATGGTGACCGTGCCGATGGTGCCGTGGCCGCACATCGGCAGGCATCCCGAGGTTTCGATGAACAGGAAGGCGATGTCACAATCCTCCCGCGTTGGCGGATAGAGGATGGCGCCCGACATCATGTCGTGGCCGCGCGGTTCGAACATCAGGCCGGTGCGGATCCAGTCGTATTCGGCAAGGAAATGGGCGCGGCGTTCGAGCATGGTGGCGCCGTCAAGCTGCGGGCCGCCGCCGGTGACCACGCGCACCGGATTGCCGCAAGTGTGGCCGTCGATGCAGAAGAAGCGGTTGCGCGCCATGGCGTGATCTCCAGGAGGGGTCTCAGAAACGGTCGGGCCGGCAGGCGGCAATGTCAATGGACGGCGTCTTGCCGCCGACAATATCGGTGATCAGCCGGCCCATCGCCGCTGATTGTGTCAGTCCCAGATGCCCATTGCCGAAGGCGAGCAGCACCGATCGATCTTCGGGAAGCGCGCCGATCACCGGCAGGCTGTCAGGCATCGAAGGTCGGAAGCCCATCCATTCGACGCCGCCGGTGGTTTTCAGTCCCGGCAGGAAGGTCGCCGCCTTGTCGAGCATGGATTTCGAGCGTGCGTAGTTGGGCGGCAGGTCGAGCCCGCCAAGTTCGACAGCGCCGCCAACCCGCACGCCGGTTTCGAGCGGCGTGAGGACGAAGCCATGATTGCCGAAGATCAGCTGGCGCCTGAGATCGAATGCGCCGGGGGGCAGCGTGGTGTTGTAGCCGCGCTCGGTTTCAAGCGGAATGCGCAGCCGGGTGACCGGATTGATCAACCGTGTCGACCAGGCCCCGGCGCAGATGACAATGCGGTCGGCTTGCCGTGTGGCGCCATCGACAAGCCGGACGGATGGGCCGTTCTCGGAGCGCTCAAGGGCCCGAACCTCGGCCTTTTCGAACACTGCTCCGAGACGTTGTGCATGAGCCCACAGCGCCCTGGCAAAACGCTGCGGCTCGGAGACAGTCTTCCAGCCGGGCACGAAAGTGCCGGCGACAAAGCGCGGTGACAGGCCGGGCTGAAGTTCGGCAAGCCGGCCGCCGCGGACATGCTCGAAGGCGATGCCTGCCTGGTCGCGCCTGTGCCAACCGTCCGCCGTGGCGTTGAACTCGGCTTCGCTTTCATACAATTCGAGTGAGCCGTCATGGCGCACCATTGCGGCGATGCCGGCGTGATCGACCAGCGCCATCATCTCAGTCTCGGCCAACCGCATCAGCGATGCTTGCGTCGTGATGGAAGCCTCGTATCGCGCTGGAAGGCTGGCTTTCCAGAACTGCCACAGCCAGGGCGCCAGCCGCGGCAGATAGGATGGCCGGATCGACAGCGGTCCAAGCGGATCAAGCAGCCATTTCGGCGCCTTGAGCAGGATCTTGGGCGATGCCAGCGGCATGATGTCGGAGAACGCCAGCGCCGCCGCATTGCCCTTGCTGGTTTCCTCGGCGAGGCCCGAACGGTCAATCACGGTGACGGCATGGCCGGCTTCCGCCAGCAGGGCTGCCGTGGCGATGCCGACAATCCCGCCGCCAACGATGATGATCCTGGCAGTGCTCATGCGTCTTCGGCTTCGGCGCGCGCGGCTGCCCGGCCAGCCAGCATCTGCCGCTGGCGCATCCGGAACCGTTCGCGGTCCGCCTCGCTGCGGCTTGCATGGCACTGCGGACAGGACACGCCTTCCTCAAAGAGCGGAGAGGCCTGTGCTTCCGGCGTTATCGGATTGCGGCAGGCGCGGCAGAGGATTTCGTCGCTTTCGCGCAGGCCGTGGGTGACGGCGACGCGCTCATCGAAGACAAAACAGGAGCCCTGCCAGAGGCTTTCCTCTTCCGGCACTTGCTCGAGATATTTCAGAATGCCGCCCTTGAGATGATAGACATTCTCGTAGCCCTTGGCGCGCATGAAGGCGGTGGCTTTCTCGCAGCGGATGCCGCCGGTGCAGAACATCGCGATCGGCTTGGTCTTGTCTTCAAGCCCGGCATTTTCCACCCAAGCCGGAAATTCCCGGAACGTGTGGGTTTCCGGATTGATCGCGCCTGTAAAGGTGCCGATCCCCACTTCATAGTCGTTGCGCGTATCGATGACGATTGTCTCGGGATCGGCGATCAGCGCGTTCCAGTCCTTTGGATCAACATAGGCGCCAACGCCGTCAAGCGGGTCGATGTCAGCCACGCCCATGGTGACGATCTCGTTCTTCAGGCGGACTTTCATGCGCCGGAACGGCATCTTGTGGGCGCTGCTTTCCTTGTGCTCCAACGCCTCAAGACCGGGGATCGCATGAAGATGGGCAAGCACGGCGTCGATCGCCGCGCGCGAACCGGCAATGGTTCCGTTGATCCCCTCCCGCGCCAGCAGCAAGGTGCCGCGCACGCCCATTTCATGACACAGGTCCGCCAGGGGCTGCTGCAGCTGCTCATGACCGGAAAGTCGGGCAAAATGATAGAGCGCGGCAACAATGACCGGCTGGTTCGGGGCAGGGGCTTTTTCAGGTGTCTTCATGCTCGCCGCAATAGCGCGTCCGCGCGTTTCAGGCAATCGGGCAGTCTGCCACAGCTGAACCCGCGCAGCTGCGGCGACATGGACAATCCTGAGACGAAAGGCTATTGCGGGCGCTCCAATTGATGACGCAGAAGGACCAGCGCCATGGCCGACAAGACCCAAGCCCTCATTTCCATTTTGAAATTGCAGCCTGTGGTGCCCGTGCTTGTCATCAGGGATCTCGCCCATGCGGTGCCGCTGGCGCGTGCGCTTGTCGCCGGCGGGCTCAAGGCCATCGAGATCACGCTGCGGACGCCGGTGGCGCTGGAGGCCATTCGCGCCGTCGCCGATGCGGTC